>CAZCRA010000029.1:0-33469 GCA_964500945.1 uncultured Verrucomicrobiales bacterium | reverse complement strand
ACGTGCTCACCTCAAATGTGGCCAATATCCAATTTGAGTTTGCCACGGTCGACATCTGGTTTGGGAACGACAACTCGGGCAGTGTGAATAACACAGACTTCGCTCAGTCGCGAAATCTCATCTCTGGAACCGCGGATCTGGTGGACTTCGGGGCGAACATCGGTGCGAATGCAGCATTGTTCTCGTGGGGGGACACGGGGGAGCAGACTTTCGATATCGCTCTAACCGATAACAAGACTCAGTTTGTCAATGATAGTGGTAGTTACAGCCGGACGTTCCGGGGTGGGACGGACGTCGGGGACGCCATCAACTATGGTGCGAGTTTGATCACGAATCCGGCAAATGGCGCGCGTGCGGGAGTGCCGCAGGTCTTGGTCATCCTGACCGATGCCATGCCATCGCAGATTAATAACGACAGCAGTCTCCTTGCCGATGCTGCAGCTGCGAAAGCCGCTGGGATCACCGTCATCATGGTGGCCATTCAGGAGGCTCAACAAGATGCGACGGCCCTGGCGAAGCTGACCTCAGCGGCGTCGCTCGATTCCAACGGTGATCCTCTCATCTTGACAGCGAACAGCTATGCCAGCATCGATGCCACCGACATGCAGAACCTCATTGAATCGATTGCCCTTGCAGCATCGACCTTGCCTCCGGTGGTGATCGATTTGGATGGGGATGGGGTTGAGTTCGATGAAGTCGGAGAAGGGGTGACGTTTGATGCGGATGGGGACGGCGTCGCCGAGCGCGTGGCCTGGGCGGGGGAAGACGATGCCGTTCTCGTCTATGACGCGGATGGAAGTGGGGATCTCAGCGGTCGGGAGGAGGTGGCGTTTGCGGACTACAGTTCGAAGCCGGGCGCGACGGACCTCGATGGCTTACGCGAAGGATTTGATACGGACGGAGACGAACTTCTCACCGCGAACGACGCCGAGTTTGACCGTTTCGCCCTATGGCAGGATGCGGACGGAGACGGTGAAGTCGGCGAGGGCGAGTGGCGCACGCTGAGCGAAGCGGGCGTCGAAAGCATCGGTCTGGTGAGTGACGGCGTGAGCTACTGGACGGCCAGCGGTGACGTGAAGGTGTCAGGGCAGTCGACGGTGGTCTTCAGCGACGGGAGAACGGCGGCAGCGGCAGATGCGGCGTTCGACTACTCGGAAATCGTCGAATTGGAAGAGACCGACCCTGGCGGGGGGTTGGAGGTCATCACGGAAAATGGGGAGTTGCTGAACTTGGATGGGGAAGAGCCCGTGGTGACAGTCGAAGTCCCCGAGCCGGCACCAGCCGAAGGACAAGGCGACGAGGTGGCGGCGGTGGTTCCGATGCCTTCGGTGGAGGACGATGCGGCGGCAGCCAGTGCGGCCATGGCAGCGTGACTCTCACGGTTTTCGAAAGGGAAAAAGGCGGCGGCCGGGAGGCCGCCGTTTTTTGTGCTTCGGACCAGTAGATGTTTAAGGTTGACTTATTATCATTTTCTCCGAGTGTTCGTCGGCCTTTCGATTTGAACACATCCATGCACACCATCCTATCTCGTCAGTTGGGACTGATCCCGACGCTTGCGGTGCTGACCGCGCTGCCGGCTTTTGCCGTGGGGCAAACGATGGAGGAGGCCATCCGGTTGATGATGGCACACGAACCCGAGCTTCTGGCCGCGCACGCGGATACGCACAGCACCGACGCGGATTTCAAGATTGCCCGGGGCGCCTTGCTTCCGCAGGTGTCGGTCGAGGGGAGGGGTGGAGCAGTCAATCGAGATCGTAGTTTGGACGGCAGGGCGACGGGTGCGGAGGAAACGTTGTTCAGCCGTCAGATTGGCATTTCGCTGAGACAGTTGGTCTTCGATGCCGGGGCGGGGGTTTACCAGGCCCGCTCGGCGCGACACGTGCACGGGATGCAGCTCTACCTGGAACGGAGCATGGTGGAGCGTCGTGTGGTGGATTTGGCGGAGGTCTATCTCGAGGTGCTTCGGACCGATCTTCAAATCGCCGAAGCGAAGCGCAACATCGCCGTCCACGATCGGATCCGCCGGCAAGTGGAGGACCGGGTGGGCGTCGGCGGGACGAGGGCGGACGTGAGTCTCGTGGACGATCGTCGCTTGTCGGCGCGGGACTATCTGGTCGCCCAGGAGTTGGCCCAACAGCGAGCGCACGACCGATTCCAGCGATTGGTGGGGCGGGCGCCGGGAAACATGGTGATGCCACGGGTTCCGATGGTGCCGGCGGACCGGGGGGAAGTGGATCTGTCCCAGAACTGGGATTACCTCTCGGCTCAGCGAGCCCTTCTGGCGGCGGAGGACAAGTACGCGGGCGTCCGGCGTGATCGACTACCGAAAGTTTATTTGGATACCGGGGTGAGCCGTGGAGAAGACGTTCAGGGGGTGGACGGTGCCGACGACGAGGCCCGGGCGATTCTCACGATGCAGTGGGATCTGTTCCGCGGTGGGATTCAATCAGCGACGGAGCAGAGGGAAGGCTGGCAGGTGATCCGGGCGCATGAGCTTTTGAGGGCCGCGGACCTGGAGCGCAACTACCAGCTGACGCTCCTGTGGCGGGAACGGGCGGGCGATCAGGCGGCAGTGGCATCGCTTCGGGAGCAAACTGAGTTGCTATCGCGAGTGGCTGGAGATTACGAGGAGCAATTCAAGGTCGGCAAACAGGATCTACTCGATATTCTGGATGTCTGGAATCGCTATTACGATGCGCGGAAGCGGTTGATCGACGCCGAGTTCAACCTGAATACCGGCGCGTTTCGTGTGTTGGGGGTGCAAGGTCAATTGGTGGAGCAGGTGATGGGCGAAGGTGTCTGGGAGGAGTTGGATGGGGAGTTGTCGCCCAAGCGCGTGATCACGGAAGTTCACGCGGAGGATTTGATCCCCCACCCGCATCATCCGGAGGCCGCGGACAGCGATTCGATGCATCACTTCCAGGACGAACCCCACGAGGGTTGGGCCGTGGACGAGCCGGAGCAGCAGAATCGCGGGTGGTTGGGGAAACTCCTGCCGGATCCGCATCAATCGGAGTCGCCGCGGGAGCCCCGGGGACGTTCGTTTGGCTGGGGCAAAGGGCGAGTCAGCACGCGGACGCCGGGTCGTGGCGGTGAGTGAGTGAGGCGTGCTGGGGCTCAACGCTCGCGCAAGGCGTTGTGCCGCATGCGGTGGAAGGGTTTGAGCAGGTATTGAAGAACGGTTCGTTTACCGGTGAGGACATCGACTTCCGCAATCATTCCCGGGATAATGGGAAGTTCTTCTCCATCTTTGACGAGTTTTCCAGCTCGGTTCCGGACCTTGACGATGTAGTAGTGCTCCTGATCGATCTCGTCTTGAATCGTGTCGGCGCTGATGTGTTCGACCCGCCCTTTCAAGCCTCCGTAGAGGGCGAAATCGTAGGCGGTGAATTTGACGGTAGCCTCTTGATCGGGGCGAATGAAGGCGATGTCGGAGGGGCGAATTTTGGCTTCCACGAGAAGGGTGTCATCGTCAGGGACGATATCGACGATGGCTTCCCCGGGTTGGATGACGCCGCCGATGGTTTTGATGTGAAGGTGATTGACGGTTCCGGAGGTAGGTGAGCGAACGATCGTGCGTTGAACGCGGTCCTCACCGCCGCTGAGTTTCTCTTCGAGCTGCTCGATTTCAGCGAGCGCCTTGTTGGCCTGTTCCCAAGCTTCCCGGCGAAAGCCGGTGGTGAGCTTGTTGAGTTCGCCCTCCAGTTCGACGACCTGGCGTTCGAGGCGGATCTGATCGACTTTCGGCATGACCTCGCGTTCGACGAGGGGGATGGTGAGGTCGAGTTCCTGGCGCGCGAGGCGCAGGCTTTCGGAGAGGGCGGTGCGCTGGCCGGAGAGGTCTTTCGTGCGTTCCTGGAAAAGCCGGCGTTCGCGTTCGATGAGATCCGGGCGTTTGCGGGTGAGGTCATCTGGGAAAGCGGGCTCCGGAGCATCTTCGGCCTCGGCCTGAAGGCGCGCGTAGCTGGCCATCAGCGCTTCCTGGCGGGCGAGGTCTTCGCGAAAGGAGGACTGCGTCAGGGTATCGTCGATGCGGACGAGGACATCGCCTTTGGCCACACGCAGGCCTTCCCGGACACGGATTTCCGAGAGGATACCACCCTCGAGATTCTGGATGGTTTGGAGAGAGGAGGACGGAATGACCTTTCCGCTGCCTTTGGTGACTTCCTCGAGTTCTGCGCGGGAGGCCCAGACGACGAGGGCGATCAGGCCGGTGGTGATTGACCAGAGAAGGAGGTTGGCACCGGCGACGCGATCACCCATGACGGCCGTTCTGGCGTCGTGAACGAAATCGAGTTCGTCTTGGCGAACGGTGGGAGACTTGGCATTTGAGGGCATGATTCGGCGAGTCAAAGAGAAGAAGGCGACCCTGGGGAGGGGAGGGCGACTTCACTGGGATCGCCGGGCGTGCGGCGCCCGGGGGTTTTGCCGGCGGTGGAAGACGAGCCACGGACGACGAACTCCTTGGGGCCGTCGGCGACGATCCGACCGTTCTCCAAGACAAGGACTCGCTGAGCGAGGGCAAGTGTCGATCGCTTGTGGGTTGCCAGGAGGAGGGTGCGATCCGGTTTGGCGGCAAGGTATTCATCGAGGGTGCTCAGCACGTGGCGTTCGGTCGCCTGATCCATGGCGCTGGTGGGTTCGTCCAGAATAAGGAGAGGAGGTTCCTCGATGAGGGCCCGGGCGAGGCAGAGGGCCTGGCGCTGACCGCCCGAGAGGGAGCGTCCGCCTTCGGCGACCGGCTGGTCGAGACCCCGGGGCAGGGAACGGATGAACGAATCGAGTCCGGCTCTGGCGATCGCCTGCCACAACGCCTGCTCATCGACGCCCGGGCAACCGCTGGTCAAGTTGGACCGGATCGTGCCGTAGAGGAGGGAGGGGTCCTGGGAGACGTAACCGATCTGCCGCCGCCACTCCGCCGGATCGATTTGCTGCAGGGCGATGCCGCTGGCGTAGATGGTGCCGCCGCTGCACGGGTAGAGTCCCAGCAAAAGACGGAGGAGGCTGCTCTTTCCGCTTCCGATGCGTCCCAGGATCGCAACGCGCTCGGCAGGGGCGACGGTGAATGAGACGTTCTCGAGGACGGGGCGGCTTTCAGCGCCAAAGGAAAGGGTGACACGGTCGAACTCGATGCTGGGCTCGAAACGCGTCAAGCCGACGTAGCCCGCGCCGCGATCATCCCGCTCGAGGGGGGCGCGCATGAGTTCGTTCAGGCCCTCGAGGGCGCGAAACGACTGCTGGAGGCGAGTCAGGAGGGAAGCCACCAGGCCCAGCGGAGCCATGGCGCGCCCGGCGAGGATCACGCAAGCGATCATGGCGCCCATGCTCATCAGGCCCTCTTTCACCTGGAAATAGGCGACGATGACGATGGCGGTGGAGACGAGGTGCTGGAAGAAGGCGGTGAGATTCAGCGCAAGTTGCGAGAGAGCCCGGGAACGTCCCTCGGCTTTGGCGGAGACGTGGACACACTGTTCCATGCGCGCCTGGAGCTGCGATTCGGTGCGCGTAGCCTTCACGGTTTCCAGGGCCTGAAGGCCTTCGACGAAGAGAGCCTGCCGCTGATTGCCGGCCTGATAGCTGGCGGCGACAGCGCGTCCGATCGGGATTTGCATCCAAAGGCCGGTCGCGATGGCCGCCAAGGCACCGATCACCAGGGGCAGAGCCGTGATGCCGCCGAGAAGATAGATGATGAAAGCGAAGACGAAGACAAAGGGGAGGTCGACGAAGGCCGCGACCGTGGCGCTGGCAAAGAATTCACGCAGGGCTTCGTAGGATCGGGCCTGGCCGGCGAGGGCCCCGGCGGACTCGGGCCGGGCACCGAACCGCATCCCGAGGACGCGGGCGAAAAGTTCGCTGCCGAGGATCAAGTCGATGCGATGACCCGCGCGATCGACGAAGAAGGTCCGCAGGCTCTTCAGTATGAATTCGAAAACGTAGGCGCCGAGCGCGCCGGCAGCGAGTACCCAGAGGGTATCCGTGGCCTGGTTCGGGACCACCCGGTCGTAGACGTTCATCACGAACAGAGAGGAGGTCAGGGCCAGGACATTGATCATCACGGTCGCCACGATGACCCGGCCGTAAAAGCCTTTGAATCGCAACAGGGTGCCCCAGAACCAGTTATCGGACAGCGTCCGCGCTTCAAACCGGGAGCGCTCCTCAAATTTCGGTGCCGGCCTGACGAGGATCGCAAAGCCGGTGTGACGAGCCTTCGCTTCCTCCGGCGATACCGCCGAGCGCGTTTCCGGCTCGTCCAGGTTCAGCCACTCGATATCGCCTTCGGGAGTCCGGCCGAGCATGATCGCCACTTCGTTCGAGTTCAGAAGGAGCACGGCGGGACAGGTGGCGTCGGAGAGGTCCTCGATCCGGCGTTCGACGATCCGGGCTTCGAGGCCTGCGCGCCGTGCCGCGCGAACGAAGAGTCTGGGGGTGAGCTGGTCGCCGTCGATGGGGAGCCCCTGGACGGCACCTCGAAGGTTCAGCGGGAGACCGTGGAACTGTCCGAGGAAGCGGAGGGCGCGAAGCAGGGGATCTTGGACGTCGGACATCAGGCGCTCGATTGGCGGGGCGGGAATTATATCGATAAACTACAATATTAATAAAAATTAAGCAAATTTTACGCCGTTCGTTCCCCTCTCGTTCGAGTTTCCCTGGGGAATTTCCCTTTTCAGGCGGGTTTCAGGCCTGCCAGGGGTAGGTTCGGATCGATGTCTTCCTCCAGTGCAGAGGGATCCCGTCCTTCCTCGAGAGCGAGTGCGCCAACGAAGCCGATCATCGCGGCGTTGTCGGTGGTCCACGCGGGCGGGGTGAGGTGAAGAGCAATACCCGCTTTGGCGCATGCGGTCTTCAAGGCGGAGCGCAGGGCCGAATTGCAACTGACACCACCGCTGACCGCCAGGTGCGCGTTTTGGGTTTCGCGGCAGGCTTCGACGGCCTTGGTGGTCAGCACCTCGACAATGGCCGCCTGGAAAGAGGCGCAGAGGTTGGGCAGTACGGTCTGCCGCTCCTCCGGACTCATTTTCTCGAGCTGGTAGAGCAGCGAGGTTTTCAGGCCACTGAAGCTGAAGTCGAGACTGCGGTGTCCGAGCATGCTGCGGGGGAAATCGAAAGCCGTGGGGTCGCCGCGAACGGCCAGTTGGTCGATTTCCGGGCCTCCGGGGTAGGGAAGCCCCAGCATTTTGGCGCCTTTGTCGAAGGCTTCTCCCGCAGCGTCATCCCGGGTCGTGCCCAGAAGGCGATACTGGCCAAAGCCAAAGACCTCGACCAAGAGGGTGTGTCCACCGCTCACCACGAGACCGACGTGATGCGGGACCTTCTCCAGAGGCGAGCCGAGAAACGGAGAGAGCAGGTGGCCCTCCAGGTGATTGACGCCGAAGAACGGTCGATTCGAAGCCACGGCCAAGGTTTTGGCGAACGTGTTGCCGATGAGCAGGGAACTGGCGAGACCGGGACCTGACGTGGCACAAAAGGCATCGATTTGTCCGAGTTCAAGATCGCCTGCGTCTGCCATCGCCTTCTCGATCAGAGGAGGGAGGGCGGTGTTGTGATTCCGCGAAGCCAGTTCAGGAACCACGCCGCCGTAGGGGCGGTGGAGGTCGATCTGGGAGGCGATGAGGCTGGCTGAGACGGCGCGACCGTTCAGAATGGCCACAGCGGTCTCGTCGCACGACGTCTCGATCGCGAGAACGCGAGTGGTCGAGCCGGCCATGGAGGGTGTGGGAGGGCGACGGCGAAGATCAATCAGTCCGTCTCAACGGGAACGGGCTCGGCCTCCCCAGGGGCGCCGGTATTCTCGGTCTGGGGCGCAGCGGTGGTTTCTGAGTCCGGTGCGGAATCGGACGGGTTTTCGGGTGCTGGAGCGCTTTCGCCCGTGATTTCCCGGTAGATGAGGGCGCCTTTGAGGGCATCGGTCGCGCGGGCGAGTTGGCGGTCGGTCCACTCATCGAGCTTCTTTCGCTCGGACGGTTCGAGCGTTTCGCGACGGAACCACTTCATGAGTTTGGCTTCATCCTCGGGAGTCAGGACGGAGACAATGTTCGGTTCGATGCCGTTCTCGTGGATCGTGCGTTTGCTCGGGGTGTAGTAGCGAGCCGTGGTGAGACGGAGGGCACTGCCATCGCCCAGCGGAACGGGGAAGATAGATTGAACGGAGCCTTTGCCGAAGGTCTTGGTGCCGACGATGATGGCCCGTTTCAGGTCTTGGAGGGCGCCGGCGACCACTTCGGAGCCGCTGGCGCTGCCGTGATTGACGAGGATGGCGAGGGGATACTCGCGGGTGCGCTGTTTGCGGGAGGGCGTGGAGTAGGTGTCGGTGTTCGAGGGATCGCGGCCTTCGGTCGTGAGGACGAGGGTTTCGGGGGGGAGGAATTCGGCGCAGGTATTGACGGCGCTGGTGAGGAGGCCGCCGGGGTTGTTGCGCAAATCCAGGATGAAAGCCTCCATCCCCTTTTGCTCCAAGCGATCGAGGGCATCGATCAGGTCCGGCACGGTGGCCCGGCCGAACTGGGTCATGCGCGCGTAGCCGATTTTCCGGTCCCCGGCATAGCGCGGCTTCAGCATCGTGACATCGACGATGGTGGATTCACGGATGACCTCACGAACCATTTCGAGTTCAAGGACGTCGCCATTGGAAGGTCTGCGGACGGTGAGGGAGAGGGGTTGACCGGGTTTGCCACGCATGAGCTGCATGGCCTTGGCGAGCCCCAGGTCGTCGGCCGTTTGCTCGTTGATTTTGACGATTTGATCCCCTGGAAGCGCACCCGCCCGGGCGGCCGGGCCATCCTCGCGGACCGCAACGATGGTCACGCGCTCATTCCGCATGGCGACCGTGATGCCGACGCCCTCGTAGGTGCCGCCGGTTTGGCGCTGCATGTTTTCGAGCACCTCCTTCGACATGAACTGGCAGTGTGGATCGAGGTTGGCCAGCATTCCCTCGAGGGCGCTGTTCATGAGCTTCTGATAGCTCACCTGATCCTTGTCGTGATACTGCTCCCGGATGACTTCCATCACGGTGGTGAGCATCTCGATTTGAGCGAAGCCAAAATCTTCGTCCCCTTCATTGGACCCGGCCTGGCCGAGTAACGGAGCGGGCGAAAGAAGAAGGGAAATGGCCGCCGCGGCGGGCAGGAGGGAGGGGTGGATCCGAACCTTCATGGACGCGCAGTATCCGCCGATCCGCCGGGAATGACAAGGCGCCTTTGTATGCGAGGGGAAGGGAACTCCGGGACCGGCTACACGATCTGGTAGTAGATGGCCGCCACATAAGCCCCCTTGGCGGCGATATGAAGGAACTGATCGACGTGGAAGTTCGTGAGGCCGGCTGATTTGCTGAAGTCGACGACCCAGTGGAGGACGAATTCGACGAGTCCCAGGACGAACAGACCTGAGATGGCCCAGACGAATCCGGCATGGATGAGGGCGTGCGCGGTCAGGCAGTGGAACCAAAGGCCCCGGGTATTTTCGAACCCTCGGGGGGTTTGTTCTGGGGGAAGGCGATGGTTCTTAGCGGTGGCGAGGAACTCGCCCTGCAACGGATAATCCGCGATGGCGTGACCGATCAGGAAGGCAAAGTAAACGACCCACCACGGTTGGTCAGCACCGAGGATACCGGATTCCAAAAGCATGGGCGGAGGGTTAGAGGACGGGTCGCGACAGGACGGCCAGGCAGGCCGGTCAATGCATGACCTGCTGGGAGACGGCTACTTTCTCGTTGGTTTGACGCAGGCGTTTGCTGAGAAGCGTCGAGATGCTGATGAGCATGCGCGCGGTGGCCTGGGGATGGGTCTTCATGAAATCCTCCAGTTTCTCACGAGTGATGCTGAAGAGGACCGAGAAGTCGTTTGCCACGACGGTGGCGCTAGCGACTCCGGGATCGAACATGTTCATCTCGCCGATGGTGTCGCCGGCGCGAAGGCTGGACAGAAGGATGTTCCGGCCGCCGGCGTTGGTTTGAACATGAACCGTTCCCGAGATGACCAGGAACAGGGATTCCTGGGGGTTTCCTTCCTCAATGATGGTCTGGCCGGTTTCGGCCACCACGAAGTCTCCGATGGAGCCAAGGTCCTTCCGCTCCTCTTCGCTCAGCTCTTTGGCAAAGCCGAGGGCGGGGAAATCAGGCGTCGATGTGTCGCTCATGCTTCTTTTCTCCTGGTTGAACCCGCGAAGTGCAAGATTCGTTTTCGCGAAATGTCAGAGAACGAGGTGGTCAGGCGGCGTCCTTGTTGGTGGCTTCCCGGTGGAGAATGGGAGAACGGCGGCCTTCGACGACGTCCCGATCCAAGGTGATACCCGTGACGTCATCGCTGCTCGGAGCCTCGAACATGACCTCTAGCATGAGTTTTTCGAAGATCGAGCGGAGCGCGCGGGCGCCGGTGCCTTGCTTTAGAGCGGCTTCGGCCAAGGCCTCGAGGCCGTCCGGGGTGACGTGCAGGTCCAGATCGTCCATGGCGAGGAGTTTCCGGTATTGCTTGATCATCGCATTCTTGGGCTCCTGAAGGATGCGAACCAAGTCGGCGCGTTCCAGGGGTTGGAGTGCGGCGAGGATGGGAAGCCGGCCGATGAACTCCGGGATCAAGCCGAAGCTCAAGAGATCTTCCTGGGTGGCCAGGTTGAGGTCCTGCGTATCGATTTCCTCGGAGTGAGGTTGGGGATCATCGGGGCTGAAACCGAGGATTTTCCGGCCCAGGCGCCGTCCGACGATTTCCTCCATTCCGACAAAGGCACCGCCACAAATGAACAAGATCCGCTCGGTGTTGACCTGGATGTATTCCTGCTGCGGATGCTTCCGGCCACCCTGAGGGGGGACGTTGCAGAGCGTGCCCTCGAGGATTTTGAGAAGGGCCTGTTGAACGCCCTCTCCGGAGACATCCCGGGTGATGCTGACGTTCTCGGTTTTGCGGCCGATCTTGTCGATCTCGTCGATGTAAACGATGCCCAATTCTGCCCGTTTGACGTCGTAGTCAGCCGCCTGCAGGAGACGGAGGATGATGTTTTCCACGTCTTCACCCACGTAGCCGGCTTCGGTGAGCGTCGTGGCGTCAGCGATGCAAAAGGGGACGTTCAGGGAACGGGCGAGCGTTTTGGCGAGGAGCGTTTTGCCGGAACCGGTGGGGCCGATGAGGAGGATGTTGCTTTTTTCGATTTCGACGTCCCCCAAGGCTCCACCGACGGCGTGTTGGTTGATGCGCTTGTAATGATTGTGGACAGCGACGGAGAGGACCTTTTTGGCGAGGTCTTGTCCGATGACGTGCTGGTTGAGCTGGTCGTAGATGTCGAGGGGTTTGGGGACCCGAAGGTCGGAAGCGAGGTCAGCGGCGCCGTCGTTCAGTTCTTTGTCGAGAATCCCCTTACAAACGTTGATGCAGCTGTCACAGATGTAGACCCCTGGGCCAGCGATGAGCTTTTTGACTTCGGCGTGGCTCTTTCCGCAGAAGGAGCACATGGTCAGATTGGAAGCGCGCGCCATGGGTAATCGTTTGCTGCGTTACGGTGATTCGAGGTGAAGCGGAAACGGACCGGACTGGTCATCCATCGGGCCATCCGGGGAAGGCCGCTGACGGAATCCGCCCCGTGGGGAGGTAGATCTACGGATGGAAGTTTACCCGTGAATCGGGATTTCCGCCTCAGCTTTTTTTCTCTGGCTCTTTTGCGCGGTCGAAGACTTTATCGACCAATCCGTAAGCCTTCGCTTCTTCGGCGGACATGTAGTAATCGCGATCGGCGTCGAGTTCGACCTGTTCGATCGGCTTGCCGGTGTGACTGGAGATGATCTTGTTGAGCCGCCGTTTCAGTCCATACATGAATTCCACCGTCCGCTCGACGTCGCTAGCGGTTCCCTGGGCGCCACCCGAGACCTGGTGGATCATGATGTGAGAATTGGGCAGGGCGAAGCGTTTCCCAGGGGTGCCGGCGCAGAGGAGGACGGCGCCCATGCTGGCGGCCATGCCCATGCAGTAAGTGTTCACGTCGCACGTCACGAACTGCATGGTGTCGTAGATCGCCAGACCGGCGGTCACGGAACCTCCGGGGGAGTTGATGTAGATGTTGATGTCCTTTTTGGGATCCTGCATCTGCAGGTAGAGCATCTGGGCGATGAGGTAATTGGCCAGGTCGTCGCTCACGGGCGTTCCGACGAAAATGATCCGGTCCTTCATCAACCGGGAAAAGATGTCGAAGTGGACGAGCGCGCCGCCCTCCTTTTCGTAAACGCCGATGTTCTGGACGGAGTCGACGCGATTCTGGAGATAGGTTGGGAGGAGCGGGCTGTGCTCGAGGATTTCGTTGGTAAGGGACATGGGTGGAAAGGGTTAGAGTTTGTTCCGGGGGGGACGTCCGGTGAAAACGGGCGGACGCCCTATTCGGCCGGCTCCTTACGATCGGCCTTTTGCCGCTCGGCGAACTCGTCCCGGCTTATTTCGATGATGTTAGCATTTTCGCGTAGGAAATCAAGCGTCTTTGCCCGGACGATCCGGCTAGAGATGGAGCCGATGGCGCCCTGTTTTTTGACGTGGCTGAGGTATTTCTTCAGCGGCATCTGGTTCGACTCGGCCAAGTGACTGCAGTAGG
The DNA here is from genome assembly GCA_964500945.1 of uncultured Verrucomicrobiales bacterium. GTDB lineage: Bacteria > Verrucomicrobiota > Verrucomicrobiia > Verrucomicrobiales > DEV007 > CAZCRA01. Next base: position 20,908 of record CAZCRA010000029.1, on the reverse strand, counting down.
CCAGGATTTCCTTCTCGCTGGCTTCGATGTTCTCTTTTTCGGCGATTTGGCGAAGGATGAAGCTGGTTTTCACGCTGACCTGCGCCTGGGTGGCAGCGTGTTGGATGATGGCGTCCTGCTGTTCGGAAATCTGTTCGTCGGTGAGGCCGTGCATTTGGCCGCGGTAAACGAGTTCGTTGACCTGCCGCTGGGTTTCCTCATTGAGGATGGACTCGGGGAGCTCGAAGTCCAAGCGGTTGTCGAAATACTCGAGGATCTGAGTGGTCATTTCCTCCTCTCGCTGCCGGTCCTGCTCTGACTCGATGGACTCGGCAATCCGCTCGCGAAGGGTTTCCAGATCCATGCCCTTCTCCACTCGTCCCGCGAGTTCGTCGGACCATTCGGGCAGCCGCTTCGTCTTGATGGCCTGTAGGCGCACGCGGAACTGGATGGTTTCCCCCTGCATTTCTTCCTCGGGGAACTCCTTGTCGAGCTCCAGGTCGAATTCGCGCTCATCGCCGGAAATCATGCCGGTGAGCTTTTCGCAGAATCCGGGGACGAAGCTTTCGCCGGCGATCCTCATCCACTGACCCTCGGCATGTGCCAGCCAGCTGAGCTCGGGTTTGGCTTCGGCCAAGGGTTGGCCCTTCCATTGGGTGTCGAAATCCAGGACGGCGAAGTCCTCGGTCTCGAGCGGCCTGTCCGTTACGTCGTCGTATTCGGCCAAACGCTGACGAAGTGCTTCCATTCGCTCCTGGACTTCCTCGTCCGAAACCATGACCTCCGGCACGGTGACCGAGATGCCGTCGTAGTCCGGGAGGTTGAATTCGGGTGCCGTTTGAATGTCGGCCGTGAAGGAGAAGCTGTCGTCGATGCGGAATCCCTCGTCGTCCAATTTCGTGATGCGAAGGATTTCGAGGGACTCCTTTTTCATGCCCTCCTGAAAACCGCGCTGGACGAGCCGCTCGCGGACCTCGTCGTCGATTTGTTTCTGGAAACGTTTTTCAATGACCTGCCGGGGCGCTTTGCCTGGACGGAATCCCGGGATTCGAGCCTGCCCGGCGAAGAGGGCGGTGACCTTTGTTCGTTCGCCCTGGACCTCGGAAGGGGAGACCTCGACGCGCAAGGTGGCGCGGCAATCGGGAAGACGTTCGACGATGATGTTCATGACGTGGAACCTGCCCAGTCACGTCGATTTGGTGCCGGGCAAAGGGGGAAGCAACTAGGCGAGGAAACCGTCGAGCGCAAACTCGGGGATTTCAGAGCCGATGTAGGCGAGCGCGGCGTGATCCTGGTGGAAGACGGCCTGGGCAGCTTCCCGGACTTCTTCGGGGCGGACTGCCTCCAGAGCGGCGACGGTTTCGGCAGGTTCGACGATGCGCTGGTGGGCCAGGAGGCATTCGCCGCACCAGAGCATCTGCTGGGCGACGGATTCGAGGGCCAGGCGGCTCTGTCCAATGGCGTAGGTTTGGGCATCGCGCAGGGCTTCCGGGGTGACGGTTTGCTCGGTGAAGTCGCGCAAGCAGCGTTCGACGAGTTCGAGGGCGCGCGGCACTTCCTCGCTGTCCAAACCGGCGTAGATGCTGAGTAGGCCGGTCTCTTCGAGCGCGAGGACGTCACTGGAGATGCTGTAGCAGAGACCCTGTTCTTCCCGGAGGACCTGGAAGAGGCGGCTGCTCATGTTTTCACCGAGCAGGACGCTGAGCAACCGGAGGGGAAAGCGCATGGCGTCGTGACGGCTGGCGGAGTGAAAACCGATGCAGAGGTGGGACTGCTCGATCCCTCGCAATTCCTCGACCCGCCGGGGGCCGTTAAAGCGCATGAGGGTGGGGATGGGCAGGAAATCGGCGGGCTCGCCGGCTGGCAAATCGGCAAAGAGGGGCGCGAGGGTGTCGACGGCCTCCTCGTGGCGGATGGCCCCGGCGACGGTGACGAAGGTGTTGGAGCCGGTGTAAAAACCTTGGTGGAAAGCGAAGACGTCGCCGCGGGAGATCTGGGCAACGGAATCTTCGGAACCGGTGATCGGCATGCCGAGAGGATGATTTGGCCAGGCGGCGAGGCCGAGGAGGTCCTCCACGTGCTGGGCCGGGTTATCTCGATACATCGCGATTTCCTCGAGAACGACTTCCCGTTCCCGTTCCAGTTCGGCTGGGTCGATGGTGGGATGCTGGTAGAGATCGGCCAAGACGACGGCCAACCGTGCGAACGTCTCGGCGGGCCCGCGGACGGAGAAGCAGGTGTGGTCCTCCGTGGTGAAGGCGTCGAGGGAGGCGCCGAGGGATTCCACCTCACGGCTGATGTCGAAGGAATCGCGAGAGGGCGTGCCCTTGAAAAGGAGGTGTTCGACGAGGTGGGCGATTCCGTTTAGCGCGGGCGTTTCATGGCGGCTTCCGGCCGTGCACCAGACGCCGCAGGCCACGCTTTGCATGTAGGGCATCTCGGCCGTCGCTAGGACGATGCCGTTCGAGAGGCGCGTGGTTCGATAGTTCGCGTTCATGGCGGAGAAATCAGCAGCCGGCGCACCCACTCCAGGTCGGACGGAAATGTGATTTTTGGATTGGGGCCCGAACTGTCTACGAGATAGACGTCCTCGCCGAGCGCTTCAACTGCGGAAACTTCATCCGTCACGGCGTTTCCGGAGGCCCGGACGTGTTCGTAGGCCCGCACGATCAAGCGACGCGAAAAGGTCTGTGGCGTTTCCATCGCCCAGAGGTTCTCCCTGCTGACGCTTTGTGAGACGCGACCCGATGCGTCCGCGCGCTTCACCGTTTCGGTGATTCGGTGCGCGCAGGCCGCTGCGCCGTGCTGGTGAGCCGCGGCGAGACAAGCCGAGATGGCGTCGGCGGAGATGAGCGGACGCGCGCCGTCGTGGATGGCCACCCATTGGCAGTCGGCGGGTAGGGTCTGGAGGCCCTGCCACACGGAGAGATGGCGCTGCGCTCCGCCCGGGATGGTTTGAGCTCGGGGAAACCATTCTGCAAAGCGGTCCGGTTCGTCTGCTGGGGCCACGACGACGACGTGGTCGATCTCGGGGTGCGAGAGGAAAGCCTCCACGCTGTGAACCAGCACGGGGCGGCCGGCGAGATCGGCGGTGAGCTTGTCGAAACCCATTCTCCGGCTCGAACCGGCTGCGACGACGATGGCAGCGGTCATGGGCTCGTCAGCCGAGGCGCTCGGAGACCATCTTCGAAAGCGTCTTTCCGTCCGCTCGACCGGCAACCTTTTCCTGCAGGGGCTTCATGACTTGGCCCATGTCTTTCCGCGAGGAAGCGCCGGTGTCGGCTATGGTTTGTTCAACGAGGGCGACGAGTTCGTCCTCGGTGAGCGGTTCGGGCAAAAGGGTCTCGAGGAAAGCCATTTCTTCCTTCTCCTTTGCGGCAAGTTCGTCGCGACCCGCTTCCTCGAAGCTGGCGATGGAATCCTGGCGCTGCTTGATCGCTTTGCGGACCACGGTGATGGCCTCGGCATCGTCGAGTTCGCCGTCGGCGCCGTATTTCTCGATGGTGACGGTTTGGATGGCAGACTTCAGCGAACGGAGCACAGTGAGCCGGGTTTTATCTTTCGCCTTCATGGCGTCCTTCATGCCTTCGGAAATTTGCTGAGAAATTGGGTTCATGGCGGAGACTCTAACCGTGCGCGAGCGCATTACCAACGAATCCCGGCCGGGTGAGTCGCAGTCACCGATCCTCGGTCGGGTCTGGACTTCTTTTTTGGGGTTGGGGCTCATGGTGTGCGGGAGCTTTTTCTGCTGGTGGCTTTGGGCGACGTGGAAGAAGGCCGGGGGGATGGACGATTGGGTGGCGGTCCCCTGCCGCATTGTTTCGTCAGGGGTCGAAACCTGGCGCTTCAGCGAATACAGCAAGCCGACGTTTCAGCCCGTCGTCGTCTACGCGTTCGAGTATGGCGGGAGGAGCCGGGAATCAGACAAGATTCGACGGGTGGAGATTCGCAGTGCGCAAGAGGCGCGGGCGAAGGCCTGGGCGGAGCGCTATCCGACCGGGAGTGAGGCGACCGCCTACGTGGACCCGCGGGATCCGGCGCGATCGGTTTTGAAGAAGGACAGCAAAGCTGCGATTTATTCGATCTGGTTTCCGGCGCTGTTCGTCGTGGGGGGTGCCGGTATCATCGCGGGTGCCTGGTGGCGGAAACCGTTGAGTAAGTAGCAGTGGCGCGCTGCGAGCGTTGACAAGCGGGGCTTCTGACGTGTAAGCGTTGGAGTTTGTGGACAGGCCGGGGTGGATTCCAGCGTGTTGGGGGCGCGGAGGATGGCCGGGGGAGACCATGCCGCTTTGAGGCATTCACCGCAGACGAGTGGAAAAATGAGGCGAAATCAATGGAAATGGGTCCTGGCGACGATTGGCTGGGCGATGTCGGGATCCTTCGCGCTGGGTCAAGGGGTCAACATCCTCATTGAGGGCGGCGGCGAGGTTCAAGTCGAAGTGGAAGGAGACGCGGCTGGCGGTGCGATTTTTCGGTTGAACGGCGTGGTGGTGGATGCCGCGGGTCAACGAGGCGGCGCGCAGGAGGAGGACGACGAGGCGACACTCGACGAAGTGATCGCTGAATTGGAGCCGGTTTTCGACGAGGTGACGGAGCAATTGACGGGGCGGCGCGACGAGTTTGAAAAGGCGGAGCTCGAGCGGGAAATCGACCGCGCGGCGGGTGAATTGGATTTGGACGATGATCAGCAGGCGAAGCTTGGGGAAGCGGTGGAGGAGGCCGTGGCCGCGAGCCGGCCGGCGTGGAAGCAGGCCTTTCCATCGGAGCTCGAGGGATTGGCGCGGGTTTACGGTCAGCGGCTTCGCGGATCGAGCCGCGAGGCAAAGATCGAGCGGCGCTGCCGGAATTTGATCGGGCAGGCGCGGCGAGACGGGGCCTACGTCTTGGTGCCGGACGAAGCGAGGCCGCAGGCGACGGAAATCTGGCGCCGGACGTTGGAAGAGACGCTGACGGGCGAGCAGTTGGAGGGGTGGGAAGCGCGCTTGGAGGCGGAGTCGGCCCAGGAGGCTGAGAAGGTCGATGCCGTCGTTGAGCGCACGGTCGACCATGTCAAAGGCGACATGCGCAAGCGGCTGTCGCCCGTGGCGGAGCGGATCCGGGGGGTGCTCATTTTGAGCGCGGATCGTGCGGATGCCTTGGCCGAACGGGTGGAAACGATCATCGAAGAGCGAGGGAAAGTCGTGGCCGAAGTGGCGAGGGAACAGTTTGCGGCGTCGCCTGAATCGCTCAAGGCGCAGCTCTTGAAGCGCAACGGCCGGATTTCGCTTCCCGACGAGGTGGAAAAGCAAAGGCCGGAGCAGGGCGAGGACTGGACGATCGCCATCGCGGAGCTTCTGGACGAGGAGGAACTGGAACAGTGGAACGAAGCGGAGGCCGCCCACCTGGCCGAGGAGGCCAAGGAGGAGGAGAAGTTGGTCAACGACATCGTCCGGATTTCGGCGCAGCGTTACCGGGGCCGGTATGAAAAGCCGGTGAACGACGAGGTGGAGGAGATTCTCTCATCCGTCGAGTTGACGCCGGAGAAGAAGAAGGAGCTGGAGGAAGCGGCCGAGGCGGTGGTGGAGGAGGTGATGGCATCGTGGAGGAAACGGGCGCGGCAGCACTTGGACGGTTTGGAAGAGGACGCCCGGGAGCAGCAGTTGCGGCGTGGATACATCAGCTTGGATTCGAACGCCGTTCAGGAACCGCTTGAGCGTGAGAGCTGGAAGGAGGCGTTGGAAACGATTTTGACCGCCTCGGAGCGGAACGCATGGAAACGTGCGGCCCAGGCGCGAGAGGATCTGAAGCTCGCGGCGATGAGCAACGGGGCGATGGTGGCCCTGCACCGCTACCTGCACTTTACACCCGAACAGGTGGAGGATTTGGGGCCGGTATTCGACGAAATGGTCAAGACGACCCTCGGACAGTATCTCAAGAGGAACAGCTTCTACCTAAACTTCAGCACGGTCTGCCGCGGGCTCGGACGGAAGGAGATCGACGACCAGCTCAGCGAGATCCTGCTGCCCGAGCAACAGGCTTGGCTGGACGTGCTGGAAGCGATGTTCTCCGGGCGAAATCGCCGGATGGACCTGTCGAAAGAGACGGATTTGGCGAAGGTGAATGTCGAGGAGGCCACGCCGGACCAAGTGGAGCAGTTTCTGGCGATTTTCATTTCTCGTCGAATGGAGCAATGGCGGGAGGCTGCCGTGATTCCCTATCTCTCGGAGATCGAGGCGATGGACCGCGCCGGGGATCTTTCGGAGCGGGAGCGGCAACTGCTGTCGGTGGCGGGAAAGGGTGCGGCCGAGGCGCAGCTGCAGGACAACGCCACAAATTTGGCATCCTCAATTCGAAACGTCCTGGAGCGCGGGCGGAACCGGGGGAGCCTGCAGGACCGGTTCAATTCGTTCGGCTATTCCCATGCGGGCCGGAAGGACGAGGAAGCGGAGGATCTTTGGGCGCGCACCATCGAGGAGGTGTTGAGTTCGGAAAACGGCGCGGCCTGGGCGGAATATCAAAATGAGCGGCAGAAGTGGGAGAGGGCTGCGGTGGCACAGTTCACGCTGGCCCGGCTTGATTCAGTGCTCTCTCTATCGGAAAAACAGCGCGAGGTATTGCTGCCCGAGATCACCAAGGTGATTGCAGATTATGGGCCCGACCTCGAGAAGCGGGTGAGTCAGCCGGCCAATCCGTGGTTTTTCAACGGCTGGAACGCGCTGCTCCCGGTCCAGGGTATTTCGAACGAGACCTTCGAAGAGATTCTGACGGAAAAACAGCAAACCTCCTGGCGCGATTCCTACCGGCGCCGTCTCCAGGGGCAGTGGGACTACGTGAGACGCCTGCGGGAAGAGCGCCTGCAGGGAAGTGACGGGTCCTCGCCCGAGGATGATCCCGCAGGTGCCTGAGCCTCCGAACGAGCCGAGACATGATCGCCAAACAGCACCTCCTCAGCGGGAAGCGGGTCGCTTTCCTCACCCTTGTCTGCGTCGCACTCAGCGGAGTGCTCCGGGCAGACGGTCCGATGATCTTCTGGAAGAATGGGGACTCCCTAGCCGGGGAAGTTTTGGAAGCGGGGCCTGGCCATCTGGTATGGGACGCCGCGCTCTTCGATGAGCCACTTCGGCTGGCCATTCAGGCCCTGGAGAAAGTGAGCGTGCCTGCCGAGGCCACCCGTCCGGCAGATGCTTTCACGGTGAATTTGGTCGATGGGGGCCGCTTGTTCGGGGAAGTCACCGGGCTGGATGAGGAGGTGGTGTCGGTCGAGAGCACGCAGCACGGGGCCTTGAAGCTCCGGCGGGACGAAGTGCAGGCGATTTACCGAATCCAGGGAGGAGAACTGCTCTGGTCGGGGCCCTTTGGGGATTTGGGATGGGAACATCCGGGGAATTCGGTGCCCCCTGAGAGGCGCTGGCGCGCGGTGGGTGGAGGCGGACTGCGGAGCGTGAGCTGGCGCGAGCCCGTGGCGCTGGAGGTGGATTTGCCGGACAAGGTCGAGTTCGAGGTGCATCTTCAGTCCTCAAAACGTCCCCAGTTCACGCTGGAATTGGAGTCGGGTGGGGCGGAACTCGAGTTGGTGACTTGGGACGACGAGGTGGTCGTGCATCGGGGGAACGCTTTCGCTGCGGTGATGACGCTGTCCAAGACCGACCGGGAGGCGACGTTCCGGGTGTATTGGGATCGCAAGGCGGATCGAGGGATGGTTTGCAGTCTCTCCGGGAAGGTCCTGGCGCGCTGGGCGGCAGCGGATTCGGACGTGGAGCGTTCCGGGGACACCATCGAGTTCCCGGCAGCGGAAGGTCCGGCGGACGGGGACTGCACGCTGACCGTGACCAATCAGGGGGCGGATCTCGAACTGGCTCTGCTGCGGATACGGCGTTGGGACGGCGGACTTCCCATTCAGCAAGGCACCCGGACGCGGCGTGAGGATGGCATTCGCGTGGAGCTTCGAGATGGACAGATTCTGTCCGGGCAACCGCTGCGGACCGAGGGCGAGCAGCTTCTGGTGGAGGGTGGAGAATCCGTCGAGTTGGCCTCGGTCGACGCCATGGTGTTCCGCGAGCGGCCCGATTTGGAAAGTTTGAGCGGAGCCGGGAAAGGCCGCGTGACCTTGGAATTGGAAGACGGAACGAGGTTGCTCGGGAAATTTGCCGGAATCGTCGACGGCGAGGTGTCGCTTTCCACGAGCTTCAGCGATGCCGAGGTGAACGCGCCGCTGGCCTCGCTTCGGGCGCTCGTGTTTGGAGAAGCGGAACCGGCGGGTGCTGCGAGTGAGGATGAGATTCTGACGGCGGCGAAGCAGCGTCTCAGGGGGCGTTGGGAGCCCGCGGAGGGCACGCAGCCGAAGTGGCGGACGGTGGGTGCCTCGAATGTCGTGGCGCTGAAGGACGCTTCGGCCCGGGCGACGATCACGCGATCCGAGCGCCGTGAAACGAGGGTGGAGGGTGCTCCGGCTCTGTTTCACCTGGACACGGGTGAAATCGCACCCGGTCGCTGGGACGGGGTGGAGGACGAGGGCGAAGTTCTGATGGTCTCGAGCGATTTTTTCAGTGCCACGCGATTTCCGGCGGAACGTCTCTCAGCCGTGACGTTCGAGCCGCCGCGCTCGACAGGACGTGGATTTGGGGATGCCGGATGGACGGATTTGTCCACACGGGAGGGGGCAGTGACCAAGGAGAAGAGGAATGGCGACACGGTGGTGACGCTGAGAGAGCGCGGGAAGTGGGGGCATCCCAGTCTGTTGTTTGGGGACAGCTTCGAGTTCAAGGTGGAAGCCGGGCGCCAGGGTTACGGGGGCTACCGGGTGCGCCTGTTCTGTGACGGCGTCGAGCTGAGCAAGCCCTCCACGAGTTTTCTGCTGGCGCATTTTGGTCAGCAGCTTCGATGTGGGATCGAGGGGGACATGCCGGGTCAGTTCGTCAACCAGCAGCAGTTTCCGATTCGCAATGACGGGAACCGGATCAAATTCACCTGGGATGGAGAGAAGACGGTGTTGTTCGTGGATGGGAAGAAGGCCGTCGAAGTCGACTTGAGCGACGAAGCTCCGCGGGCGGGATTGGGTGTGGTGATCGAAGCGGAGCAGTTTTACGGCCGGGACGTGCCACCGATTCAGCTCTCCCAGGCGCAGTCGGGCCGGAGCCCGGGGTATTGTTGGTTTCCGGTCATCGGCAGCGACGCGCGAGGCCAGGCCTTGATGCTGCCGCGGTTCCGCCGTTTCCGTTTTCCTCGTCAGTTGATCTTCGCATACAACGGCGACTTCCTTCGGGGCACGATTCTGGCGGCGGACGAGACCAGCTTTGAGATTCGTTCCGCGACTTTCACGCACCGGATTGAGCGGGACTTGGCAGCCGCGGCGGTGTGGTTGAGTCCACCGGAGGATGCCGAGCTTCCGAGCGGCGGCGTCGGAGGCGAAGGGGATGAGAACACGGGCGAAGGCGTGGTCGACGAATCGGTGGTGCCGACGCATTGGTTGATCCTGCGGAATGGTGCCCGGTTGAGCCTGGCAGTCGATTCATTTGGTCCGGAGTTCGTGACCGGCGTGTCTCCGCTGCTTGGGGAATGCCGGATTCCCGTTGACGACATCCATTCGATTGACAACGGCAAACCAGAGCCGGCGCTGGCCAGCCGCCTTTTGGCTGGGTGGCAACTCGAGCGTGCGCCCGAACCGGACTTGGCGCCGGTGCCGGGGAACTCCCTCCGTCGAGGGGCGGAGGCACCGAATTTCGAGCTCCCGCTGTTGGGAGAGGAGGAGCCCTTCATTCTTGAGGAGGAACGCGGGAAGGTCCTGGTGCTCGTGTTCTGGGCGTCATGGAGCGGTCCCTCGGTGCAGCTTCTTCCCGAGCTTCTCGACCGGATGGCGGCGTTCCCGGCCGATCAGGTTGAAGTCGTGGCGATCAATCAAGCGGATCAGCCGGCGGTGATCACCGATTTCCTGAACCAGCGTGGGCTGGAGGGCATCGAGATCGTTCTGGACCCGGTTCAGGAAGCCGGGCGGCTCTACAACGTCGAGAATCTGCCTCACCTCGTCGTCCTCGACCGGGAGGGGAAGGTGGAATTGGTCGATGCAGGCTATGGATTCGGCACGATCGACATGCTCGAGCGGACGGTGACGCGCGCGGTCGAGGAAGAAGTGGCGAGACCGAGCGGGGGTTCGTCCCCGAGCGCGGAGGAAGGGGACGAAGCCGGCCGCGATGCTGAAGCGTCCGAGCCCTCGGAGCCCGCCGAGGACGAGAACCCTCAGAGGATCAATCCGAACGGCGTGCCACAGTTCGATATCGACATCCAGTTCTGAGCGGCCGTCGGATGCCGTATGGTGGCTTCGCGAAAGCTCACTTCTTCTCGTCGTCTGGTTCAGGCTCCTTGATTTCCAGGACGGTAACCACTGTTTCTGCCGGAGCGGCGCCGTCTCCAGGTGAAAACCGCCCCACCCGGATTTCGTGGGTGCCGCCCGTCGGGATGGAGATGGAGTCTTCGTAGCGCGGCGATTCGGGGGTCGGATTGGTCCCGTCGACGGTGTAGCGGAGGATCGCTGCAGACATCGATTCCGGAACATCCACCTCGATGGTCAGCGGTGCGGTGAGCTGCCCCCGCCGGTCGCCATCGATGCGAAAGGCCGGGAGAGAGGCGGGTTCGAACGTCATTCGGCCGGACCAGGCCGCTCCGCCTTCATAAACCACCCCGGCGAGGGCGTTTTCGATTTCCAAGTTCTTACTCCCGAGCTGTTCCCAGGTTTGGCCGTCGTGCGAGACGAAAGCCGCTTTCCACTTTTCTCGCACCGTCAGGCGGTAGAACAACGGTTTTTGAGCCGCTTCAGTGCCGGGTTTTCGCGTGGTGGCACCCCAGCTGGACTCCCCGGTCTTGTAAGTGGCGGAGGACTCCCCAGATCGTGAGCCGGCGCCAACGAAACGCCAGTGGTCGTCCAAGCCTCCGCGAAGCATGAGGGTCACATCCGAATCCGAGGCGGGCCCGGTTTGCTCGAGAACGATGTCGCCGTCGCGTTCCAAGGGCCGGTAGAGGAAAGTCCCCTGAGGGCGGCGGCTTTGGGCTCGCGGGACGGGCTGAAATGTGATCGCGCCTTCGTCATCAACGGTCACAACGGCAGGGGCGGGTTGATTCTCCAGGGTCGTCAAATCCCAACCCGGCGCCAGCTCCCCGGGTTCATCCGAAATGAGGAATTCGAGACGCCTGCCGGTGTAGCCACCCGTGCCATCGGAAAAGACCAGGTGAACGGCTTCCATGGAGGGCGGTGCATCGGAGGGGATGTCGTAGACGAAAGCCCCGTCCTGGAAGGCTCCGGGCTCACCCGGCCATCGGTAGACGGCGAGTGGGAATCCCTCCGGGTCCGAGGCGGACAAGGGAAGGGTGACGGTTTCTCCCGGGCGGCAGCGAATGGCGTCGCCTGGCAGGCCGAAATCCACGAGGGGCCGGCGATTCACGGTGACGGGGTAGCGTTTCCAGCCGGTTTCCTTCATGCGCTCCTCGAACTGTTCACGCTGTTCCTTCGAAAGCCGATTGAGGTTCAGGTTCGAGAAATCGGGATTTTCGTCGGGATCGTTCCAGTAGAAGTTCACGAAGACGGGATTTGAGGGCAGGCCCGAACCGTTCCTCGCCACGCAAATGACCGGGATGCGTCCTTTCGGCAGGTTGGGGTCGTGTTTGGCGGTGATCAGGATCTTGCCTTCGCCGGCGTCTTCGATGGCGATGTTTTTCTGATTGGGGTAGAGGGCACGGCAGGACATCTGTAGTTTGCGGCCCTGAAGGTCGTAGCTCGAGCCGAGATTGACGACGAGCTTCAGGGTTTCGCCTGGGTTTCCCCAGACGCGCGCTTGGGTGAGGGAGTTACTCTTCACCCGTTTGTCCTGGGTGACGCCGTCGACGATCGTCTCGCCGTCTTTTTCCACCGAGAGGCTGACGAGCTGGAGGATGGCAATGGGCGGTGCGGCATCGAGGTTCCTGGCGATTTCGATCATGTTCGCGAGGTGAAGGTCTTCATCGTAGCCGTGGTAGTGGACGTTGGCGGAACACCAGTGGGGGTGACCGACGTTTCCGGAGGAGCTGTAGGCCGGGCGGTGCCGCATTTCGTGCTCGAAGGGCAGGGGTTGGCCATTGGCATCCGTGAAAGGAAGTGCGGCCTTGAAGAGGGCGAGCAGGGCGGCGGGGTAGGCGCCGTGCTTTTTTAGGAGGTTTTTCACGTCGCGAGGCAGGCAGCCGCCGGCGATGAGCATTTTCTCCAGGGCACGAATCTCGCTGCTGGACTGGCCGACCGAATGGAAGGAGTGGGCGAAGAGTCCGTCGTAATCGTCGTGGACCTTGTCGAGGTCGTTGTCCTTGTAGGAGGCGTGCGCCGGCGAGGCCCGGACGCAATTGGCGAAGTAGAAGAAGCGCTCGGTGTTGAGCACGTTGCCGGGATCGTCGACGATGTGCCGGCCCCGGCGGGCGTAGGACTGGCTTGTGAAGTTTGCGCCCATGGCCAGGCGGAGCTTGATCAGCTGCTCGCTCATGGCGGTCGGCACCTTGGGGCCGATGATGAATTGTTTGTTGGGAGTGCGCAGGTTGCTGTGGCCGCTGTCCAGGCTCATGTAGCAGTCGTCCCAGAAGCCGGCGACGGATGGATCCACGCCGTCCTCCTGCAGCAGGCGAAGCGGGGGCATACCGGTCACTCTGCCACCATCGGGGAAAACGGGGTAGCGACGCGATTCTTCGGGCGGAGGTGCGAACGTGCGCTGCTCGCCGTTGATGGTGAGGGTGAGCGGGGCTGGGTTTTCGGCCCAAAGCCGCCAGACGGGTTTGGGGTAGAAGGGATTGAGGATTTCACGCTGGACCGCAGCCGGCACAGTGGCGGGTGCTTCGGGCGGAGCGGGTTGATCCTGGGCGGCCAGGAATGCCGGGACCGCCAGGCTGGCGGCCGCGTATCGGAGAGTCATGATCCGGAACATTCCGGCAAGCTTCGCGATTGCATACGCTGGATGCAACGGGAAAGGAGGATGGCGTCTGTCCGGCGGGCCGGGTTTGGTTTTCTGAAAGGCATCCTCCAGGGTCTGCGTTTGAGACGTAGCCATGGAGATGCCGAGTTCAGCCCCTCAACTGACCGCTTTCTTTTCCGCCGTGCTGGCGTTTGGAGCCGTTCAAGGCGTGGCGGGTGCCGGAAAGGACGCGGAGGCGGGATATCTTTCGTTGGCTGAACCGCTTCTGGCCAAATACTGCTTCGACTGCCATTCGGACGGGGTGGACGAGGGCGGTTTGGATTTCTACGCCTACGGGAGCGATGCCGCCCTCCTTGACGACCACGAACTCTGGGAGAAGATCGACCTCCATGTGCGCAGTCACAGCATGCCGCCGGCGGACAAACCGGCACCCAGTTTGGAAGAGCGGAACCGGTTGCGCCGATGGATCGACGAAGCGGTTTTCTGGGTGGATCCAGATCGCCCCGATCCCGGACCGGCGATCGTCCGGAAGCTGACGCGGGCGGAGTACAACCGGACCGTGCGGGACCTGTTTCAGATCAACGCGAGTCCGGCGGACCAGTTTCCGCCCGACGACGCCTCGCACGGATACGACACGGCAGGGGCCAGCTTGCGGTTGAGTTCGCTTTTGCTGGAGAAGCATCTTCGGGCGGCGCGTCAGGTGGCCGATGAAGCCACGCGGATTCTCCCGGTGGCACAATCGGGTGACGTCGGGCACGGGCGAGGCATCGACACCTATGCCGGGGAACCGGAGCGACAAAGCCGGATAGTGATCCTTCACGATCCGAAGCAGGAGGTCGGCTTGAAGATGCGTTTACCGGTGCGCGCGCTTTACAAGGTCACGGTTCACGCCGCGGCCACGCGGCCCGAGGGGGCGCCGGAGGAGGCCCGCTACCAGGTTTTGCACAAGGGCAAGCCGTTGCGTGAGTTCGTGACGCGCCACGAGTTCACGGGGAAACGGCGGTATTGGAGCCCGGACTCGATGCTGGTCGAGCTGGATCGCGGGGTTCACTGGTTTTCGGTTAAGACCCTGGAGGAAGGGCGCAGTCTCGCGATCCACACGATCGAGATCCAGGGCCCCTGTTCGCCGGTGGAGCCCAGGCGGAGCGCGTTCCTGCGCGACCTCCTCCCACCGGACCGGTCGTTGGCCGTGCCGGTTCTGCAGTTGAGCGGGGAAGATCTGGATCAGGGGAAAGGACACTCCAATCCGGACACGGGAAAGGCGTGGTTTGCGTCTGAAGGCTACCGTCACACCGCCATCGCGCTGGTGGAGGACGGGCGCTATCGATTTCGAGTGAAGGCCGGCGCGCAGCAGGCCGGCGATGAGCTTGCCCGGTTGGGGATTCAACTTGGCGACCGGAAGCTGGGTGATCTCGAAGTGACCGCGCCCAGTCAGCGGGCGGAGTGGCTCGAGCTCGAAGCGGACGTCGAGGCAGGAGAACACCCGCTGCAGATTTGGTTCCGGAACGACCTGCTCGATGCCGAGGGCGAGCCGGAGAGGGTGCTTTGGGTTCACGAACTCCGCGTCGAAGGCCCGCTCGATCCCGCGACAGGGCTGCGGGCGGAAGAACTCCCGGATGTGCTGGAACGGATCGGGCTTCGGGTCTTTCGGCGGCCCCTGAGCGAGGCGGAGTCGAGCCGCCTTTCCCGGCTTGTGGCCACGGCCGACGATCCGATGGAAGGGTTGCGACTCGGGATCGAAGCCATGTTGGCGTCCCCAAAATTTCTCACGCTGAATTCGGATCTGAAGCCTGCCGGTCCGGCTGAGGCAGGCTCGGCACCGATCGACGAGTTCTCGCTGGCCACCCGGCTTTCGTATTTTCTTTGGTCGAGCGCTCCGGACGCGCGCCTTCTGGAGCTGGCGCAGCGGGGCGAACTTCGGACGAATCTTCGCGAGGAGGTTCTCCGGATGCTCGACGATCCAAAGGCGCGGGCGTTGACCGATCACTTCGCGGGCCAGTGGCTACAGTTGCGTGATTTGGCGAACAAGACTCCCGATCCCGGGACGTTCAGGCGGTTTGATCCGATCCTGTTGGAGGCGATGCAGGAGGAAACAGAGAGGTTCTTCGAGAGAATTCTGAAGGAAAACCGTCCGGTGATGGAGTTTCTGACGGGCGATTCCAACGCCTTCGTGAAGCCGGAACTGGCGAAACACTATGGATCACGACCGCGCAAAGGGATCCTGAGTCAGGGGAGTTTTCTCGTGCTCACGTCGCATCCGGACCGCACGTCGCCGGTGAATCGAGGGGTTTTTCTACTGGAGAAACTGCTCGGGCTCGAACCGCCCCCAGCCCCGGCGGCCGTCCCGCCCTTGGAGGATTCCGCGGCGCCCGAGGGCACGCCTCAAACGCTCCGGGCCCAGCTCGAGGTGCACCGGTCGAACAAGTCCTGCGCCGCCTGCCACGCCTTCCTGGATCCCCCGGGTCTGGCGCTGGAGAATTTCGATGCGACCGGACGTTGGCGGGAAAGCGACCGGGGTCAGGCCATCGACGCCAGCGGATCCTTCGTGACCGGCGAGACTTTCTCGACATTCGACGAGATGCAAGCCCTGCTCGTGGAGCTGCACGGAGAAGATTTTGTCGCGAATTTGACCCGCCAACTCATGACCTACGCGCTTGGGCGGGGCGTCACCTTCCGAGACAAGCTCGCCGTTCGCGACATTCTGGCCCAGACGGAGGCGAATGGGCATCCATTCCGCGATTTGATCCTCGCCATTTGCGAATCGGTGCCCTTCCAGCGAATGCGCGTGGACAGCTGAAAGGCCGCGGATTCCTGCAAGCGCTGCGGCAAATGCGCCGTGTCCCTCACCAGCCCTCACAAACCCGAACCCAACCGTTCCCCTCCATGAATCTCGCATCACGTCGTCACTTTCTGAGAAGCGCTTCCGGCGTTTGCCTCAGCCTCCCGCTTCTTCCGTCCCTCAGTCGTGGTTCGGCGAAAGCCGCCGATGCCGCGCTGGCCGCCGCTTCGCCGAAACGTCTGGCTTACCTCTATGTTCCGAACGGGGTGAACACTTCGCTTTGGGACGTCAAGGGCACCGGCCGGGACTACGAGCTTTCCCCGACGCTGCAGCCGCTGGCGCCCTTCCGAGACCAGTTCTCGGTCCTGAGCGGGCTCGATCAGAAGCCGGGCGATTGGGCGCAGGACGGGCCGGGGGATCACGCCCGGGCGACCGCCACGTTCCTGACCGGGACGCGTGCCCGGAAAACGGCAAGTCCCGACATTCACCTCGGCATCAGCGCGGATCAGGTGGCGGCGCGGGAAATCGGTCACGCCACGCGTCTGCCCTCGCTGGAGTTGAGCACCGACGTGGCGCGCTCGAGTGGGAAATGCGATTCCGGTTACAACTGCGCCTACCAGTTCAATCTCTCGTGGAGATCACCGAATCAACCCGTGCCGGCGGAGCAGAATCCGCGCGCGGTTTTCGACCGGCTGTTCGGTTCGAGCGGAGCGGTGAATCAGAGTGTGCTGGATTTCGTGCTGGAAGACGCACGAGATTTGCAGCGGCGCGTGAGTGCGAATGACCGGGAGCGGCTGGAGCAGTATTTCGAAGCGATCCGCGGGGTGGAGCAGCGCATCCAGAAAGCTGAGTCTTCGGACGCCGAAGTCGCTTCGTCGTTTGATGTGCCGAAGGGCATTCCCGCATCATACGAAGGGCACATCCAGGCGATGTTCGACCTGATGGTGTTGGCGTTTCAAACCGACACCACTCGGATTGCGACGTTCATGCTGGCGCACGACGGGAGCAATCGGAGCTTCCCCGAGATCGGCGTGCCTCAGGCGCACCACCAGCTCTCCCACCACCAGCGGAACGAGAAGAAGCTGGAGCAAATCGCCAAGATCGACGCGTTTTACGTCCGGCAATTTTACAGCTTCCTCGAGCGCATGGCGGCAGTGCGGGAGGGTGAAGAGACTTTGCTGGACCGTTCGATGGTGGTCTACGGCAGTGGCCTGAAGGATGGAGACCGTCACAGTCATCACGATTTGCCTCTGATTCTGGCGGGCCGCGGAGGCGGTGCGTTGGAGCCCGGCCGCCACATCGTGGCGCCAAAGGGGACTCCGATGATGAATCTCCATCTCCGGCTCGTTCACGAAATGGGAGGCACCGCCCCCCGGATCGGGGACAGCACGGAAGCGCTCAAGAGCGTGTGACCTCCGTCCGTCGCTTCACCGGTCCCCGGGCTATATCGGCGATTGCCAACTCGAAAACGCTGGTATTGAATGCGCAGGGCGCCGGTGGTCCCTGACCCAGCATGAAAATCCTGTCCGTCGCGGATCTGCACTACACGCTGAAGCAGTGGGATTGGATCAAGCAAACCGCGGCGGATTACGACCTGCTCGTGATTCCGGGAGACCTGCTCGACATCGTCTCGCCGGTTGAGCTCGATGTGCAGATCCTGGTCGTGAAGAAATATCTTCGCGGGCTGCCGAAAGTCCTGCCCGTGCTCGTCAGCTCGGGGAACCACGACACGGACCGGGAGACCGAAGCCGGGGAGAAGGTGGCAGCGTGGCTCAGGGAAGCGGCGGATCTGGGGATCGTGGTCGATGGGGATTGCCATGAGCAGGACGGCGTGCTGTTTACCCTCTGCCCGTGGTGGGATGGTGAGGAAACCGAGGCGGAGGTCGCGGCGCTGCTCGAGCGGGATGCGGCGAAGGCGAAGGACACGTGGATTTGGCTCTATCACGCGCCGCCGGCGGGCTCGCGCCTGGCTTGGAACGGCAAGCGCGAATTTGGCGATCCGTCCCTCCCGGGATGGGTGGAGCGATTCCAACCCGACTACGTGATCTGCGGTCACATCCACCACGCGCCCTTCGCCAAGGATGGGGCCTGGTGCGAACGGGTCGGGAGGACGTTGGTGTTCAATGCCGGAAAGCAAATCGGTCCGGTACCGGCCTGCATCGAGTTCGACCTGGAAGCGAAGACGGCCACGTGGCGGTCGCTGGCCGGAGTGGAGACGATCGACTTGGAGAGCGGGAGCCTTGTTGTCTAACTCGCTTCACTTCTTCGCCTGATGATGGAGGAGGCTCTCCAGCACTTCGTCGACCATGCCCAGGTGATCGTCGTTCGAGGCGTATTGGCGCTGAATGTCGACCAGGTAATTCGTCACCCGGTTCAATCGGTTGGCCAGAAGCGTGGCGAGGTGGAAGTTCACCTCCGGGTTCGACTCCAGGAACGCCAAGCCGTCCTCCGCGACGAAGAACGAGGATGGTTCGAGCGTCCGGACCGTGGCCATCGGCGGCGTCTTCATGAAGAGAGACATCTCGCCGAAGAACGAGCCCGGAGAATCGACGCGGTTCAGCTCGATGTCCTGTTTTTGGATCTCCACGGTGCCAGCGCGCAGGATGAAGAGGGCCTGGGAAGGGACGCCTTCTTCGAGGAGCGTGACGCCGGCCGGGACGTCGCGGGTGGGCAGATCACATTTGGAGCAAATTTCGAGGAGAGCTTCCATGGGAGTGAGGGCTGAGGGAGGAGAATCCGCGATTTGCCGGGCTTTTCAACGCCAAGGGAAGGATGGGGGCATGTCCTCCCTGGCCGCGGGTCAGGCCGGGCGAATGCGGCAGGCGAAGCATTTGTAGGCCTGTTGGTTTGACAGGTTGTCGAAGTAGCGGTCGTCCATGCGATGAGGGATGAGGCGGGTTCGAGGGGGACGGCTCAAGGGTCAGTCAAAGAGCAGTTTGCAGCAGCGGAGGTCGATGCCTTTGCCGGAGCAATGGGCGTCGAACCTGGGCGAGAGCCGGTAGATGATGGACTTTCCGGCCCGCTCCGTTTCCACGAGCCCGCCTTCGCGCAGGGTTCGGAGGTGGTGGGAGAGCAGGGTGGAAGGCATGCGTCAGCTCAGTGGATTTCCCAACGTGAGGGAGCTGGGGATCGGGGGGCACGATTTTCCGCCGGAATGCCTGGCCCTTCTGCCCGAACTTTTCCCGAAAGCCACGGTCGTGGATTTCAACCATACATTCCGGATCGACGAAGTCGTTTTCGAGGCCTTCAAAGCCTTTGAGAATTTGGAAAAACTCAATCTCGGCGGCTGTTACAAGTCCGATGAGGCGACGATGCGGGCCGTCGGTGGGTTGACCGATCTGCAGCACCTCTCGGTCTTTCATGCCGGGCCTTATCAGTGGGCAACGCTCGAAGCGCTGCGAGGGCATCCGAACCTACGCTCGTTCCGGATCGGTGACAGCGGGGGCCGTCCGGGGCGGATTCGGAGCCGTCAGCTGAGGGGATCGCGGCGTTGGAAGCGGCGTATCCGGAGGGGAAAGTGCGGATTTCCTACGGCTTGGATCACCGGAAGAAAAGGTAGGCGTCAGGGGCAGCTCACCACTGGTGCGGTCCGCCTTTGAGGCGCTCGATCTTCTTGATGAGCCAGACGTTTTGCTCTTCGAGCTGGCTCAACCGCGGGTTCGTCGCCCCGGGGTCGCGGCGATACCATGGCTTTCGCGCAAAGTAATCCCGGAGAGCCCGCGACTGGAAAGGGTAACCGTGCCGGGCATAAATCTCGTTTCGGGCGAGATTCAGTTCGGGCAGGGAAAGGCTCTGGACCACGGAACGGGGCAGGGGGCGAGCGGACGAGTAGGGAAAGATGTCGGGTGGAGCGGTGGCGCCCGGATTGCCGGGCAGGGCGGTGGTGTGCGTGACGAAAGGGCCGCCCTGGGCTTTCTCGGCAGCCAGGATCGCTTCGGCATTGGCCTTTTCGATGGCGGTCAGCGCGGGATCCTTGAAGCCTGGCCGGCGCCGATACCAGGGGCGCGACGCAAAATAGCGCTGGAGCAGCGGCGTCTGGAAATCGAAACCGTGCCGGGCGAAGATTTCGTTTCGCGCCAGGTAGAGGTGCTGCAGTCCCATGCGGTCCAGTTCACCCCGTGAGAGCCGTCGATCCCGGGAGTCCGGGATGACGTAGGCGACGGATTCGGGCAATGGGGCGTCGCTTCCGGCGCGGGGACGTCCCAGGCTGTAGGCGAAGGGGCGCTGCGGGGTGCGGTTGGGGTCGCCCGAGAGGCGGGCTTCCGCTTCCGATTCGACGAAAACGCGGTCCTGGGAAGCCTTGAAGACTTCTCGCCAGGTGCGGTAACGCTGCATGTCGGACTGGAGATTGACGGTCAGGTAGCCGCCGCGCTCGGTCCCGTAAGCGAACTGACCCGGGGAGGCGGCGGTGATGTTCACGAAGCCTTCTTCCCGGAGGAAAAGGAAGTAGAGCGTCTCCCACGGAACGACATCGTCCGATCCCTCGGCCAGTTCGCGTGAGGGTGGGTAGCTGGAGCAGCAGTCGGTGATGAAGATCTTCAGCCGGGCCGGGAGATCGTCGATGGCTTCGGCCCATTCCTTCCGGTTGATCAGCTCGAGGTCGCAGGTTTGGAGGAACTGCACGCCGGTGGCTTCCTCGAGAATGACGCCATGGCCGGAGAAATAGACGAAGACGGTGTCCCGGGCATGGACGTCGCGAACGAACTCGCGGAAGCCTTTTTGAATCTGCTCGCGGGTGGCCTGGTCTTTCGAGACCTCCACGCGGCGGACGCGGACGCCCCAGCCGCGCTCGGGGATGTGCTCGGTGAAGAGGGTGCTGATGAGGAACTGGTCGGCGCTGACGCTGTCGTTGATGGCTCCGGCGTCCCCGGGGTAGGCGTTGCAGAAGACCGAGTAGACGTGAATGACGGGCGTTTCGGCCTGGGCCAAATGCGCGGTCAGGCACAGGACGGCGGCGATGAGCCCAGTGCCGAGAGAGCCTCGCAGGGCACGAGGGAAAGTGGGTTTCATGGGGAAACGAGAAGTTAGCGGCAAGTCACCACTTCGTGAACCATCGGACGCTGAGGGTTTTGGTCAAGACTCATGCGTCGTCGGAAAACCGGGAGCTGCGCGAGAGTTTGTGTTCGTGGTGGGTTGAGGTAATCTAGGGGGTTGGTGGGGCCAACGAGCCGGGGTGGTGAAATTGGTAGACACGCTTGACTTAGGATCAAGTGCCGCAAGGTGTGCAGGTTCGAGTCCTGTCCCCGGTAGC
>CAZCRA010000028.1:30073-33808 GCA_964500945.1 uncultured Verrucomicrobiales bacterium | reverse complement strand
CTCGGCTTGGCCAGCCGACGGCGTTCGCGAAGGCCGGGTCCAGCGGCTCATCGGCGCCCTGGACGACCGCACCCGGCTCGCTCGCTTGCTGGTCACCGTCGACGACCCGCTCGCGCGCGATCCCGCCCACGACGGGCTCCCGCCACTCATCCTCGATTCGATCCTGCAGATCGTCATCGAGGGGAAGGAACTCGAAAACGTGGCCCGGCTCGAGCGCGCTCATGTTCGGGAAGGCGACCGCGTCTGGCTCATGGAGTCGGGTGAGTTACGAATTGCCGACGTCGAGGTAGCCGTCCGGGATCCGCGCTACGCCTACATCACCTCCGGTTTGGAAGCGGGTGCACGCGTCGTCACCACCGCCCTGTCGACCGTGAGTGAGGGCGCGCCACTCCGCACCGCCGGGAGCGATCAGGAAGAGGATCCGTCATGAACGCGGATGACGCAGCGGAATCTAAAGCATCGGGCGACGGCCGTCGGGGACCCATCGCGTGGATGGCCGGAAATCCCATCGCCGCGAATCTGCTGATCGTGATCCTTCTCGGCGGTGGTCTCTGGACCGCGTTCCGGATTCAGAAGGAGGTCTTTCCGAATTTCCAGCTCGACCTCGTCGAGGTCAGCGTCGATTACCCTGGCGCCGCCCCGGCCGAAGTGGAACAGGGCATCGTGCTGCCCGTCGAGGAAGCCGTCCGCGGCATTCCCGGCATTCGTGAAATCCAATCGGAGGCTCGCGAAGGCAGCGGGGAGGTCCTCATCGAGCTCGTTTCCGGCATGGACCGCATGCGAGCGTTTCAGGACATCGATCAAGCCGTCAGCCGCATCCGCACCTTCCCGGACGACATCGACCAGCCCGAGGTCCGGCTCCAGTCCCGCCAGCGCGAGGTGATGAGCGTCGTGCTTTATGGTTCGATGGACCCTTGGGATCTGAGAAAGCTCGCCGAACAGCTCCGCGACCGCCTCCTCAACGAACCAACGATCACCCAGGTCGAGTTCAACAACGCCCCCGAATACGTCACTCACGTGGAAATTCCACGCAGCCGCCTCCGCGAATACCGGCTGACCCTCGGTGACGTCGCCGGCCTCATCCGCAGCTCGAGCGAGGACGTCGCCGCCGGCGCTGTCGAGACCCGCTCCGGCGAGATCCTGCTCCGCATGAAGGAGCGCAAGCAGTTTGCCGAGGAATTCGGTCAAATCGAAATCCTCACTTCCCAGTCCGGCTCACCGCTCCGGCTCGCCGACCTCGCCGAAATCCGGGATGGGTTCGAGGAAGGAGGCTTTCAGTCCCAGTTCAATCAAACCCCATCGATGGAGCTGGAAATCTACCGCGTCGGCGACCAATCTCCGCTCGAAATCGCCGCCACGGTCCAGCGCGTGATGGCGGACTTCGAACAAACCTTGCCGCAGGCGCTCGACTGGCGAATCGACAGCAACAGCGCCGACGACTTCCGCGAACGCGTTTCCCTCCTCATCGAGAACGGATTTCTGGCCATCGTCATCGTCATGGCCATTCTCACGCTCTTCCTGAATCTCCGCCTCGCCTTCTGGGTGATGATGGGCATGGCCGCTTCCTTCATCGGCGGGCTGATCTTCCTTCCCGCGTTCGGAGTGAGCATCAGCATGATCTCGCTCTTCGCCTTCCTCATCGTCCTCGGCATCGTCGTCGACGACGCGGTCGTGGTCGGTGAAAACATCCACGAAGAACGCCAGGCCGGGGGCGATCCCCTCACCGCCTCCATTCGCGGCACCCGGGAGATCGTGATGCCGGTCACCTTCAGCATCCTCACGAACATCGTGGCCTTCATCCCCCTGCTCTTCATTCCCGGAGAGACCGGAAAATTCTGGTGGCCGCTGCCGGCCGTCGTCATCGTCGTGCTGTCCGTCTCACTGATCGAGGCACTCTTCATCCTCCCTTCTCACCTGGCTCACACCCCCCACGCCAAAAAAAGGGAAGGCGGCGTCACGGGCGCCCTGAGCAGTCTTCAGCGTGCCTTCGCACGTCATTTCGATGCCTTCTTGAACCAGGTCTACCGCCGGTGCCTCCATGCCGCCCTCCGCTACCGTTACGTCACGCTCTGCGCAGCGCTCTGCCTGATCGTCCTGGTTGGCGGCTACGCTTCCAGCGCTCACATGGGGATGATCCTCATGCCCGAAGTCTCCGCCGATGAAATCGAAGCCGGCATCCGTCTACCGGTCGGTTCCACTCCCGATCAAGCCGCGCGCGTCGCGGCGGACGTCACCGAGTCGACCCGCCGCATGTTCGACGAGCAACGCCTCGACCGCGTGGCAGAAGGCATCAAGACCAATGTCCGGGGCGGCACGTTCATCGATGTCGAAATCGTGATGAAACCGCCCGACGAGAGGGACGTCACCGCGCGCGACATCATCCGTCTCTGGCGCGATCAAATCGGCGACATCCCGGGGGTCGACCAAATCACGTTCGAAGCCGAAAGCGGCCCGGGAGGATACCGTCCCGACGTCAGCGTCAGCCTCAGCCACTCGGACATCGACGTCCTGGAAAAGGCGAGCCAAGCCCTGCTGGCCGAAGTCGAGCGCTTCGAAAGCTCCCGCGACGTCAGTGATGACTACAACAAAGGCAAATCGCAGCTCGACTTCAAACTGCTTCCGGAGGGCCGCGCGCTAGGCTTGACCAGCGCCGAGGTGGGTCAGCAGCTCCGGGATTCGTTTTTCGGCGCTCTCGCTCTCCGCCAACTCCGCGGCACCAACGAAGTCGAGGTTCGCGTCAAGCTCCCCAAAGAAGAGCGAAAGGACATTCGCAACCTCGAGGATCTCGTCATCTTCACACCGGACGGCACGGAAGTTCCTCTCCTCGACGTCGTCGAAGTCGAACGCGGCGAGGCGTTCACCTCGATCAACCGCCGGGACGGCCGCCGCGTCGTCAACGTCGAGGCCGACATCGAACCGAAGCGCGCCATCACCCAGGTCATGAAGGCGCTGGACGAGGAGGTGCTCCCGCAGCTCCGCGCCGATTACCCCGGCATCACGTGGACCTTCGAGGGGAGCGAGGCCGAGATGCGCGAATCCACCGCGGCTCTATGGAGCGGGTTCACCTTGGCGCTGGCCATCATTTACTCGCTGCTGGCGATCGCCTTCCGGAGTTACCTCCAGCCGCTCATCGTCCTGTCCGCCATCCCTTTCGGCATCGTCGGCGCGGTCATCGGACACATCCTCCTCGGGTTCGACCTCTCCCTGATCAGCTTGATGGGCGTCATCGCACTCAGTGGCGTGGTCGTGAACGATTCGCTGATCATGATCGATTTCGCGAATCGGAAACGGCGGCGGGAACAGGCGTCGGCCTTCGCGGCCATTCATCAGGCCGGGCTGCGGCGCTTCCGGCCCATCATCCTGACCACCCTCACGACCTTCGGCGGTCTGACCCCCATCATCCTCGAACGCTCTCTCCAGGCCCAATATCTCATCCCCATGGCCATCTCCCTCGGCTTCGGCATCGTCTTCGCCACTGCCATCATCCTCCTCCTCGTCCCCTGCCTCTACCTCATCCTGGAAGACCTCCACCGCCTCGCGCGGACGCCTCACCGCACGAAAGGGGACCAGAACCCCACGAAAGGGGACCAGAACCGCACCTCGATTCCCTCGTAAACCTCCGAGAACGGAAGTTCCGACTTCTAAGGGCAGGCAACGGAATGAGCTGGGATCGAGGCGCGCCTGTCCCGGCGACCTGTCCCGGCGACCTGTCCCGGCGAAGCTTCAGCGAAGACG
>CAZCRA010000028.1:0-29973 GCA_964500945.1 uncultured Verrucomicrobiales bacterium | reverse complement strand
CCTGTCCCGGCGACCTGTCCCGGCGACCTGTCCCGGCGAAGCTTCAGCGAAGACGGAAGCTTCAGCGAAGACGGAAGAAGCGAGCGCTGTGAGCGCCGAGCAACGCCGAAATCGGAGAGAAGGCGTGCCTTTTCGTCCATGCGGAAATCGTGAGCCAATCCTAACACCCTAATTTACATCCTCAGAGAAACCACCTTCCGCATTCAGGAAATTTCAATCTAAAGCCATGAATTTGAGCATAAGCACCTTCTTAAAAATTTATAAGCTAAAGCTGATATTTGTTAATTTAAAAACAGCTCATCATTTTGAAATGATCACCAATTCCACTCTTGCTTGCTCATTGCCTGGAAATCCTAGTCATTATCTCAAAGCTTGAATCTTAGGACTAAAACCTGACAGCCTGCTCAAAAATCGTGTTTTTGACATGAAAAAGTCTCACTTTTCCACAAATCACGATTCTATCTCCTTGACGATGCTGGTTAAAGGCTTTTCCTGATTTTATCTGACATGATTACCTTTTTTTAAAACACGCTTGCCATGACTTTTCTAAATTCTTATCACTCCGTCCAGAGAATTAGATGCAAAAGGTTAGGACGGGATTCGCCACGGGTCCATTGCTTCAGCGCTACCCTCAGATTTTCCAACCCCTCGACTTCGCCGAACTTCAATCCCGTACCACCCTTCCTCAGCCGGACGAGCCCTTGCCAAAATGCTTTGACCTCGAGCACTACGCTAGCAGCTATGTTAGCATTGTGGCGGAAACGGAGATGTCGAAGGGAAGGAACCGGCGGATCACAGAGAAATCCGTGAAACCCTTTTTGTTCGGCCATCTTGCGATCCTCGCGGCTAATCCCCATTCTCTACCTCTGATCCGCGACCTTGGATTCGCCACCTTCCATCCAGTGATCGACGAAAGCTATGACTCGATCGAAGACCCCGTGGAACGCCTTTGCGCCGTCCTGGCGGAGATTGACCGGTTACGAGCCTTGCCATCCAGGGAACTGCATGCCGCCTTCATTGAGTTGGAGGAGCGTCGGCGGGCGAATTTGATATACGGTCGCGACGTTCTCGCTCACCGTCTGCAAAGCGAAGCTCGCGCCGCTGTGGCGAAGCTAGCACTCGATGCGAAACGCGTTTCGACCGGTCTCGAGAGGCAGCCCTGACAGGCTTTCGAAAAACCGGGGCCGTGCCGCGCAATGGACCTGAAGGCCAGGGTCGGCAGACAGCTTTTCACGCCACCCCCAGCCCACGAACCACCGTCCGTGCAATCACCGCAAATTCCTTCGCCTCCCGGCTCTTTCGCCCGGCACCCAAGCCGTCGATGTCGGGTGTGGTCAGCAGCCACTCGGCGTTCTCGGGAAAAACCGCACCGCCGTAAATGATGGGGATCGGATCCACGGCTTCGAACCCATAGCGCTCCGTCAGCCACCCCCGCATGAAGGTCGCTCGCTCGGCGATGTATTCCGGCGGCGCGGGTTCCGGCGCGCCAATCGCCCACTCCGGTTCATACACCATCACCGCCCGGTTGATCTGATCTCCGGAAATCCCGTCCAGCATCGTTTCCATTCTCACGACCAAATCGTCGCTCGGCGTCCCTCGCTCCGTCTTCGACTCCCCCACCAAAATAATCGGACGCATGCCATTGGCGTAGACGGCGTGAAGTTCGCGATTCAGCTCATCATCCGGTTTGTTCATCCGGACCTTCATCTCCCAATGCCCCACCATGCAGAACTCGCAGCCCGCATCCGCCAACAAAGCGGCCGAGATCTCCCCACTGTGCTCCGGGTCGGGATAGGCCGAGGAGTTCTGGGCGCCGGGATCCACCAGGGGCAGTGCCGCCACCGCTTCCGCCAACGTCGACATCGCCGTCGCCGGAGCGCAAAGGATCACCTGAACCTTCCCAAGCAAATCCCCCATCTCCACCTCGAAATCCCGGGCGAATCTTCGGCATTCATCCAGCGTCATCCCCATTTTCCAGTTGGCGATGGCTATCGGAACACGGCGGGGCGAATCGGTCGAATGGGTCGTCATTTCAAATCGTGCGAGCCAGCCAACCGAAGAGCTTCAAGCCCCACAGAAATCCCTTCGAATACGCGTCCTTCCCGTCGCGCGTGATGTGCCAACCACACGAAAACACCAGGCGCGCACCCGGCGCAGTCATTTCCAGGACCGCCTGAGCCGTCCTGGTCGCATAACCCTCCACGCCCCACGGAACCAGAACCACCAGGACGCCGTCGCACCCCTCGACCGCTTTCCCAACGACCTCGCGATCGTTCGTCGCTCCCGGCACGATGGTGATCCGCTCCTTGTAGTCATCGAGCTTCGGCACGCTCTCCTCCCGGCAAACTCCCACCACCTCATATCCTCGATCGAGAGCATGCTGCACCATGTATCGGCCGAGCTTACCCGAAGCCCCCACCACGCAAACCTTCATCCGGCCCCCTCGTCTCCTCCCTTGCCCACGTCAAGCCTCGCTCCTCCCCACGCTTCGAAACCGCGTCAGCGCCTCGGACGTGGGTCCACCGAGACCGGCTCAAACGTTTCCAAGCTGGGCAGCGTCGTCTTCACCCCCACCTCGGGGACCTCGACCCCGGTCGTCCAAACGATCGTGTTCAGAATGAAGCGCCGCAGTGATTCGTTCTCCCAGTTTCGGAAGAAATGCGGCATCGTGATCCCAGCTCCACGCCCTCCATCGGGCCGTTCGATGGCCCAAGCCACCGTCTCGATCGCGGCATCGGCCGCGCTAGGTGGATAGGGGACGGTCGCTAACGCAAAGGCATTCTCAGCCAATCCATCCCGCCCGAACCAGTTCTGGACATAGGGTTCGTCCCTGACCTCGAACGCCTTCCAGCCCCGCCGAATCGGATGCCCCCGCGGTGCCACCGGCGTGATGGTGGTCTTCATGATCCGCGCGATTGACTGGTGATGATCGCAACGCGTGGCGAAGAAACCGCCCGTCCAACGAAGCAGCGGATGATCGCCGTCCGGACTCACATCGTCCCGCCCCAAGCCGGTAGCGTAGTGCACGCAAACGATCCCGCTCCCCTGCGCCATGCGCTCCGCCAAATCCCGCATCGCCGCCCCGGACCCGTCCAGCCGTTCGCCTGGGAATTGGTCCCCGATGAACACCAGCGTCGCGAATTCACGCGGCTTCTCCTCCCCGCTCGGCCAGCTCGTGTAAACCTCGGCTTCCAAGCCCGGAACGTTCTCCGCCTGATTCAGGCACCAAGCCATCAAACGGCCTCCCGCCGCCACCTCATGCGTCCCGGGAGCGTGCCGCTCGGGTCCCACGATGACCGCGATCACTTTCTTCTCCTCCTCCGCCACCATGGACGAAAAACCAAGGCCGATGAGGGCCACCCGGATCAGCCAGTTCGAAACCGTCTTCATTCGAAGCGAAGCTTAAAGCGTGCATGCCAGCATGACAATCACCCCTCATCAGCGTCGGGTATCCTCGTTGACAGAAGGCACCACCTGCCCATCATCCCGTTTATGCTCCACCCTCTCCGGTTTGCCTCCATCCTTCTCGCCACCTTCCTCGCGGCCTTTGCAGAGGCCTCCCCGCCAAACGTCGTTCTCATCATCTCCGACGACCAGTCGTGGACCGACTATGGCTTCATGGGGCATCCCGTGATCGAGACCCCGCACCTCGACCGGTTGGCCGCTCGCTCCGCCACCTTTCCCCGCGGATACGTGCCCACGGCCCTCTGCCGCCCTTCGCTCATGACCCTGGTTACCGGCCTCCACGCTCACCAGCACGGAGTGACCGGAAACGACCCCTCCCCTGCCATCGCTCCCACGAATTCCCGCCTCTATCCAAAACTCCGCGAACGGTTGATCGCCAAAATCGACGCCTTCGATACCCTGCCCGAACTCCTCTCGGAAAAGGGCTACCTCAGTCATCAAAGCGGAAAGTGGTGGGAAGGCCCCTGGAGCCGGGGCGGGTTTACCCATGGAATGACGCGCGGCTTTCCAGAAAAGGGCGGACGCCACGGCGACGACGGCCTCAAAATCGGACGCGAAGGCATGGAGCCCATCTTTTCCTTCATCGATGAGAGCCTCGACGCCGGAAAGCCCTTCTTCATCTGGTATGCTCCCTTCCTTCCCCACACCCCGCATAACCCGCCAAAGCGCCTGTACGACAAATACCGTGAGCGCGTCGACAACCACTACATCGCCCGCTATTACGCCATGTGTGAGTGGTTCGATGAAACCTGCGGTGAACTCGTCGACTTCATCGACCAACGCGATCTGACCAACGACACCCTGTTCGTCTACGTCGGCGACAACGGCTGGATTCAGAAGCGCGATGGCGGTGGTTTTGCCCCGCGCTCGAAACAATCGGCTCACGAAGGCGGCACGCGGCAGCCGATCTTCTTCTCCTGGCCTGGGCAAATCGAGCCCGGTCTGCGCGCGGACGAACTATGCAGTTCCATCGACATCGTCCCGACCATCCTGGCTGCGGCCGGAGCCCGGACACCGGAAGAACTACCTGGATTCAATCTCCTCCCAGTACTCGAGTCCGGCCAGCCCTCCCCTCGGCAGCGAGTCTTCGGCGAGGGCTTTGCGCACGACGTGGCGGATCTCGACGACCCGGAAGCCTCTCTCCTCTACCGCTGGGTGATCGATGGCGACTGGAAGCTTCTCCTCACCTACGATGGCAGCACGAACCGCTACGCCTCGAAGCATCCGCGGCAGGAGCGCCGCCCGCAGCTCTACCATCTAGCCCAGGATCCTCACGAAACCTACAACCTCGCCCCCGAAAAACCCCAAATCGTGGCCCGTTTTGCCAAGGCTCTCGAGGATTGGTATGCCGTCCCGAACCGCGAGGTGCTCACGGCTTGGTAGCCATCCCTTCTTCGGGCGCCCACTCTCAGTGCGAAGCCACCCCTCCGATCCTCACGACAGGTGCTTCTCGATCACCGCGTAGGCGTTGTGGTTGTGGATGGACTCGTAATTTTCCGCCTCCACCCGGTACCATGACAAATGGGCCTGCTCGGCACTGCGGGCCGCCACGTTCCGCACGAGATCCTCGACGAAGACCGGATTGTCGTAGGCTTGCTCCGTGACCGCCTTTTCATCCGGCCGCTTCAAGAGGCTGTAGAGCTCCGCGCTGGCACAGTTTTCCACCAGCCCAATCAAGTCTTCGATCCAGATCGGCTCGTAAAACCTCACCGAATACGTCACCAGCCCCCGCTGATTGTGTGCGCCCCGCTCGCTGATGGCCTTTGAGCACGGACAGAGCGTCGTGACCGGCACTTTCACCGTCAGAATAAAATCGACCTCGTCCCGCGAGGCTTCCAACTCCCAAATCACTTCGTAATCCAGAAGGCTCCGCTTTTTCGTCACCGGCGCTTCCTTCGACATGAAATACGGAAAAGCGAACTCGACGTGGGACCGTTCGGCAGTCAGGCGGGACAGGAGCTCTTTCGGAATCTCCACGATGTTGTGCACGTCCAGTTCAGGGCCGTGGGAATTCAGCACCTCGACGAAACGGCTCATGTGCGTGCCCTTGTAGTGCATCGGCAAATCGACTGCCAACGACACCCGCGCCACCGTGTGCTGCTCGATTTGCTCTTTGTCCCGGATCCGGACCGGGAAGCGGAGATCTTTCACGCCCACGCGGTCAATGGCGATGTTCCGCGAGTCCGCTTCGTTCTGGGTATCGACAAGTTCCTTCATGTCCAGCAACCGCAGGTCGCTCCGCGACTACCACAACTTACGCTGCACGAGCGTCCCTCGAAACCAAAAGGGCGCGACACCTTCCGTGACGCGCCCGAAGAAGCCACTGCGGCCGGTAGGGTTAGCGCATCAGATTGACGGACCGCGCCCGTTTGATCTCACGCGTGATCCTGCGGTGCAACTTCGCGGAGACACCCGTGATGCGGCGCGGGTAGATCTTCCCGGTGGCCGACACGAAGTGGCTCAGGAACTCGGGATGCTTGAAGCTGATTTTTTCGGCGGGAATGTCCAATCGCCGCCTCGGCATCTTGCGATTGTGGCGGCGGAGATTTCCCAGGCGGATGCGATTCTTGGGGACCATGACGAAATGAAACGAAAAACGGGATGGGATGGAGAAGCGGGAGCCTTACTTCTTCTCGCGGTGGATCGTCCGCCGGTTGAGGTAAGGATTGAATTTCACCTTCTCTAATCGGCCGGGCGTGCGAAGGCTTTTCTTATTCCGCTTCGTGACGTAGATCGACGGCCGTTTACCCTCGGCCTTCGCCTCCGTGCATTCCAAGATGATGATTTCCCGTGCCATGAGCCGGGTAGATTAATGGTGGCTTAGTCGTTGTCAACCGAATCTCCGTCGCTCGCATTGTCCATCAGCCCGAACAGCGAACGCGTCGGGCGCCCATGCGAACGACCGTGCCCCCCCATCTGCGCTTCCAGCTGCGCCTGACATCCCACCGTCAGCCTCGCAAACGGTATCGCCTCCAACCGGGCTTCGGGGATCGGTTCCCCGCTCATCTCGCAAACCCCATACGTTCCATCCTCGATCCGCTTCAGCGCCTCCTCGATCTCGTAAAGCGCGTCCTGCTCCTGCGACAGCAAATTCATCGCGAAGTCCCGGTCATAGGCGTCACTCCCAGCGTCGGCCTGATGCATCCCGAACGCGGAGGAGTCGCTCCCGTCAGCCCGCGATCGCAGGTTGTCCTGGGCCACCCCGGTCATCGCATCCACCAGGTGATCCCGAAGCTCGATCAAATGCAGGCGCTGCTTCTCGATGAATTTCGAACGTCCCGCGCCGTTCTTCGGCTTCTTCGCCGTGGCCGTCTTCGAGGCGGCTTTCTTCGTCGCTTTCGGCGTGCTCTCCGCCGGCGCGCTCTTCTTGGTTGCCTTCGTCGGTGCCTTCTTTTTGGACATGGTGGGGGGTTGGTCGTTGGGGGTAAAATCCGGCCCGTGCCCAGGGTCCGGAGCGCGCCTTAATAGGCTTCCGGCCGCTTTGAAGCAAGACGAATCGGTCGCTCCAGGCAGGTTTTTAACTCACCCCAGCGGCCACATCCATGGAATCAAGAGCGAGGCCACGATCCAAAGCAGGATCGCCAGCGGCAGCCCCGCCCTGGTGAAGTCGGTAAAGCGGTATCCCCCCGCCCCGTAGACGTAAGTGTTCGTCTGATACCCAATCGGCGTCGAGAAACTCGCGCTCGAACCGAACATGACCGCAATCACGAACGCCCGTGCATCCACTCCCATCTGCTCCGCAATCACCAGCGCCAGCGGCGTCAGAAGCGTCGCCACCGCGTTGTTGCTGATCATCTCCGTGAGCACTGCCGCCAGCAGATACAGCACCGAGACCATCACCCACCCGGGGTAATCCCCAAACACCTGCACCGCCCCAAGCGCAATCGTCTCCGCCAATCCCGTCGCCCTCAACGCTTCACCCAAACCCAGCATCCCGAAAATCATCAAAATCACCTGCCACTCGATCGAGTCGTAGGCCTCCTTCGCATCGATCGAGCGCGTCGCCATCACCACAAACACCGCCGCCAAGGCAAAGGCGAGGATCGGAATGCCCAGCTTCGGTGAGAACGAGGCCAGAATCATGAACCCCAGCAGCGATCCCAGCGCAAATGGCGCTTTCCGCGGCCGCAGCCCCCGATGCTTCGGTTCGCTCAGGTTCACGAAATCCCGCTCCGAAAAGAGCTGATTCATCTTCTCCACCGGTCCCTGCACGAGAATCGTGTCCCCAAACGCCAAACGCACGTCCTCGAACCGCTCCTTCAGGTTCACTCCGCGCCGGTGCACCGCCACGATGATCACCCCGAACCGCTGGCGGAAGTTCAGCTCCTTCAGCGTTTGACCCACCATTCGCGATTCCGGCCCGACAATCCCCTCCATCAGCAGCGCCGACTCCCGCGTCAGGCTCTCCAGCCCGAGATCGAGACCCATCTCTTCCTCGGAAATCTCCATCATGCTGGCCACCCGGCTCTTGAACACCACCTGATCGCCTTCCTCGAACGTCACCTCGTTCAGTGGCGCCATGACCCGCACCCCGCGCCGCCGGATCTCGATGATCCTCAGGTTCCGCATCCGGCCAAGCTGCGTCTCCGTCACCACTTTGCCGATCAACCTCGATCCGGTCGCAACGGTTGCCTGCGTCAAAAACTCCCTCGTTTCAGAGCTCTCGAACAGCGTCGAAAGCGTGGCGCGAGAGGGCAGAAGCTTCCGCCCCAGCGTCAGGATATAGAGCCCCGTCACCGCCACGAAAACGATCCCCAGCTTCGCCGGTTCGAACATGGTGAACGGTTCCAGGCCCTGGGCTTTGGCCAAATCCGCCGCGATCAAATTCGTCGATGTCCCGATCAGGGTGCACGTCCCCCCCGCGATCGAAGCGTAGGAAAGCGGGATCAGCAGCCGGGACGCCTTTTGGTCCATCCGCCGGCAGATCTGGAGTAGGATCGGCATGAAGACCACGACCACCGGGGTGTTGTTCACGAAGGCCGACAAGGGCGCCACCAAAAGCACCAGCACCACCAGGATCCTCAACTCCGTTTCCCCGGCGAACTTTCCAAACCAGTCTCCGAGGGCTTCAATCACCCCCGTCCGCTCCAGCGCCGCGCTCAGAACGAACATGCAGGCCACGATGATCGGTGCCGATCGCCCAAACACATTCGCGAGCGATTCCTCCCCAAGAATCCCCGTGAGCAGGCAAAGCACGAAGGCACCCATCGCCACCAGGTCCGGGCGCAGCCATTCTCCGATGAAGGCCGCGAAGACCAATGCCACCAGAGCGCCGACGAAGATTTGGGGCCAAATCCCTTCCATGTTTCCTCCCAACGCGCTCAGGACATCACACAGCTTTCAGGGTGCGAAGCTCCCCACCGTCCACCTCTCACCTCGTTAGGAGGCCTGCACCAGCACCGTGAGTGCCGAGCAACGTCGAAATCGTAAAAAAAGACCGCGCCTTTTCGTCAATGCGAACATCGTGAGCCAATCTTCCGAGCCTACTCCAGCCACTCTCAGCGGTGCGCTTTCTTCTGCGGCGATGCACTAGTCCCGGCTGCGGAGCTTCGCCAGCAGGCGAAGGACTTCGATGTAGAGCCAGACCAGCGTCACCAGCACCGCAAAGGCACCATACCACTCCATGAATTTCGGCGCCCCACGCTGCGCCCCCGTCTCGATCAACTGGAAGTCGATCACGAGATTCAACGCCGCCAAACCCACCACGAAAAGGCTGAATCCGATCCCAAACCAGCCCGAGCTGTGAATCAACGGCACCTGCACCCCAAACGCCCCGAGCACCAACGCCACCAAATAGAACAACATCACCCCCGCCGTCGCCGAAAACACGATCGCCCGGAAACGCGCCGTCGGCTGGATCACCCGCATCGTGTAAAGGGCCAGCATCGACACCGCCACCGCCAGCGTCAGCGTCACCGCCTGCACCACGATGCCTTCATACGCCTGCGCGTAGGTCGCCGAAATCCACCCCAGCAGGCACCCCTTGAACGCCGCGTAGAGCGGCGCCGTCACGGGACTCCACTCTTTCTTGAACGCCGTCACGAATGCCGTTCCCAAACCGCCAATCAATCCCCCCCAGACCAGCACCGGACCCGCCGCACTGCCGCTGGCCGCTAGCTTCCACGAAAACGACCCAATTCCGAGCACAATGAGAAGCAAGAGGCCCAGCTTGCCCATCGCTCCCCCAATCGTCATCACCCCCGTCCGCGACGCCGGAAGGGAATCGTAGGTTTCCTCGCTGAGGACCGGGCTGCCACCTCCAAAATTCATGGAAGACTCCTAATCGCCTCCCCCGATCCGGTCAACGGGCATCGACCGCGGAAATCCGTTTCCCCCTGGCCTCCTGCGGCTTTTCACATCAGAGTTTGAAACCTTACCATGCCACCCGATACCACCGCCCTCATCCGAAACGCTCGCGTCCTCTCTCCCGGCCGCCCCATGGAACCCGCGGACGTCTCCATCGCCGGCGGCCGAATCAAAAGCGTCCTCCCCCACCAGGACAACCCGGTCCCCGCCACCGGCTCCGAGTTCGACGCCAATCGCCATTTCCTCGCCCCTGGCTTCATCGATATCCATACCCACGGCGCCGGTGGCGCGTGCGCCATGGATGGCCCCGGCGCCCTCCACCGCATGGCCCAGCACAAGCTCCGCGAAGGCGTCACGACATTTCTGCCTACCACCTGGACCGCCTCACCGGAGGACCTCGTCCAGGCCTTCCAGGGTGTCGCGGCCTTCATCGAAGACCCCTCTCCGCTTCTGCCCTCGACCCCGGCCGTGCACTTGGAGGGGCCTTACCTCAATCCCGCTTGCGCCGGCGCCCAGAATCCGGACGAGATGCGCTCGCCCGACCTCGACGAATTCGACCGTCTCGCCGCCATGATGCCCATCGCCATCGTTTCGGTCGCCGCCGAAATCCCAGGCGCCATGGATTTCATCGCCGCCATGCGCGAGCGCGGCGTCATTCCCTCTCTGGCTCACTCCGCCGCCACATATGCCCAGTTCCTCGACGCCAAACAGCTCGGCCTTCGTCACCTCACGCATTTCTGCAACCAGATGACGCCACTTCATCACCGGGAGATCGGCCTCGTCGGCGCCGGACTGCTCGATGACGACGTCTACTTCGAACTGATCGCCGACCAAATCCACGTTTGCCCGGACATGCTCCGGCTCATCGATCGAACCGTGAGCCTCTCACGGGTGATGCTGATCACCGACTCGATCTCGGCCTCCTGGCTTCCCGACGGTAACCACCTCGAAGCCGGGCAGGAAGTGGTCGTGAAGGAAGGTCAATGCCGCCTCCCAAACGGTGCCCTGGCCGGGAGCGCGCTCCGCTTCCACGAAGGCCTGCGGCATCTGCACGAAATCACGAATCGCCCGCTCCCCAGCCTGATCGCGACCACTTCCTGGAATCAAGCCCGATCCCTCGGATGGACCGACCGGGGTCGAATCGAGGCCGGCCTTCGCGCTGACCTCGTCCTGCTCGACTCCCGAACCCTCGAGCCGCGCCAGGTCTGGATCGAGGGTCGCTCCACGTGGTGAAAGCGCCCGCTCAATCCCTCCCCCCGGCCCAGTGAATGCCTCCGCCCTACCCGTCCTCCGTCTCGTCGTCGACTTCGGATTGGTGGTCCTCATCTGGCTCGTTCAGCTCATCATCTATCCCAGCTTCCGGCATGTCGATCCCGCCCTCTTCGGGCGCTGGCACGCCAGCTACATGCATCTCATCTCGTTTTTCGTGATTCCGTTGATGTTTGCCCAAGTCGGCCTCACGGGATGGGCCGTCCTCCGAGATCCAGGAGCCTGGAATCTCATGGCGGTAGCCGGGGTTCTCGCCGCCTGGGCCTCCACCTTCATCTGGTCCGCGCCCTGCCATGCCCAGCTCCAGACCGCTGGCCACGACCTCTCCATCATCAACCGCCTTGTCGGGACGAACTGGGTTCGCACCTCCGCCTGGACGGCGGTCTTCCTTGCGGCCTGGCAATCGACCCGCTTCCGCTGAAGTTGGGCCGCCTTCCAAACAAAAAGCGCCTCCGGCGAGAAACCGGAAGCGCTTTGAGCAAAACGAAAATCTCTGCGCCGGCCCTCAGAGGGACTGACGCCGCACGTAGTCCGAGGCGGTGAATCCCACGGCGGGCGGAAACTCCATATACCCATGCACCGAATCGAGCGTCAGGTCGGGGTAAGGCTGGCGGTAGCTCTTCTTGTAGCTGGGAGACGGGAAGGTCACGAGTTCGACCACCCCATACCCGATGCGAGTCACCGAACGGTTCAAACCGTTGATGATGCCGTAGCTGTAAGCCGCGCTTCGCGAATCCTCTTGGTAAAGTGTGCGCTCGACGGAAGACGGCAGCTCCAGTGGACCATAAAAAATGTTCGCCAGTGCCCGGCTCAACTTCCGCACCGGGGTGTAGCGGTCTCCCGGAGGTGATTGAATGTCGGCGTGGGCCAGACTCCCGACGCCAAGAATGGCGATCCCAATAGCGGCGCAAATCAGCTTCTTCATCGAGGCGACTCTAAGCAAAAACCGCGAGAGCTGGCAACCTTTATTCAAAAATAGCTTTTCCGCCGGGCACTTCGGCCTAGTTTTTGCTAATGGATGAAGAGCTGCAGCGCCTAGTTGAGACCGGAAAGTTGGACCCCGGTTCAGCAGAGAAAATCGATCGACTCAAACCAGGCGCCTTCTGCCTCCACAAAAGCTGGGGAACCGGAGAAATCGATTCCTGGGACCTCATGGGTGACCGGCTGATCATCAATTTCACGGACAAGCCCGGCCACGGCATGAAGCTAAAGTTCGCCGCGAACGCGCTCGAACCGCTCGAAGAAGGCCATATCCTGGCCCATCGTTTCCGGGACAGTGACGAATTGACGGGCCTCGCCGAATCCGACCCCGTCGAACTCGTCCACCGCACCCTCTCCAGCCACGGCGGCACCATGTTCCTCGACGATTTGGAGGACGTCTTGAAGGGAGAAATCGTTCCCGAAGGCAAATACAAGTCCTGGTGGGACAGCGCGAAGAAGAAACTCCGCCAGGATCGCCGCTTTGTCGTCCCTTCAAAGCGAAACGTCCCCATCGAACTGCGGGATGCCGACATCACCCCGGCCCAGGCCATGATCTCGGACGTCGTCGATGCCCCCGACCTCAAAGCGAAAGCCAAAGCCGTCGAAACCCTGCTCAAAGATACCGAAGCTTTCTCCGATCCCGTCGCGGATCTCCGCCCCGTCCTCGAAGATCTCAATGAGACCGCCTCGAAGGCCGCCAAGCTCATGCCCAGCCAGGCCATCGAGTTGCTGCTGGCCCGCGACGATCTCGAAGCGGCCTTCGATAATCTGGAACTCGCCGAGGAACGCGTGCCGCTCAGCACAGTCCTTCGTGAGGAAAGGGAAAATCTGGGCGAAATCGTCCGCAGTCTCGGCGTCGCCCGCCAACGGCAGGTCCTCGAGTCCTTCCCGGAAGCCTTCACCGACGACTGGATCGACGTCGTTTTCGAAATGCTCCACACCGCGGGCATGCGCGGCGCCTCGGAGTTGACGAAGTTTCTCCACGACCAAGGCAAAGAAAAAGTTCTCGAGGAATATCTGGTCGCCGGGCTCAAAGGACGCTCCCTGTCGTCCGATCTCGTCGCCTGGGTCTGTAAAGAGCGGAAGGCACGCACCGCCTCCATCGTCGACGACGAACTCCCCGCCGTCATCATGGCCAGCCTAGAGCGCGATCATTTCGACGAAGCCGGACGGCGCGCCAATCGCCTCGCCGAAATCCTCCAGGACGATCCCGACCTCATCCCCGACCTCGTGCGCGACCTCGAACTCCCCAGCGTTCGCGCCTTTGCCCGGCGTCTCATGATGAGCCCGGTCTTCGATTCCCTCACGGTCAAATCCCTCCTGGCGCGCATCGTCAAGATCCACCCCCAGATTCAGGACCTCGTGGTGGGTAGCCAGGATGCCGACGAATCCAACCAGGAACTCATCGTCTCCTTTAAAAGCCTCGAAGAAAAACAAAAGGAACTCCAGCACCTGGTCAACGTGCTCCAGCCGAAGAATCGCGAGGAAATCCAGATCGCCCGCGAATACGGCGACCTCCGCGAAAACTTCGAATACAAGGCCGCCAAGCAGCAGGAGGCCGTCCTCCGCCGAAAACGCGAGGACATGGAGCGCGACATCGAACGGGCTCGGGGAACCGATTTCTCCGAACCCGACACGTCCCGTGCGTCCATCGGAACGATCGTCGAGATCGAGGACGTCGCTTCCGGCGAAACCGAGACCTTCACCATCCTCGGCGCCTGGGACAGCGATCCCACCAAGGGCATCATCGCCTACACCACGAAAGCGGGTAAGGCCCTCATCGGCAAACGCACCGGCGAAACCGCCAACCTCCCCACCGAGGTCCAGGGGAAGAAACGCCGCGTCAAAGTCCTCTCGATCCGGGCCTACCGGGAATCCGTCAGCGCCTGAATCCCCCTGACCACGACCCCGGACTTGACCTGAGCCCGGGTTGAGCCGAAGTCCTCGCCGTGCCTGCCGGTCCCCTGTGCCGGCCCGGCCCGCACCCCTCATATTCGAACCACCACCAATCCACTCTCAGCATGTCTGACACCACCATCGTCGAAGTCACCGGCCGCCAAATCTTCGATTCACGCGGAAATCCTACCGTCGAAGTCGATGTCATTCTCGACTGCGGCGTCATCGGCCGCGCCGCCGTCCCAAGCGGAGCGAGCACCGGCGAACACGAAGCGGTTGAACTTCGCGACGGAGACAAGAGCCAGTACCTCGGCAAAGGCGTCTCGAACGCGGTCAAAAGCGTCAACGACCGCATCGATGAGGCGCTGTTCGGCCAGGACGCCACCGATCAGGCCACCGTCGACCGGCTCATGATCGAACTCGATGGCACGAAGAACAAAGGCGAGCTCGGCGCCAACGCCATCCTCGGCGTCTCGCTGGCCTGCGCCCGGGCCTCCGCGGAAGCCCTCGGCCTTCCCCTCTACCGCTACATCGGCGGCCCAAACGCGAAGGTGCTTCCCGTCCCCATGATGAACGTCATCAATGGCGGCGCCCACTCCGATGCCCCCATCGATTTCCAGGAATTCATGATCATGCCGAAAGGCGCCCCCACCTTCCGCGAAGCTCTCCGCTACGGCGCGGAAATCTTTCACCACCTCAAGAAGGTGCTCCATGACCGCGGCCTCTCCACGGCCGTCGGCGACGAGGGAGGATTCGCCCCCGCCCTGGAGTCCGCCGACGACGCCCTCGAAGCCATCGCCAAGGCTTGCGAAAACGCCGGTTATTCCTTGGGAGAGCAAATCTTCATCGCTCTCGACGTGGCGTCCTCCGAGTTCTATGACCGGGACAAAGCGAAATATGTCTTCAAAAAATCCGACGGCTCCGAAAAGTCCGCCGAGGAACTCGTGGCCTACTACGCTGAGCTCCAGAAGAAGTTCCCGATCATTTCCATCGAGGATGGCTGCGACGAAAACGATTGGGATGGATGGAAAGTCCTTACCGATCAAATCGGGGCCAAAACCCAGTTGGTCGGTGATGACCTCTTCGTCACGAACGTCGATTTCCTCCGCAAAGGCATCGATCTCGGAGTCGCGAACTCGATCCTCGTCAAGGTGAACCAAATCGGTTCGCTCACCGAAACCCTCGATGCCGTCGAAATGGCGTCGGTGAACGGCTACACCAGCGTCATCAGCCATCGCTCCGGTGAAACCGAAGACAACACCATCGCCGATATCGCGGTCGCCACGAACGCCGGCCAGATCAAGACCGGCTCCATGAGCCGCTCCGATCGAATGGCCAAATACAATCAGCTCCTTCGGATCGAGGAGGAGCTGGGCGAAAACGCCATCTATGGCGGACGAATGAAGGTCTGAGGCCGTGCGCCGAAGCACCATCCCTTCACCGGGCAAACGCGCGGCATCCCACTCCCCGGAGCGGCCGCTCTTCCCTTGGCAGACCGTCAACCGAGCCCTGGTCGCTCTCATCCTGGCCACCGCCGCGGCGGGCGTAGCGATGAAATTCATCCCCGAAATCCGGCGCTGCCAGGCCCTGCACGCCTGGATCCGCGACCTCCAATCCGAGGAAGAACATCTCCGTCTCTATCACGAACTACTCCTCCGCGAACTCGACTGGATGGAAACCCGTCCCGAATACGTCGAGCAGATCGCCCGAGACAAGCTCGACCTCTACCGGCCCGGCGAACTCATTTTCCGGCCCCACCCGTAGGTCCGCGGCCACCGCCATCCTGCGTTGAAATAGCTCCTCGTGGCCAACCTCACCGAAGAACACCCTGCGCGGCCTCATCCACGAATCCCTATCCCGCGGGCCATCAGGCTGGCCAGCAGCGGCATCGCCGCCAACAGGATCAACTCGGCCTGGATGCTCCAAACCACGCCGGAAGGAACCTTGACCACGTCGCCTGGCTCCCCTTTGCGTTGTTTCCCGAAAAACACCGATGGCCAGATCGACAACAGGCCGACGATCAGGAACAGCGTGAACTTCGTGTGGAACACCGGATTGCTTCCGTAGTAGGCGGCCGGTTTCCCGACCCAAAGCCATTGTGCCAAACCGGTCAAAAGCGTCGTCACGGCACTGATCGCGTAAACGAGGTCCACTTTCTGAAGCCTCACCACCTCCCAGCGCGCCACCTCCGGGCGAATCAACACCCGCTGCATCAACACCACCGCCACCAGGGTGAACACCGAGAGAAAATGCAAATACCGGACTCCCAAATCAATCGCCATCCCTCTCCCTACGCCTCGACTCCCACACCGAACACTGAATTCTTCGACCTACCGATAGCCACCGAACATCGACCTAAAGGGAATGGCACTCGGTTAAGCCGCCTACTAAAGAATCTCTGTTGCGTGTAGCCGGATTCGTACGAATTCGGACCTTTCTTCTCCCGCGTCACCCCCGCCCTCTACACCCTCGCTCTCTAAAGTATCACCACTTCAGCTACTCCCCTCCCGCAGGAGGTCTCCTTGCGAAGGCCGACCACCCACTCGTTGTGCGCCAATGCCGATTTGATGCCTGACCAAACGAGTGATCGTAACGGAATTCGCCAGAATTTCGATAGTCGACCCCGAAACTACCCTACAACTCAAGTTTCATGGACTACTAGAGTCCCCACGCGCCCCGCCGCATCTCCCGCGCCACACGGTCCACGGCCATCAGGTGCTCCTCGAAAGCGCTTCGGCTTCGCCCATCCGGCGTGTCCTCACCTTTCGTGTGAATCCTGGCCAAGCCGTGCCTGAGCAAAATCTCACTCAGATAAGCCGGTTGCCCCGTTTCCGGATCTTCCGTCTCGACGAAACCGTAAAACCGCGGCCCGTCATAGACCCGCTCCCACTTGGTGTGGACCGTGAAGTCCTGACCGGTCAGCAGCTCTTCCACGAATCGTTTGGCCGCCACGCCTAGCGACACCGCTTCCATCGAGCTGAGCCCAAAATACTCGGCCTGATCCGCTACCCGGCGCCGCTGGGACTCATAGCGGTCGCTCAAATACTTTTCCGCCGTGTCCACGAAATACAGCCTCAGCTCGAATTCCCGCCCTTCATACTCCAGGTAGAAACTATCACCATCGTTGTTCCGGTGATCGACCCATCTCACCCCGCTCAGCTCCGCATACCTTGAATTCTCGGTGGGTCCGTTCCCGTTGACCGCCCCACCGTTTCCCTCCTCGAGCGATTGATAGCCCAGAATTGCCGCCAGGATGGCGAGGGCGAGCCCTCCCAGCTTGACCCACCAGTCGGGGCGCAGAAGAAGCGGCTTCGTTTCGGATTCGGACGACGGCACGCTCCATCCTCCCCTCATGTCCCCCGGCTTGCAATCCCCGGGAACGCGGAATATGAGAGTGCCCATGACGGATTGGGAAAACGCTTACCAAGAGGGTGAGACCCCATGGGACAAAGGTGAGCCTTCCCCATGCCTCGTGCATTTCCTCGAAGAAAACCGCCTGCAAGGCCACGTCCTCGTCCCGGGATGCGGCCTCGGTCACGACGTCCGTGCCATCGCCGCCACCGGAACCCCGGAACGGGTCGCCGGATTGGATATCTCGCCCACGGCCGTCCGCCTTGCCGCCGAGATCCCGGGTCATGGCCTCGAGGACTACCTGCTGGGCGACCTCTTCGACCTCGACGCCTCCCTTCGAAACGCCTTCGATTGGGTTTGGGAACACACGTGCTTCTGCGCCATCCAACCCTCCGAACGACCGGCTTACGTCGAAGCGATCCACGCCACCCTTCGTCCCGGGGGAAAGCTCCTCGCCGTGTTTTACCTCGATCCCTACGACGATGATCATCCCGAGGGCGGGCCGCCTTTTGGCGCCTCCCGTGAGGAAATCCGGGATCATTTCGCCGGCTACTTCGATTTCGGGCCCGATTGGGTGCCGGAAAGAGCTTACCCCGGTCGCGAGGGCCGGGAGTGGATGATGCTCATGACCAAGATCGATTCCGATGGCTGACGTTTTCCATACCCTCCAAAAACGCGGCTTCGTGAAACAGATCACCGGTGCCGAAGACAAAATCGCCGCCCTGCTCGACGGTGAACCTGTCTGGTTCTACGCCGGCTTCGACCCCACCGCCGACAGCCTTCACTGCGGGCACCTCCTCCCCATCATGATCATGGCTCACCTCCAGCGGCTCGGACATCGCCCGATCGCCGTTCTGGGTGGAGGCACCGCCATGGTCGGCGACCCCAGCGGAAAAACCGAAATGCGTCAGATGCTCTCGCGGGAAGACATCGAAGCAAACGGCCGCGGCATCGAGACCCAACTCCGCCGCTACCTCGATCTCGAGGATGGCCAGGGTCTCTTCGTGAACAATGCCGATTGGCTTCTCGACCTCGGTTACATCGACTTTCTTCGCGACGTCGGCCGCTACTTCCGCGTCAACGAGATGGTGAAGGCCGAATCCTATGCCGCTCGTCTGGAGCGCGAGGAAGGCCTTTCCTTCATCGAGTTCAACTACCAGCTCCTCCAGGCCTACGACTTCCTCCAGCTCCATCGCCGGGTCGGGTGCCAACTGCAGGTCGGGGGCGACGACCAATGGTCGAACATCCTCGCCGGCGCAGATCTCATTCGCCGCATCGAAGGAGACGAAGCCTACGGTTTGACCATCCCGCTTTTAACCACCGCCACCGGAGCGAAAATGGGTAAGACCGCTCAGGGTGCCGTCTGGTTGGATCCCGGCCGCACGTCGCCGAACGAGTTCTACCAATACTGGATCAAT
Source organism: uncultured Verrucomicrobiales bacterium (assembly GCA_964500945.1). Lineage (GTDB taxonomy): Bacteria > Verrucomicrobiota > Verrucomicrobiia > Verrucomicrobiales > DEV007 > CAZCRA01. The sequence goes on along the minus strand of CAZCRA010000028.1, from coordinate 11,287 downwards.
ACCGACGATCGCGACGTCGAACGCTTCCTGGCTTTCTTCACGTTTCTCCCCATGGAGGAAGTCCACCGCCTGGGCGCTCTCGAAGGTTCGGCCATCAACGAAGCCAAACGGGTGCTTGCCTTCGAAGCCACGAAACTCTGCCACGGCGAAGACGCCGCCAAAGCCGCCGTCGACGCCAGCAAACAAGTCAAAGGCACCCTCGCTTCCAGCGTCGTTCCCCACCCCGAACTGGAGAAGGGCATCCCCGTCCTCGAACTCTTCACCCGCGTCGGCCTCAGCGCCTCCAAGGCCGAGGCCCGCCGCCTCGTCCAACAGGGCGGCGCCCGCATCAACGGCCAGCCGGTGAACGATCCGCAACTCGCCGTTTCCATCGATCACCTCAACGACGAAGGTGTCATCCTGCTGCAAGCTGGGAAAAAAAAGTTCCACCAGCTGGAGCCCGGATCCTGACCCGGCGCCGCTCATCCGCCCCGACCGCGCTCAACCTCCCGGAGCGCCAGGACCAGAGAATTCCGGCCGGCCCGCTTCACTCTCCCAACCCATGAAAGTCGGTTTCCTCGGTAAACACCCCGTCACCTTCGGCTACGAAGCCGCCCAACAACTCGGCAGCCAGCACGACTTCGAAGGCTACCTCTCTCATCCCGACATCTATGACGCCGTCCGCGATGGCGAAGTGGACTGCGGCGTCCTGGCAGTCGAAAACCAGCTCGCCGGCGCCGTCGACGAAACGCTCCATGCCGTCGTCCAGCCCATCGTCGATGACGCTCCACGGCTCTCCGAAGCATCGAGCCACATCGCCGTCGTTCGCGAACTCGCCGTGCCGGTGGAACTCTACCTCATGAACCGGTCCGGCCGGATCGAAGACATCGAGGTCGTGAAAACGCACCCCGTCCCCATGCGTCAAGCGCGCATGTCCCTCGACGAAATCCACCAGCATCGCCCTTTCAGCCGGGAGAGCACCGCCAGCACCGACGCCGCAGCCGCCGACGCCCAGGCCCATCCACGAATCGCCGCGATCGCCTCCAAACTGGCCCCGACCGCCCATCGGGATCTGAAGATCATCCGCCGGATCGATGACCCCATCCCGGGCACCTCCTACGAAAACCTCACGCGCTTCTGGGTCGTCGAACGCATGCCGAAAGGCAGCCGGTTGGACTTCGACGCCGCCCGACAGGAAGCCGCCACCGGCACGCGGAAAATCGCCCTCCTCTTCAACCTCGAACGCGATGAACCCGGCGGTCTGGCCCGATCGCTCGACGTGCTGTCCGCCGCCGGCATCAACCTCGCCAGCATCTACGCCCTGCCCCGCCGCGACCGCTCCTGGGAATACACCTTCGTCGTCGAATTCGAAGTCCCAGCCGCCCCAGCCAAGGCGGTTCACGAAGCCCTCAAAGCCCTAGGCCAAGTCGTCGACGCCACCCTCCTGGGCATCTACCCCGCCTACCACAAAACCTCAGCATCACCGTAGCGCCCTCTCGAAAGAAGGGCCCCACCGCTTCCCCACCCGCTAGCTTCGTGACCGGCGAGCAACGCCGAAGTCGGGAAAAAGGGCGCATGCCCCAATGGCACGGGATTAAGCGTAGCCCTCGAGCAAAGTGGCAAGGACTTCAGTCCTTGAGAGCGGCGAAAGCCGCCAATGAACGTCCTTAATCCCGTGCTATTCGGCGCATCCCTCAAAAACATTCTGCGCGAGCAGCAAATTTTTCGATTTTCCGGCATTCCCATAATGTGCAGGCTGTTGGGCGGATTGTCCTAGTTGTGCGTCAATGCCGATTTGATGCCTGACCAAACGAGTGATCGTCGCGGAATTCGCCAGAATTTCGATAGTCGCCCCCCAAACTACCCTACAACTCAAGTTTGTCGGACTACTAGGGCACCAGGCACGGCCGCGCCAGCCCTCCGGCTACCGCCTTCTCCGTCACCAATTCGGATCCAGCTGGAACCGCGACGCGATTTCCAATAACTCCGGCCGCGTCCCCCAGGCGTCGGGCTTCTCCTCTTCTCCATTGTAACGCTCACTGGACCCTTTGAGCGCCATGCAGCCTTCGTTGTCCCCGATCCGCTCGATCTCCGCGATCTCTTCCGCCGTCAGCCGGATTTCCGCCGGAAGCTGCGCCAATTCCGCCAGTTCTTCCTCGATGGTCTTCACCTCGTCCCCGGCTTCCTGAATCAGCGTTGGCACGACCGATTTGACCGCCGGCTGCGCCAAATCCCACTGACAGGCCAGTTGAAGCAGCGTCAGCCCATGCCCCTCGGCGATTTCCCGGAATCGCTCCAGTTTTGGATGCGCCGTCTCCACCCATCCCGCCGGCCGGTAGGCCCGGTGATCCCCATCCTTGAAGGCGTGCCCCGGCTTCACAATATCGTGAAACAGCCCGCCGTAATCCACCACCCGCGTCAGCACGTCCACGCCCTGCGCCTCCGCCACCGGGAGCACGTGCCTTTGCGGCCAGGGCTCCAGCGGGTTCAGAATCAACATCGCCCAGTCGATCCGATCTCCAAACGTCTCGAAACAATGGATCAAATCCATGACAAATCCGTTGGCCGGCCCGGGCGCCACCCCGATTCGCTCCGTTAACCCCGCCTCGCGTAGCCCCGTCATGCCATCCCACACCGCCTCGCTCGAGTAGCCGATCGCGTCCGGGTTGTGGAGCATCACCAGGTCGAAGCGCTCGCTCCGGCAGCGCTCCAGCGATTTCTCCGTGGCCATCTTCAAATACCCCACATACTCCTCGGGCCCACGCAGCGATGGATCCGTGAAGCGGGGATAGCCCTTCGCTCCCTGGCGAACCCCCTCGTAAATGTCGTGCCCCACCGTGCCCACCAGACAATAGCTGTCCCGGTCGAACTCCTGCAAAACCTCGCCCAGCAGTTGGTCGGCCCGGCCCACGCCGTAAACGTCCGCCGTCACAAAGGTCCGAACCCCCTGCCGATGGGCCGACCGAATCAGGTCCGCGATCCGCTCGTCGCTCAGTTGCTCTCCAAAATGCATGAAGCGCCCTCCGCTCCACGTCCCGAATGCCGTCGTCGTCAAATTCATGGTTTTCTCCCTCAATTTGCGGAATCGCGACCCGGCGTCAACCGGACCCCTCTCTCATCTTCCCACCGGAGGAACTTTGACTTTTACGTCGAACCAGAAAAACTTGGATCCCATGCTTTCTTCCCGCCGGTCACCCAAACGATTCGTCCGAGCGCTTTCGTGCCTGGCTATCGCCAGCTCGCTCGCCATCTCCAGTTGCAAACGGCCTGAGCCCGAACCGGAACCCATCGACGTCACGGTCACCGATCCCGTCACCTCGGAGGATCCCGAAATCCAGAGCGCCATGGAAGACGCCCGGCAATCCTTCGACACGTTCCTCACCAAAGCCGAAGACCTCTCCGGAGATGGCACCGCCTACATGGCCCGCGTCCGCGTCCTTGAAGACAGCACCGCCGAAGACGTGCTCGTCAGCAACATCATCCGCGGTGAATCGAATTTCACCGGCATCGTCGGCGATCTCCCCGTCAATCTGCGCGAGGTCACCATGGGCGACGAAGTCATCTTCAGCCTCGATCAGGTCGTCGAGTGGCAGTATTTCGGCGACGGCAAAGTCGTCGGCGCCCAAGTCGCCCGCGTTAAACGCTCGCGCATGGACGAAACCGCCCGCGCGGAATTCGACCTGGCCTACCCTTTCCCCTTTGAGTGACGATGCGCCACGGGACTCAAGAGAGTCCGGCGACAAAATTTGCGCACTCCGCGACATGAGGCGCGAAGGCATTTGCGCGGGTTTCGGTTAGAGATTTCTTAGACGTGGGAGATATCAAGCACCTGGATACCGCCGACGATGGGGCGAAGAGCGATGCCAAGATCGACATCTCCCCGCTCATCGACTGCGTCTTCATCCTCCTGATTTTCTTCATCGTCACGACCGCCTTCATCGAGGAGAGAGGCTTCGAAACCGACCGGGCCACCGCCGGCTCCGACGGAGGTCTCGGACTGGAAAATGAGAAAATCGTCGTGATCCGCGTCACCAAGGACGGCTCCGTGGTTTACCGCGGGGCCAAACAGTCCTTCTCGAACATCCGCTCCATCGTTCATCACGCCGGTGGGCGTGAGTCGAACGTCGTGATCCTCATCGAAGCCGAGCGTGAGGCCGCCGCTGGCCTCCTCGTTCGGGCGGTCGATGACGCGCGCCGCGCAGGCGCCCGCCAGGTCAAAATCAACGCCCTCGCCTGGTAGAGTTTTCCCGGCGAACATCGCCTGGCCTCCGCAAAATCCGCGCTTCTGCCACCGGCGATCCAACCAACGGGCGTTTTTTGGAAAACCGCGCACCTCGCCGTGCATTCACACCCCCTTTTTTAGCCTTAGCACCCCAAATCGGGCCAAGCGCTCGCTTGTGTGACAACTTTGTCAGAATTAATGCATTGAACGGACGCCTTGACCTCGCTAGGGATTGCCGTCTATGCACGCTCACCTCTCTCGCTCCGGCACGCGCCGTTCTTCCTCACACCCGGCGCTCCTCTGGTTCCTCTTCGCTTTGGCCACGTTGGCCCTGTCCAGCTGCCAAGTCCGCCAGGTCTCGCCCGTCGTCGAAGCCGACTACGGAGCCTCCGGCCACTCGTCGAAGTCGGTCCACACCTCCTACGAAAAGTAAGCTGATTGCCGCGCTTCCCCCTACTCTCGCGCCTCCCCAATTCAACCTTCACCTCACGCAACTCCATTCCTCGCCACAATTCGCACCCCATGAAAGTGCCTACTTCCATTTCCCTAGCCGCCGCATCGCTCGGCCTTGCCATGCTCGTCCTGCCCGCTTGCACGACCACTTACATCACACCCATGGCCACCGCTTCGCCGGCCCGGGTCGACAAAACGCGGGACCAAGCCGTTCCAGCCGACACAAAGGTCTTCTCGCTCCAGCGCGATTGGCAATACGGCCCCTGGATCATGAAGCGCGGCGCGCAGATCCTCTTCCGCAGCGACGGCACGGGCGAATTCTCTGGAACGGTCTACGCGCAAACCGACACGGCACCTCAGGAGCTTCATTTCCAGAGCATCCAGTATGGTTTGGACGGAAACCGCCTCTTTTCCTTCCCCCAACGCGACGTCGGTTTCCGCATGATCATGCGCCGGTCGAACACGGACTATGTTTACAACCAGTCCTTTGGCTTCGACGAGCGTCACTTTGACCACATCCACAGTGTGAAATTCTTCGCGCGCCTCCGTCTCGACGACGAACACGTGGGCCGCTACGACGCGAAGGGAACGACTTATACGACCTACTGAACGCGCTCGGCACCAACGGGCCCGGCGATTCGTTCGTAGCCCGGTGGTCAGCCGTTCCAGTGTCGGAGAAGTCGCGTCCTGCGCTTCCACCTCCCCGCGCGGCGCGGAGCCTCTGAAATTCACTCGTCCGGATGCAAAACAAGATGCGAAACCTGCTCCTCACCTCGCTCCTTCCGGCCGTCTTGGTGCTCCCCGCGTCCGCCCAAGCCCCTGACGAGTCCACCGACCAGGTGGGACTCAGCCGTGAAGTCCTGAAACAGTACTATAAGACCCAGGAACTCATCGCGAAGGAAAAGACCGACTGGGCTTTGGCGGAAGAAATCCTCGGCGACCGCATCGACTTGATTCGCAGCCAAATCACCGAACTCGAGGAAAAGACGAAAAACGAAGAGGCCAAAATCACCGAAGCGGACAAGGAGCGCGAGAAACTCCGGGCCGATTTGGACGATCTGAAGGTCGTCGAGACCCTGCAGGCCGAGCGTCTGGTGGGACTCGAAACGCGCGTTCAGGATCTCTTGGAAAGACTCCCTGCCCCGCTCCAGGACAAAATCATCCCCCTGGTGGAGCGACTTCCCGAGCGCGGCACCCCGCAGGAAGACATCAAACTCTCCATCGCTCAGCGCTATCAAAACGTCCTCGGGATTTTGAACGAGGTGAACAAATTCCACGCCGACGTCATTATCACTCAGGAACGCCGGACCATCGAAGGGGACCGCGAAGCCGAGGTCTCCAGCCTCTACTTCGGACTCGGGCAGGCGCTCTACGCAGGATCCGGTGAAACGGCGGAGGAAGCCGGAGTCGGTTTCCCCGGACCGGCCGGATTCGAATGGGACCGACGCGCTTTCGCAGCCGAAGAAATCGGGCTGCTCATCAAAATCTACAACGGCGAGACGGTGGCGAAATACGTCCCCGTTTCCGTCACTATCAAATGATCACAGCAAATCGCGCGCCCAGTCCCTGCCATCCTGACGGTCGCCCGTGGACCATGGGTCGACCTGGCCTCATGGGCCTCGCCTTTGCCGCCTTGACCCTCGCCTCCGCCCCGGTCGCGGTCGCGCAGGACAAAGACTTCGTCGAAATCGTCGAGTCCCTTCAGAACCGCAGCGAGGCGGCTCGAACCGAGCTTTCGGAACTCCGGAAAGAGATCAAAGGTAAGAAAGTTCCCCTGACCCGCGAACTCAACGAGTTGGAGGACCAGCTCATCGAGATCCGGAAAGAATACGACCGCGTCCTGCGGATTCGCGACGGCCGGAGCCTGGACGTCAGTAACCTTCGGGCCCAGATCAAATCGCGTGAGGATCAAAACAAATACCTTACCAACCTCCTCGACGAATACGCGCGGAACTTCGAGACCCGCCTGCACATCGCTGAAACCCAGCATTACGGTCCACGCATCCGCCAACACCAGAACGACGGACTGAATAGCAATCTCAGTCAGGCGGAAAATTTCGAGGCCCGGCTCGATCTCGTCGAACTCTCGGTGAGCCGCCTCGAGGATGGCCTCGGTGGCGCCGTTTTCAACGGAACGGCCGCCGACGACAGTGGCGTGCTCCACAATGGAAAGTTTCTCATCCTCGGCCCCTTGGCCTACTTCAGCACCGAGGACGGATCGGTCGAAGGCTTGGCCGACGCCCGGTTGAATTCGAACGAACCCGTCGTCCTGAGCTTCCCAGCTGACGTCAATTCAGGGGTCACGGAGGTCATCTATGGCGGCGAAGGCATCCTGCCCATCGATCCAACCCTGGGCGACGCCATCAAGGTCAGCGAAACCCAGCAGACCCTCCTCGACGAGTGGAAAAAGGGCGGCGCCGTCATGTATCCACTCCTCGGACTCGCGGGCATCTCGCTGCTCATCGGCTTCTTCAAATGGCTCCGCCTCAGCTCCATTGGCTTGATCTCCGACCGTCACTTCGAGCGGATCATGATTCACTTGGAGAAGGGCGAACAGCAGGAAGCTCTGGCGCTGACGAAAAAGGTCCGCGGCCTCGAATCGAAAATGCTCGCCGCCGGCATCGAGCATTACAAAGACCCCCGATTAATGGTGGAGGAAATCCTCTTCGAACGCATTCTCCAGACCAAGACAAAGCTCAATTCGATGCTGCCCTTCATCAGCATCACCGCCGCCTCCGCACCCCTCCTCGGTCTGCTCGGCACCGTCACCGGCATGATCAACACCTTTAAGCTCATCACCATTTTCGGGACCGGTGACGCCTCCACCTTCTCTTCCGGGATTTCCGAGGCCCTCATCACGACGAAATGGGGCCTCATCGTCGCCATCCCAACCCTGCTCCTCTACGGTTTCCTCTCTCGGAAAGCCAAATCCCTCGTCGATCACATGGAGCAGGTCTCCATCAACTTCCTGAACCGCCTGCCCGAGGAAAAGAAAAGCGTGGTCCCGGCCCCTCCGTCCAAACCCCAGTCTCCCGACCAGTTCACCCCGGCCAGCGGTAAAACGGCCACCATCCCCCTCAAACCCTCCAGCCCAGCCAAAGGCGACGACGAACCCGGGCATCCCCCGCTTCCGCCCGAAGGTGCCCCGGCATGAAGCTTCTCGCTGCGATCAATGAAGACCCCCAACTCGTCGACCGGGCGAGCGCCCTCCTTAACCAGGCGCTCCCCATCTTCAACGAGGCTCTCCCACTTTGGAAAGCGGGCGGCTGGGCCATGATCCCTCTCGCTTTCAACGCCCTGCTCCTCTGCGGAAAAGCCGTCGAGGTCCGCTTCGCTCTCCAGGGTAAAGGCTACATGAACCGCCGATGGGCCGCCGCCATCAAACGAAAATCGCCCACCAGGCGCACGCCCCCCGAATTGGAACGCGCCGCTCAGGCCGCCCGGGATTACCTCGATGCCCATAAGGTCAGGCTCCCACCCAATCCGAACCCGGATGATGTTCTGAATGCCTTCCAAGAAGTCCGCTCCGATGAAATGCCCCCCATCGACCGCGATCTGCGCTTCCTGAAAGTCGCGATGTCCGCCGCCCCGCTCTGGGGCCTGCTCGGAACCGTCTCGGGCATGCTCAGCACCTTCGCCGGCCTCGCTTCAGGCGGGGGCGGTGACAAAACCATGGATAACGTCGCCAGCGGGATCTCCGAAGCCCTCATCACCACCCAAACCGGCCTGATGGTTGCGTTGCCCGGATACTTCTTCCACTATTACCTCACCCAACACCGGTCCAGGTTCGACGCGTTCTTGGCTCAGCTGGAAACGGCCCTGACGCAGCTCGTTTTCCAGAAAGGCTCCGCCACCACGTCCGGCCACGAACCAACGGATGTTTCGCAAGAGCCCGCCCCTCGAGAAGAACTCACCCCCGCTTCCATATGAGACGCATTGGCACCACCTCCGACGATGCTGGCGACGCAGCGATCGACATCTCACCGCTGATCGACTGCGTGTTCATCCTCCTTATCTTCTTCATCGTCACGACCGTCTTCGTCGAGGAGACCGGTATCGAGGTGAACAAACCTCAGGCCGCTTCCGCCACAATGCTGGAGAAGGAGAGCATCCTGATCGCCATCACGCTCGACGGCAAAATCGTCTACGGCGCTCAGCAAATCGGCATCAGTGGCGTGCAACCTCTCGTCCGGCGCCTCACCCAGAAAGACGAAAACATGCCTGTCATCGTCCAGGTTGATGAAGCCGCCCCGTCAGGACTCTTCGTCCGCGTCATCGACGAAGCCAAGTTGGGCGGGGCCAAACAGGTCAACGTCGCCACGGAGAAGTAAGTGAAGAAGAAGGGTGGGATCTTTCGGGCCTTCGGGAGCCTCGTCCGCTGGCTGATCGCCACCCTCATCGGCGCGGCCATGGCCTCCCTTTTGTTCCTCGTCCTGCCCGTCCTCCAGTTCGTCGGGTCCATGAAAAAAAAGGAACTCGAAGTCCGGGAGGTCGCCGTCTCCGAGCCGCCCCCACCTCCACCCATGGACGAGCCTCCTCCCCCGGAAGAACCTCCCCCGCCTGAGGAACAACCCGAGATGCAGGACACTCCCCAGCAGATGTCCCTCAGCGCCCTCGAACTCAGCCTGAACCCCACGAGCGGAGGTGGCGGCGCCGTCCTCCAGAACGCCCTGACCTCGGCGGTTCAAAACCGCGCCACCGAAGCCTTCGCCATGTCGGAGTCCAGTCAGCGTCCCCGACCGGTCTATCAACAGGCTCCCGTCTACCCCGCCGCCCTGCGCCGCCAGGGCATCTCGGGGATCGTCAAAGTCGAAATGGTCGTCGATGCCCAGGGTCGCGTCATCAACCCACGCGTCATCGAAAGCGCGAACCCGGCCTTCAACGGTCCCGCCATCGAAGCCATCTCCAAATGGAGATTCGAACCCGGCCTGCGCGGCGGGCGAAAAGTGCCTTTCAAAATCGTCATCCCCATCCGCTTCGCCGCATCCTGACCGGCGTCGTTCTAACGCTTCAGCTTATCGCCATGTCCACGAACCTTCTGTCCCCGACTTCGCACCTCAACATCGGCGCGGCCTTTTTTGCCTCAGCGCTGGTGGCGGCCGGGTTGCTCCTCCCACCGGTAGCCTCCGCTCAGGATGCCGATCTCGCTCGACTCTGGAAGGATCCGGTTTTCCAAAAACAGCTCCTTGGTAGCTACGGCATCAATTCCGAGATCGAGCCTCCCGCCACGCCGGAAGAGATGACCGATTACGACAAGATCGCACGTCTCATCGCCGAAGACCCCAGGGAAGCCGAACGCCTCCTCAAGCTCGTCATCGACCGGAAAAAAGACGCCTCCGCCCTCTTCGATTTCACCCTGGGAAACCTCTATTTCCAGGACGGCAAATCCCGCGACGCCGCCGAGGCCTACGTCGCCGCCCTGAGGAAGTTTCCTAACTTCCGCCGCGCCCACCAGAACCTCGCCATCATTTACATCCAGAACGAATACCCTGACGCGGCCATTCGCCACTTCACCAAAGCCATCGAACTCGGAGCCGCCAACAGCTCCCTCTTCGGCCTCCTCGGCACCGCCTACATCAGGTCCGAAGAACCCGTCGCTGCCGAAACCGCCTTCCGGAACGCCCTTCTCATGGCCCCTGGCGTCAATGACTGGAAGCTCGGCCTGGCGCGCTCTCTTTTCCTTCAAAAGCGCTATGCCGACGTCATCAGCCTCACCGACGGCATGATCAAGGCCAACCCGCGAAACCCCGCCCTTTGGAAACTCCAGACCAGCGCCTACATCGGGGAAAAGGATCTCACCAACGCCGCGGCCAACTACGAGATCCTCGACGAACTCGGTGAACTGGAACCCGAGGAACTCAACACCCTCGGCGATATCTACACGAACAACGACATGAAGGAATTGGCCGCCCAGGCCTATCTCCGCGCCTACCGCGCCCAGGAGTCCCCCTCAAATCTCGAGGCCCCCCTCCGCGCCGCCGAAATCCTTGCCGCCCGCGATGGAAGTTCCCAGGCCTCCAAACTCCTCTCGGAGGTCCGTCGCCAGGCCGGCAACACCCTCAGTGACGATCAGGAACTCCGCATCATGCGCCTCCAGGCCAACATCGCCATGGCCCGCGGCAACAACGATCAGGCCGCCGAAATTCTCGAGCGCGTCGTCGAGCGCGATCCGCTGGATGGTGAATCCCTCCTCTCCCTCGGCCTCCACCACTCTCAACGGAACAGCCCGGAAAAAGCCCAGTTCTACTACGAACGCGCCGCCAACCTCGAAGAATTCACCGCCGACGCCAACGTCCGTCTTGCCCAACTCCTCGTCGGCCAAAACAAATACCGCGAAGCCATCCCCCTCCTCCAACGAGCCCAAGAACTCAAGCCAAGAACCAGCGTTGCCAGCTTCCTCGACGACCTGGAACGCTACCTCAAAACGCGGCGGTGACGGGATGAAGAACCGTTCGCAGAAAAGCGGCGCTGGCGGACTGGGTAGGACTGAAGCGAACTCACCGGGCCACCCTAACAGGCTGTTGAAAAACCGGGTGCCGCGCCGTGCAAAGGACCTGGAGGCCAGGGCAAGGCGCACCTGTCCGCCGACCTGTCCGTCGACCTGTCCGTCGAAGCTTTAGCGAAGTCGGAAGC
>CAZCRA010000027.1:0-34043 GCA_964500945.1 uncultured Verrucomicrobiales bacterium | reverse complement strand
CGGTCGGCCGATTCGACACGCGCCAGGGCGGCCCGAACATCCGGGCGGCGCTCAATGACCTCGAGCGGGACGCCGGTTCGCGGGAGTGGTGGCAGTGACGGGAGTTGCTGGCGGGTGGCGGAGACACGGCCATTGGGCGGTTTGCCGAGGAGCAGGGCCAAACCGTTTTCGAGCACGCCGATATCGGCTTCCACCAGCGCTTTTTGCGCCCGGGTGTCTTCCACGAGTTGCTCCTGGCGCAGCACATCCACCGCGCGGCCCTGTCCCTGACGGAAGCGCACTTCGAGTTGGCGGAGAACTTGTTCGTTCGTCTCGAGTTGCTGATTCAAGAGATCTCGCTGGGCCCAGGCTTCGATCAACAGGAACCAGGTGGAGGCTACCTGGGCGGACAGGCTGAGTGCCGCCGCCTGGTAGTCCGCCTCGGTGGCGCGAGCTTCCAGACGCTCCGCCTGGACCCGGGAGCGGATGCGACCCCACAAATCGACTTCGTAGGCGGCTGCCAAACCCAATTGGTAGAACCGTTCGGTTTCCTCGCCGCCGCCGCTCTGATCCTCGGCCAACCCGAATCTCAAGGCCCGGCCCCCACCCGGACCGCGTTCGACGTCGACGGTCCCTGTCCCGTCGAGGGTGGGAAAGAGACCGGCGCGCTCCCGTTTCACGATGGCCTCGGCCTGCTGGAGGCGCCGCCAAGCGGACTCGAGGGTGAAGTTGTCGGTCAACGCCTTCTGCTGAAGGCGATCGAGCTCTGGGTCGCGAAAGCTCGTCCACCACTGGTCCGGCATGGCCGCGGAGCCTGAAGCGGAGAAGATGGATGGCGTCTCGACGCTGGAATCGAGGTCCGGAGCTGAGGCGCATCCGCCCAGGGCCAAAACGAGGATGAACAGCCCGTGCGCCAGCGACCCTGCGGGAATGGTGGCGCGACCCGCGGGACGGTGGGTTTGCGTTCGGTTTGGGACGATGGCGTGCGACACTTAAGCTTTCTTTACAATCTCAGGCTGGAATCGCAAACGGCACCTTCACGGGATGGGTGCGCGAAGGGCGCCTCAACCCTTCGAAAGGGTGATGACGCACTCGAGATGCCGGGTCTGGGGGAAGAGGTCGAAGGGTTGAACCGTTCCGAGTTCGTAGCCGGCTTCGCGAAACTGGACGAGGTCGCGCATTTGGGTGGCCGGGTTGCAGGAGACGTAGACGACGTGGTGCGGATGAAAGGCGAAGAGCTGGCGGAGAAAGGCCTCGCTGCATCCCTTTCGCGGGGGATCGATGACGACGGCGGTTTGCGCGGGCGGGAAGTCGATTTCACCAAAGATCGATTCGGCCGAGCCGAGGAGGAAATCGACGTTCTCGATGGCGTTGTGCCGGGCGTTTTCGCGAGCCCAGGCGATGGAACCCTCGCTGACCTCGACTCCGGCCACGCGATCGAAGCCGGCGGCGCAGCTGAGGGCGAACAGACCGCTACCGCAGTAGGCATCGACGAGAAAGCGCATGCCGGCTCCTGCGGCTTCCCTGCGAACGTGATCGACGAACTGGGGGAGGATGAAGGGGTTGTTCTGAAAGAAATCGCCAGCTGGGAACCGGAAAGTCACCTCGCCGACGCGTTCCTCACAAATTTCCTGGGGCTGGGTCAGCACCTGGCCGTTCGCGGACTGACGCAGGAGCAGCGTGGCGCCCTTTTTGAAGGTGTGGGCTCTCTGCCGGACGTCCTCCCGGGCTTCAGTGAGAGCTTCGTTGATGGCCGGGGTAGCGATGGGGCAGGCCGGGACGTCGACGATTTGGAAGCGGCGAGCGGTCTTCAGGAAGCCGAGCGGTCCGACTTCACCCTGCCGGGGCTTCTGAAAGTGAGGGGTGATTTTCGAGCGGTAGCCGTATTCGCGGGGCGAAGGGATGACGGGTTCGAGGGGCGCGTCCGGGATTCCGCCGAGGTGATCGAGGAGTTCGCGGACCTGTTCCCGCTTCCAGGCCAACTGGGCCTCGTAGGCGAAGTTCTGGTATTGGCAGCCGCCGCACTCTCCGAAGAGGGGGCAGTGGGGGTCGACCCTTTCCGTCGACGGCGTCAGGACTTCGAGCAAATCCGCCTCGCTGTAGTTCTTGTGGTTGCGGTAAATGCGAGCCCGAATGGTCTCGCCGGGAAGCGCAAAAGGGATCATGACGACCCAGCCATCGATCCGGCCGAGGCCGACGCCCAGATTGGTGAGGGTGGCGACGTGCAGTTCGATTTCCTGGTGATAATCGAAAGGCTCGGGCCGGAAATTCTTCGGTGCCTGGGGCATGAGCGACTGTCCGGCGGGCAGCAATTCGTTTCAAGCCGGCAGCGAATGAGGCGGGTTAGCATTATAGAATATTTGAATATTATATTTGGGGCAGTAAAATTCAGTAGAGCCGCGCCCTCTCTCGATCTGCCCGCCCATGTCGCCACCCAAAGTCTCTCTGGCCCTTCGCCAGCTCGTCTACACCGTGCTCATGGCTTCCGGTGCCGGGATGGTGTTGGCGGTGTCGCTCTATTACTTCGAGAAGGCGGATACCGAAGAGCGATACGCGCTTCAACTCGAAGCCCTGACTTCCTCCCTGGCAGCCAGTCTCGTTCCCTATGAGCTCCGGCAAATCGAGCAGCCATTCATCGATGCGCTTTTAACTCGTGCGGGAACGGAGATTCTGCCAGGTTCGAGCCGGGTTTACCTGTTCCACGCCTACAATCATGGCGGATTCCGGTTGAGCGGCTCATCGGATTTGGACGCGGAAGAATTGGCCGAAATCGTGGCTGGGCTTCCGTTTCAGCGGGCGCATTTGGGCAAGCTATCCCACGAGGTTTCGCGCCATCCGGGCGGGGGGGAGGGCGGGGTGCGGGTGATCACCGTGGCCGCACCGGTGCTTGGGAAGGTGGGCGAGGACCTGGCTGGCGTGGTGGTTCTGCAGGTGCCCTGGGGGCAACAGCCGGTTCCGGTTTGGCGGTTGGTGGGGCGGATTTCCGCTGCGCTGATCATGGGGCTGATTCCGGCCGTGTTCATCGGGGGGCACTTCGCGGGCGGGATTCGGCGCGAGCTGGAGAAACTCATCATGGCGATCCATGCCGTGCGAGGCGGGCGGTTTGAATACCGAATCAAGATTGGCCGGAACGACGAACTGGGGAAGGCACAGGAGGGTGTGAATCTCCTGGCTTGCTCCCTTTTGCAGGAGCGGGAAAAGAACGAGCGGGCCATGCGCGAGTTGCGGGCGACGACGGAGGAAGCGCGTGTGGCGTCGGAGGCGAAGTCGGATTTCCTGGCGAACATGAGTCACGAGATCCGGACTCCGATGAACGGCATCATCGGGACAACGACGCTCTTGGCCGAATCGGAACTAAGTCCGCAGCAGGAGGAGATGCTCCGCATCATCAAGTCGAGTGGAGAATCCCTCCTGCACATCATCAACGATGTCCTGGACTACTCGAAGCTGGAATCATCCAAAATGGTACTCGACGAAGTCCCGACGGACGTGGGCGAGTTGATCGAGGAGGTCGTCTCGATGTTTGCCCATCGCACCGCGGAGAAGGGGTTGGAACTGCTGAGCTACGTGCACCCCGAGATCCCGGCCCAGGTGTATGGGGACCGGCACCGGATCAAGCAGGTATTGGTGAACCTCGCCGGGAATGCGGTGAAGTTCACCGAACACGGTGAGATTCGTCTTCAAGTCGTGCCGGTGACGGGAAGCGACGGAGAGAAGCGGGTCCAGTTTGCCGTTCAGGACACGGGGATCGGGATCTCGCCGGAGCAGAAGGAACGGATTTTTGATGCGTTTCAGCAAGCGGACGTTTCGACGACACGACGTTTTGGAGGATCGGGTCTGGGGCTGGCGATCAGTCGCAAGCTCTGCCGCTTGATGGACGGCGACCTGGAGGTGGAAAGCCAGTCCGGAGCCGGTTCGAATTTCTATTTCGAGCTGCCCTTCCGGCACGTGCCTGAAAAGGCGGTGAATGGAGAACTCGTTCAAGCGCGTAAGGCCGTCGAAGGGGTGCGGGTGCGCTTCCTCGGACTGGCCAACTCCACGTATCACCTGCTCAGTGCTTACCTGAGCCAAGCCGGGGGAGAACTCGTATTCCACGATCCATCGGAGGCGGTACCCGCGAGTTCAGAGGACACCCCGTGGGTGATCGACCTTCGGCAGGCCGGTTCACCCCGGGAAATCGAAGCCTTCGTTCGCACCGAGGCGTCTCGAGGCGTCCCGATCATCTGCTTGAGCATGTTGGGGGACCGGGCGGCGATGTCTGGCGGAGATGCGATGGCGCGGGTCTATTCGGTCATGAAACCCATCCGTGAGAGGGACTTTATGCAGACCTTGGCGGCGGCGCGAACCGGAGAGGTGGTCGATGTGGAACGAGGGGCACGCCGGGCGGAAGGTTCGGAACCGCTTCTCGGGGAACTCTACCCGGCGCGGGTTCTGGTGGTGGAGGATCAACCGATGAACCGGAAGATCATCGGGATGATGCTGAAGAAGCTGGGATACGAGGCGTCCATGGCCGAGGACGGTCAGCAGGGGGTGGAGGCCGTCAGTGGTGGCGCCTACGATGTGGTCATCATGGATCTCCAGATGCCGGTGATGGGCGGGGTGGAGGCGACCCGTGAAATCCGAAGCAATTTCAGGCTGGCCAAACAGCCGCTGATCATCGCGATGACGGGGCACGCTCTGACCGGTGTGCGCGAGAGCTGCAAGGAGGCCGGGATGGATCACTTCATGACCAAGCCGGTGGAGCTGAAGCAGCTGCGCGAAGCGTTTCTGACCTTTTACGCGCCGCGCCTGGCGGCCTGAAAGAGGGCGAATCAGAGCCCTTTGGTATCGATAAGCTTGGCGCCCTCCACGCTGAAACCGGTCTTGTCAGCTCCAGTGAGGTCGGCGGCAATCAGATCGGCGTTGGTGAAGTTGGTCCGCTTAAGGATGGCGTTCTGGAGGGTGGCACCGGAAAGATCGGCCCCGGTGAGATCCGCTTCGGTCAAATCGGCTCCACTGAGGTTGACGCCTCCGAGGTCGGCGCCGCGGAGATCGGCCTTCGAGAGGTTCGTCTTCTCGAAACGGGCGCCGCTGCAGTCGACCATTTGAAGCGAGGCGCCCGAGAGATCGGCACCGGAGAAGTTGGTTCCGATGAAGTGAGCCTGATCGAGTTTGGCCCCAGGGTATTTTTTGTTGGTGAGGTCGCGGCCGGTCTTTTCCAGCCGTTTGCCCTGGCTCCCGCCGGAGGAGAGCCACTTGGCGTGATCATCGAGATCCTCTTTCGTGATGTCCCACATGACGCGATTTTTTGCCAGTTCCGCTTCGGGCGCAATGCTTATTTTGATGGAGTAGGTCGCTGGTCAGGTGCTGGCCAGGGCCTCTTCCCGCGCGGCTTTGGCTTCGGCTTCGATGGCGGCGACGGCGTCGAGTTCCGGACGGAAATCGGCCGCGTGATAGGAACTCCGGACGAGGGGGCCGGAGGCGACGTGGCGGAAGCCTTTCTCCCGGGCAATGTCACCCAACTCGTCAAAAGCCTCGGGCTCGATGTATTCGACGACGGGGAGGTGAGAATTGGAAGGACGGAGGTATTGGCCGAGCGTCAAAACCGTGACGTCATGGGCCAGGAGGTCATCCATGGCCTGTAAAACCTCGTCGCGGGTTTCGCCGAGTCCGAGCATGAGACCACTCTTCGAGGCGGCTGGCGGGAAGAGTTCCTTTGCCCGGCGGAGCACTTCGAGGGAACGATCGTATTTGGCGCGCGACCGGACCAGGGGGGTGAGGCGCCGGACGGTCTCGAGATTGTGGTTGAAGATGTGGGGCCGGGCATCCATGACGGTGGCGATGGCATCGTCTTTGCCATTGAAATCCGGCACGAGGATTTCGATGATGATCCCCGGATTGCGTTCCCGGACCGCGGTGATGGTTTGCGCGAAATGCTCCGCGCCGCCATCGGCGACGTCGTCCCGGGCAACGGCGGTGATGACGACGTGATTGAGGCGCATGCGAGCGGTGGCCTCCGCCACGCGTGCGGGCTCGTCGGCTTCGAGGGCAAAGGGTTTTGCGGTTTTCACCGCGCAGAATCCGCAGGCACGGGTGCATCGGTCGCCCGCAATCATGAACGTGGCGGTGCCTTGTCCCCAGCATTCCCAGCGGTTCGGACACTGAGCCTCCTCACAAACGGTGTGGAGTTTGAGATCCGAGATCAGCGATTTCGTCGACCAGAAGACGGGATTGTTCGGCAGACGGACTTTGATCCAGTCCGGCTTTTTGGATTGGTGGAGGGAGGGATCGATCTTTGCCTTCGGCATAGGGGTGCAAACAATATCGGATTTCGGGGTGTCACAATGACAAAACGCCGCTTCGGTTCTGAAACGCGCGGTGGAGGGTGAGGCTGTCCGCGGTATCGAGGGCGCCCCCGACGGGCATGCCCTGGGCGAGTTGCGTGACGGGGATGTCCCAGGCGCGAATCAGGCTCGCTACGAAATTCGAGGTGGCTTCGCCCGCGACGTCGGACCCCAGGGCGAGGATGACCTCGCGAAAGCGGCCGGTGTCCAACCGTTGCTCGAGTTCGCCGAGGCGGAGATCTTCCGGGCCGACGTTGTCCAGAGGCGAGAGCCGCCCGCCGAGAACGTGGTAATGTCCGGAGTAAATACCCGTCCTTTCGATCGGCAGGACGCCAGTGGCTTGTTCCACCACGCAAAGCAATCCGGAGTCGCGCTCGTCGTCGAGGCAGATCCGGCAGCCTTCCGCGGCGATGAAGAACCCGCAATCGGGGCAGGCGCGGATTCCCGAAGCGACGTCGTCGAGGGTCTGCAAAAAATCCGGGAGGGCCTCGCGGCCGGGGCCGAGGATCCACACGGCCATCCGCTCGGCACTCTTTGAGCCGATACCGGGGAGGCGCTTCAGATGCAGGATGAGCCGCTGGACCGCTTCCGGATATTCCACGGTTTTCATGTCACAACGTTTGAAGGATGCGGGCGTGGCCCCTCATGAGGTAGCCGCCGGATTCCACCGCCGATTCGATATCGACCAGTTTCTGCTGGGCCTTTTCGATGAAATACGCCAGAGGACGGTCGTTTGGACGGGTGGACCGGAGCCGACTGAAGATCTCCAGCGCTTCTTCGGCACGGTCTTCCCGGTAGAAGATCACGGCCTGCCAGAAATCTTTTCGCGCGGTTTCCTCGGCCTCGGTCAGCCGGTCTTTGCGATCGAGCAGTTCGTAGGCCTCGCTCATCATGCCGGTCCTGGCATCGAAAAGTAGTTCCATGGGGCGGACCGCATAGGTGTCGCGGATGCGGGCGAAAGCCGAGGCATTGACGAGGATGGACGAACCGTAAGCGCCGTTGGCGGCGCTCAGTTTGCGAAGGTAATCGAAGAGATCGCCGACAGCACTGAGTCGCTGGAAGTCACCGGACTGGCAAATGCCGAGGGTCACGGGTTCCGAACCGATCGCGATCCCGTAGTCGAAGCTGTGGAAAAACCGGCGCTCGAAGGTTTCGTTCAGATTCGTCAGGCGACGGTGGAGCTCCAGAGCCGCTTCACAGGCGAGGGACTCTGGCGCTTCGATGGCGGGTGCGATGCCGAAGATGACGCGGACGTGGTCGGGGCTGGATTCGTCCAGGTAGGCACCGCGGCTGGTGAGGAACTCTCCGGAGTTCCGGAGGAAGAGACCCGTCATGCGGACGAGGTCGGGAGGTGGGATTTCCTCGATGAGGTGCGCGTGGTTGAAGACACGGATGGTGAGGACCGTCACCTCGGCACGAGTGCCGGAGAGGAACGCGGGGCGAGGCCCGTTTTGGAGCGCCGCGAAAACCTCTTGGGAGACGCGGCCGCCCAGCGCCTGATGAAGGATGCGTTTGCGTGCTCCCTTCTCGGTGACGGCGTATAGGAGTCCCACAGCGGATGCGAAGCCGATGGCGGTGAGGGAGGTGAACGGTTCGAAGAAGAAGCCCAGCACGGCCAGGCAAACGGACGTGCCCAGGACGAGGATCATGGCGGCGAGGGCAAACAGGGCTTTGTGACCGGGCTGAGGGAGATCGAGTGTCGTCCAAGCCGTCAGAAGTCCGAGGAGGATGAAGGCCGAGTAGTGAAGTGTTCGCCCGGGATCCTGGCCGGGAGGGATCAGGCCGGCGTTTGCGTAAAAAGTGGCCAGTTTTCCCGCCGCCTGATCGCCAGGTCCAAGTTCCCGCAGCCACACCGCGGCGGCGACCGCCATCAGACCCGTGACGAAGGCGAGCAGGAACTGGCTTCTCATGATGGGACGGGATCAGCCCTGGCTTCCCGGGGCGCCGCTCTGGACGGAGGCATCCCGATAGGACTGGACGACCCAGTCGCTCAAGGCGCGATCGGGATCCCCCACGGCGTTTTCGTCGATGGTGAACTCGGCCTGACCGGTGTTTTTCTGGATCAGTTTCAGACCGAACTGGTAATCGCGGAAGAGCCGTTTGCAGAGGTGAAGGGCGTTCGTCTGCTCCCGGCGGGCACGGTCATCGATCGCCTTGAGCGCAGCGGGTTCGAAAGTGAGGCGGAGCTGGTGTTTTTCCTCGAAATCGCGAACGAACAGGCTGACCTCAGCGGCGGTTGCCTGATCGACGGGGCAGGGGCTGGCGGCAAGCAGACCGTCGAGGACCTGTCGCGGGTTCCGCACGAGTTCGTCGTCGATGACCAATTCGTTGATCGCGGTGCCTGGAAGCTCGAATTTGAAGTCTCTCAAGATTCGCTCGCAAACGGTGACGAGGCCGCGGGCGCCCGTTTCCTCTTGGGAGGCCTGCTCCGCGATGGCTTTCAACGCGGTTTCATCGAACCGCGCTTGGATCCCGAACGCTTCGAAGTCGCGCTCATATTGCTGGATGATGCTGCCCTCGGAG
Organism: uncultured Verrucomicrobiales bacterium; assembly: GCA_964500945.1. GTDB lineage: Bacteria > Verrucomicrobiota > Verrucomicrobiia > Verrucomicrobiales > DEV007 > CAZCRA01. The sequence continues at coordinate 25,218 of CAZCRA010000027.1, read as the reverse complement.
TCGCGAAGGACGTGAAACAGATCGTCGGCGCTCAGGGGGTCGCAGACGACGCGGACGGGCAGGCGTCCCACGAATTCGGCTTCGAAACCAAATTCGATGAGGTCGCGCGTGGAAACGTGTTGAAGGAGCTGTTCGGCCGAGGGCAAATCCCGAAGCTCCGCGCCGAACCCGATCGTGCCCTCGCGGAGGCGTTCCTCGATAAGCCGGTCAAGTCCAGTGAAGGCGCCGCTGACGACAAAGAGGATGTGGCGGGTATTGATCACGTCCGGACCGCCCTGGGCGCCACGGAAGTTCATCATGGCCTGCATCTGTCCCTGGATATCCATCGGGTTCCTGAGCGGCACTTCGGTTTCCTCCATCAACTTCAGGAGCGTGGTTTGGACGCCGCGGCCGCTGACGTCGCGCCCGATCATGTCGCCACGGGTCGCCAGTTTGTCGACTTCGTCGATGTAGACGATGCCGTATTGCGCCAGGGAGACATCGCCATCGGCCTTTTGGACCAGTTCACGGACGAGGTCGTCGACGTCCGCACCGACGTAGCCGGTTTCACTGAACTTTGTGGCGTCCGCTTTGACGAAAGGCACGCCGATGAGTTCGGCGACGTGTTTGACGAGGTAGGTCTTACCGACGCCGGTCGGTCCGGCGAGGATCACGTTTTGTTTAGCGATCTCGATTTGCCGTGCCTGCTCCGGGTCTTCCTCCTCGAGACGGCGCAGGAATCTGGCGTGGTTGTAGTGATCGCACACGGCGATCGCCAGCGCCTTTTTGGCATCGTCCTGCTGGATGACGAAGCGGTCGAGGTGCGCCTTGATGTCGCGCGGCCGGAGGGAGAAGTCGAAGATGTCCGACCGCTCATCCCCTGGTTCCGGTTCCGGCGGGGATTCCTGCTGGCTGGGCGCAGGCCCGGACGGGTTTTGGAAATTCGCGAAGGTAACGGCGCCCGGGAAACTGGCTTTTACGAACTCGGCTAGCTTCTGGGACAGCTCCTCCGGGGTGGGGGGTCGGTCGTCGCTATTGCCCATGTCCGGGCACTATCCGTGCAAAAAACGACCTCAACAAGTCCGCGGGAAGCTTTCTTTCTCCGCCTTCCTCGCGGGCGATGGTGGGTCACGGCAGCCGGGTCAGGGCCTGCCAACGCTCCTCGAACCCCGGCACACCGGTGGCGAGGGCGGCCAGTTCGCCGGCGAATTCGACGTCCCCCATCAGCCAAGCGAAGCAGGCTCCGGCGGCGCGAAGCTCGGCCGACCCGGCCCGGGGAAGCGTGGCCCGGGCGATGGTCAAGAAGCCCTCGGCCGAGATGGAGTCCAGCTTCACGGGGGTGGCCCCGAATCCGATGTCGACGAAGATCTGCGTCTCGGTTCCACGGAGGATCTGGGCGGAGAATGGGCGCGCGTCTTCTCGCAGAATCTGACCTTCGTAGCTCAGCCCTTCGAGCTCCGCCGAAAGTTGTCGTGGGAAATTTCGCGCACTTTCCCAGGCCTCGGCTTGCCGTTCGGCGAAGCGTTTCCCCTCACTGGTTTGGAGCTCCAGGGCGCGCCAGGCGCGGATCCCGGAGTCGAAATCCTGTTTCTCGAGCAGAGGCCGGAGCTGATCGGCGGTGTCGACAATCAAAGAGCGGTCCTTCGCCATTTGCTCATCGGTCAGGGAGGAACGGGCCTGATCCAGGTAGGGTTCGAGCATGGCCAGCCGGTCCTCGACCGTGCGCAGGGCTTCGGCCGTGATCAACTGGCCGGACGCGTCGTTGAGGCGGTTGCGTATCTGGAGCAGCCGGCGTGGCGGGAGCGCCTGGATCTCGGCCTTCGAAAAGTTCGGAAGCAAGACGAGCTTTTCGAGATCGTCCAACCGGTCGCGGGCCGCTCCGGCGTAACCAACGATCCATTCGGTCTCCGGGGTGGTCTCCTGCCCCAGGAAGGCTTTCAGGTGGGTCTCGGCGGCCTCCAGCCGACCACGGGACCAGCGTTCGAAGCCGAGCGTCAGTGGTCCGAGTGGGGCCAAGGGGCCAGAGACGGCGGATTCGGAGACGCCCGTGACCGAGCGGATTTCCTTGAGCAAGGTGCGGAAAGCCCGGGCTTCCGGGCTCTTGGCTTGTCCGGCGAGACGAGCGGCGTTCTCGAAATGCCGAATCGCCGTTTCCTGCGTTCCGGCCAGTAAATCTTCGAGGCCCAGATGATAGGCGCACCACGCCTGGACGGCGGGGGAAACGTCCGGTCCGCCGAAGAGTTCCCGAAAGCGACGGCGCGCGGCATCCCGTTCGCCATCGACGACGAGCTGCCGGGCTTCTTCCAGGATCCGCCGGTGGGCCGTGTCGCGAGCCGAGACGGTGATTTCCCGACTGCCTGGCCGGAGGCTGGTGACCGGCCGTTCGGCGACGTCTGGTCCATCCTCATCCGGGCCGGGCGGTTCGGGTTTCAGGAGGACAATGGTGCCGCCGAGGAGGGCCACCGTGGCGGCCGTTCCGATGGTGATGGTGGCCCATTTTGGGATTTTCTTCCGGCGGGTGGGAACGACGAAGTCGGGGTCGACCCGCTGGCGGAGCTGCGCGATGGCGTGGAGCAATTCGTCGTGGGAAGCGAACCGGGAGTCCGGCTTCGGCGCCATGAGCTTGTGGATGAGCGAGACCGTGGCGCCCGAGAGATGAAGCGCCGATGCGCTGAGCTGGGCGGGTTTCGCCTTCAACGCGATGAGTTCCTCGATGGAGAAGGTGTTCGCGGCATGAGGCGGTGCCCCGCTCAAGGCATGGAAAAAGGTGGCGCCGAGGCTGTAGAAATCGCCTTTGAAGGTGTCGGGCGCTCGCCGCAGCTTTTCCGGCGGGACGTAGAACGGCGTGGCCCAAATTTCGGCCATGGCGTCCTGTTCGGCGTCGTGCATGATCGCGAGACCGAAATCGACGATTTTCGCGGTGCCATTGGCGTCGAGAAGGATGTTACCCGGTTTGACGTCGCGGTGGATCAGGCCGGCCTGGAAGGCAGCGGCGAGTCCCTGGGTCACCTCGTGCAACAGGCGGAGGGCAGTGATTTGATCGAGTTTCCCGCGCCTGGCGATCTGGAAATCGAGGTTCCGGGAGTCGAGCAGCTCCATGGCGATGAAGAAGTAACCATGGTCCCGCCCGACGGAGTAGACCTGAACGACGTTCGGGTGGTTGATCGAGGCGGTGACGCGGGCTTCCTGCTCGAATTTCGATAGCAGATCGGGCCGGTCGCTGTAGTGATGATGGAGGATTTTGAGTGCGACGTCTCGGTCGAGGGTGGTATCCCGGGCTTTGAAGACTCGAGCCATGCCCCCTTCGCCGATTTCCTCCAGGAGTTGGAACTTGCCAAACTGGGTGCGGACCCGGACGGTCTGGCCGCAGATGGGACAGACAATCTCGTCGAAAGGCCGAATTTCGGAGACGTCGATGACCTGTTGGCAGGCGGAACAGGCATCGAGCAGCGGTTCGGAACCGGGGACGCTATCGGACATGAGGAGGCAGGCGGGGAACCGGGTGAGCATACATCGCCCCCGAGGACTTGGGCAAGTGGAAGGCCGGGAATCGACCAGGTCATCTGTTTTGTTTCACGGCAGGGAGGGTTGAGGCATGGACGAGCCGCTCGAGGAAGAGGTGCCGGATGGCGATGAGGCGCCGGTTTGGGAGCACGAGATCGAGCCGCTGCCCGGTCGTGCCCCGGCCCGGCTGGACCGGTATCTGGCGGACCGGCTGCCGGAACTGTCCCGCTCGCGAATTCAGGCTCTGATGCGCGAAGGGGCGATCGAGGTGGACGGAAAACCGGCGAACGCTCGTCAGGCGGCGGTGCCGGGGCAAAGGGTGGAAGTGAGGCTGAGCGACGAAGCTCCCCGCGAACTGGAAGCGGAGCCCGTTCCCTTCCCGGTGCTCTTTGAAGATGAAACCCTTCTCGTGATCGACAAGCCGGAGGGGCTCTGCGTGCATCCGGCTCCAGGGAATTGGTCCGGAACGTTGGTCCACGGCTTGCTCCATCATTGCGGCGACAGCCTTCGCGGTGTGGGCGATCCGGCCCGGCCCGGCATCGTCCACCGGCTGGACAAAGAGACAAGCGGATGTCTCATCGTCGCCAAAACACCGGAGGCTCACGGCGCCCTCACGCAGTCGTTTTCGAAAAGGGAAACGGAAAAGATCTACCTCTGCGCCGTGGAAAGGCACGTCACCACCGGGGAGGGCTCGATCGAGAACTTCCTCGGACGCAATCCGGGGAACCGGAAAAAGATCGCGGTTCTCGATTCCTCGCAGGGGCGTCGCGCGGTCACGGACTATGAGGTCCTCCACCGGGGCGAGGAGGGATACAGCCTGGTCTCCTGCCGAATCCACACCGGACGGACGCATCAGATTCGCGTCCACATGGCCTCCACGCTGGGCCATGCGATCATCGGCGATACGATATATGGGCGTGGAACGCTGAAGCGATGGAAACCCTCGCGTTTGATGCTTCACGCGAGGAGGCTGGGACTACATCACCCTGTCAGCGGCGAATGGCTGACCTGGACCGCGCCCGTGCCGGCCGAGTTTCAGTCTTTCCTGCCCCCAGGTTGGCCGATGGAGGCCTGAATGACCGGCCTCATGGGTTTTCCGGCCAGGGTCAACCACATGGCGCTGACCATAAGCCGCCGGACTTCCGAGCGGGAGATTTTCACCCGTTCTTTCACCCAGGCTTGGTTCGAATCGTGAATCCTTCGGAGGGTGGCCGCACCGATGAGCGCGGGCAGGGCGGTCGCGAAGCGGAGGCGACGGTTCCGAAGCGAGTCCGTGTAGACGGCGCCTTCGTCCAGGCCGGATGCAATCGCCCGCAGCCACGGACCGGCGGCCTCCGCCAACAGACGCGGCTTTTCGGCGTCGGCGGATGGAGGCCACCCTCGCGCCACCAGTTCGTCCTTCGGCAGGTAGCAGCGTCCCTGTGGAAGGTCCTCGTGGAGATCGCGCAGGATGTTCAGCCATTGCAGGGCGCGGCCATAGCGGGTGCCCAACGTCTCCAGTTCCGCGACGGGAAGACTCGAGAGCGGCTCCACCGTGGCGGCGGCGATTCGGGTCCAGTAACGTGCGACGCTGCCGGCCACCCAATCGGCGTAGCGTGTGAGTTCCTGGGCGCTGTCCAAATACTGCAGTTCGCCGGATCCCGTTTCGAAGCGTCGCAAATCGAGCAATTGGCCTTCGAGAATGTCCGCGAGAACCTGGCGCAGGGCCAAGTCCAGCGGTGGGCGGAGTTCGCGCGCTTGGGCAAAGCAGGCATCGAGCTCACCCAGGAGGGCTTCCTCGCCGTCCGAAGCCCCACCGCCGGGAAGGGCATCCCTGACGGAGGACGCGAGATTCTGGGAGGCGTCCGCCGGGCTGAAGCCTTGCTCCGAAAGATCCCTGAACCGTTCGAGAAGTTCGATTCGAACCGCGGCCGGCGCTCTGGAGCGGTCGGCGATCGTGTCGGATGCGCGGGCTAGAAGGTAGCCGGTAGCGCAGGGAAGGCGCATCGCCTCGGGCAAAAAACGAATCGACAGGTAGAACGACCGGGAAACCGGTTTCAGCAAGCGGAGCTGATGCTGCGAGTTCGTGGCCATCATGAGGATTGCTTGCGGCGGCGGGCGGGCAGGTGCATGGAGGGGATGCCCCTGCCCGTTCCATGGTCGAACACCTCTACGTTCACGTCCCGTTCTGCCACCGGATTTGTCCCTACTGTGCGTTTTATAAGCATCGACCGGAGGGGAATCGCTACCCGGCCTTTGTGGATGCGGTGATCTCGGAACTGCGCGCGGCGACGGAGCGTTGGGCCGTGAAGCCCCGGACGATCTATTTTGGCGGAGGCACGCCGTCGATGTTGCCGGGGCCGCAATGGGAGCGGCTGGCAGAGGCTTTCGCCGAGTACACAGACCTTTCGGAGCTCCGAGAGTGGACGATCGAGGCCAATCCGCGAACGTTCAACGCGGCCAAAGCGCGGATTTGGTCTCGGATCGGCATTCACCGGGTCAGCCTGGGTGCGCAGTCGCTCGATGCCGGGGTGCTGCGGACGCTCGGACGGGATCATACGCCGGACGACGTCCTCCAGGCGTTCGCGGACTTGCGGAATGCCGGGATCGAAAACCTCAACATCGACCTGATGTTCTCGATTCCTGGCCAAAGCCTGGCCTCTTGGGAGGTGACCCTCGATGTGGCGCTCGAGGCCGAGCCGAAGCATCTCTCGACCTACAACCTCACCTACGAGGAGGATACGCCTTTCTTTGAGCGTTTTCAGAGTGGGCAATGGGTGGCGAATCCCGACCAGGACGCCCCGTTTTACGAGGTGACGCACGAGCGACTGCGCTCGGCGGGATTTTCACACTACGAGGTGTCGAATTTTGCACGGCCAGGCTGGGAGAGCCTTCACAATCGGGCCTACTGGGAAGGCCGGGATTATCTCGGTCTGGGGCCGTCGGCGGTATCGACCGTGGCGGGCCGGCGCTGGAAGAACCTCTCTGACACCCGGGAATTCGTGGCGCGGATGGCCGTGGGACAGTCCGTGGTTCACGAGGAAGAGACGCTCGGAGCTGAGGAGGTTCGGTTGGAGCGGCTCTCCCTGCAGCTTCGAACGCGGGAGGGGATTCCTCGGGCGTGGACGGGCGGGCAGGCGTTGGGACCCCTGCTCAGCGAGGGGCTCGTGGAGCAGCGCGGCGAGCGAGTTCGACTGACCCTGAGCGGCATGATGCTCGCGGATGAGATCGCCGGTTATTTCGTTTGAGAGACCTTCAACGTCTCGCCGCGCCGGTAGGGATCGGGGCCCGAAACCACCGGCACCGATGGCGGGACGACGTGAAGGTGGGCTCCGACGGGTGAAGCGGCCACCGGGGTCAAGTGAAGTCCGGGCTGGTGGGCTTCCCGAAGCGAGCCCTCCGGCCAGGGCGCATGAAGGGCACAACGGCAAACACTCGCCGCACCGTAGGGCTGGTGGTCGCACAGGAGGCGGCCGCTGGCATCGGTGGCATCCGGCGAGGAGAGCGGAGCGTCGCTGCCGAGTTCGTTGAAAAGCTTGGAGGCCAGGGGGAGGGCGTGCGTTTCTCCACGGCCACCTCCGTTCAGGGGGGAAGGTTGGTCGAAGCCGGTCCAAACGCCGCAGGTGTAGCGTCCGTCGAAGACCATGGACCAGGCGTCGGTTTGTCCATAGACCATGCCGGTGGTGCCCGCCGCGTGGAGACTGCACAGGGCCGGTGCCCCCTCGAGCGTCGATCCGGCACGTTCGCGGAGGGCTTCCTGGAGAATCCGCGACACCGCCCGGGCCGAATCGGGATCGATGAGCGCTTGGCCGGGCTGCTCGGGGCGACGGTAGATGACCGCTCCCGAGGGATCGGTCACGTAGTCGACCAGACCCGGTGATGGAGGGCGGCGACCGTCGAGCGGGAGGCAGGACATCGCACGGGTGAGTTCCAATAGGGAAAGCTCCGTGTGTCCCAGCATCGATGAAGGAAAGGGCTTCAGCGGCGAGGTGACGCCCGCTTTCTGCAGAAACCGGTGAAAGTTCTCCAGCCCGAGCTGGGCGCCGAGTCGCAGGCTGGCGGCGTTTTTCTGACAGAACAGGGCGCGAGCTGCGGTAATCTCGCCCTCGAAGAACGGTGCCGCCGGAAGGCTGTTCCACTCGCCCAAGACGCCATGTTCACCCCCGATCATGACTTTGCGGTTGTCGATTGGCAGGTCCAGGAGGCGTGTCCGAGGGGTGAGCGCCGGTTCGTCGAAGGCCGCGGCATAGAGCAGGGGGAGGATGGCGCTGCCGGCCGGCCGCCGGGCCCTGCTGACGCGGTCGAACTGGCTGTGGTGGTAGTTCCTGCCTCCAACGTAGCTGAGGATCCGTCCGGTGCGGTTTTCGAGAACCACCACGGCGGCCTGGAGATAGTCCGGACGTTGCCCGGACAGAGGAGCATTGACGTCGAAGGCGTAATTCTCGAACCGGGGCGCTTCGTAGCCCGGAGCCGACTCCAGTTGAGTGAGGAATTGCTGCACCAGTTGATGCGAACGCCGTTGGAGATCCAAATCGAGACTGATGTGAATCGTGAGCCGGTTTCCCGGAGCGCCGATCCTGTCCAGAATTTCGTCGGCCTCCTGCTGAACGCGGTCGAGCAGGAAGCCGGAACCGTTGGCGGCGACGCGTCTCGGCGACACGCCGAGGGGCTGTTGCTGAAAGTGCTGGCTATCGGCCGCGGTGAGATAACCCAGGTCCGCCATCCGTTGGAGCGTCCGGTTTCGGGCCGCCAAGGCCGCGGACGCATTCACGTGCGGGGAGTATCCCGACGGTCTCTTGATGACGGCACAGAGTAGAGTGGATTCTTCGATCGTGAGGTCCTCGACCGGCTTACGAAAATAGGTTTTTGCCGCGGCCCCGACGCCCCAACTGCCGCTGCCCCAATAGATCCGGTTCAAATATTGTTCCATGATCTCTTCCTTTGAATAGTGACGTTCGATGCGGAGGGCGAGGAAGAATTCCGTCAGCTTTCTGGCCAGTGTGCGGTCTTCCAGACCGTAGACGGCGCGCGCGAGCTGCTGGGTGATCGTGCTTCCCCCCTGGGTGATCCGGCTGGCTTTCGCATTGTGCCACGCGGCGCGTAGCATCCCCTCGGGATCGATGCCCTTGTGCTTCCAAAAACGCGCATCCTCCGTGGCGATCAGAGCTTCCAAAAAGTGCGGCGGAAGCTGGCTGAGCGACACGGGTTCCAGATTCGAAACGAAAATCCGGCCCAGCGGTTCTCCAAAGCCATCGACCACCTGGCAGCCGACCTGCTGGCGGGTCAGTTGATCAAGATCCAAGTTCTGCGCTTTCAGAAAATACGGGCGGATGGCCCAGAAGCTGGCTTGAAGGCCGATCAGCCCGCTCAGGAAAAGGGGAATGACGATGAAAAGGAGACTCCAGCGGCGCGGCTCGCGGCGGGGAGGCACCCACCGGACCGGGGCCGACCATCGCACTTCAGAATCTGGACGGGGGGCAACACTCATGGTTCTCGAGGGATAGAGGAGATCTGCTGAGTGTGCGCGAAGGTGGGCACGTCGGGTAACGCCTGGATGGAGGGGAGGCGAGAGCGTTCGAAGGAGTCCTTCAGCCGATAGTCTTCTGGTGCACGGTAGATCGTAGCCAGGAATTCGCGGGCGATCGGAGCGGCCGTGCGTCCGCCGAAAATCATTTCACCTGGGTAGCTCTCGCACAGGACCGCAAATGCCAAGCGCGGTTCCTTCGTCCCTGTGAAACCGGCGAACCATCCGACCCATCGTGGAGATCCGTTCTTCGGCGTCCACTCCGCAGTACCGGTCTTGCCGTAAATTTGGGGATACTCGAGCTGAGCCCTCGAGCCGGTGCCCCGCGGTCCGTTCACGACCTGCCACAAACCCTGCCGAACGAGCGCGAGCTGAGAGGCGTTGAGTGTGGATTGATGCGAACGGGCTATTGCGTTCAGCGAGAGAAGCCGGGATTCAGGCGGAGATGTCTGGGTCTGCAGCACGAGCCGCGGCCGGACCGGATGCGATCCATTCGCAAACGGCGTCATGGCCACGGCCGCTTGAAGCGGTGAGACGAGGAGATTTCCCTGTCCGATCGCGAGATTGGCGATGGCTCGCTTGGCGACGATGCGCCCTCCAACCTCGCCCGAAGCCACGCCGTCCAGTTCGATGGGCGGACGCTGGCCATAGCCGAATGAGGAGGCCATTCGCTGTATGGGCGCGCTGCCCGTATCCAAAGCCGCTTTGTAAAACCACACGTTGTGGGACCGCCGCAAGGCGTCGGTCAAATTGAGGTAGCCGCGGTCGGCGGTCGTCCAATTCCGGAACGTTCGTCCGGCCACCTCCAGCGAAGAATCGCAGCGATACCTAAACCAGTTGCCCGGGATCGTGCCCTCGTGGAGGGCGGCCATCCCCACGACGGTTTTGAACACCGAGCCGGGTGGATAGGCGCCACCGTGAGCACGACCAAAGAACGGGTTCCCCGAGTGGTTCTTCATGGCGGCAAACTCCTCCTCGGTGATGCGTGGGACGAATTTGCTGATGTCGTAAGTCGGATGAGAGGCCATCACCAACACGTCGCCGGTATCGGCATCCAGCACGACGAGAGCCGACGGCCGGCGATGTCGCGCGAGCAGATGTTCGGCCAGCACCTGCATGCGAAGGTTCAAAGCGAGCACGATGGTGTGGCCGTCCTCCGGTTCGCGAACCAGCGTCTGGCGCCGCGCGGCCGCATCGCTCGATACCAGAAGATTGAGGAGGCCTTCTTTGCCACGCAGTTGGTTCTCAAACACTTTTTCGAGTCCATCGGTTCCGGTCACGACTGGCCATGAGGCCTCGAAGTTCACGAAGGGCCCGGCCGGCCTCAGGACTTCCCGTGAGACATAGCCGACGACGTGACAAGCGGTTGAATTTCGGGGATAGACCCTTTCGTATTCGACCTGAAACTCGAGCCCTGGGTGCCAGCCCTCCTCGCCCTCTCTCAGCTCAGCCACCGCAGAAGCCGGCAAAGCTTCGGTGAAGATAAAGGGCAACGCCCGGCGGTGCTCCCAGTGATGGCGAAGGGCCGCGACGCGGACCGGGCCAATGAGGTATTCCGCGAAGGGAAAGCCCTCGATGGCTCGCATCGCGGCGGCCACCGCGTCATCCTCCTTGTCACCGAAAACCTCGAGCAGGAGTCCGGCCTTGGTGACGCTGCGATTCGTGGCGAGGACCTCGCCAAAGCGATCGACGATCAGCCCGCGGGGCGCTGGGACCGAAAGGAGGAAGGTTTGTGCGTCGGACTGGGTCTCGGCTTCGGCCGGAATCAGGCCCGAAGAGATCGGTGAGGCGAGGGCACAATGGATCGGGAGCCATGCCAGCACGGCCCAGAGAAACGGCCCTCCAGCCCACCTCCGCATGCCCTCTTATTCCCGCGAAATTCACAAAACTGCAAGTCGTTCATGCGAATTGCAACGTTAGGGTGTCTCCCGAAGGCGGAGCTGCTGAGGGCCTTCGGTTTTGACTCAATAAATCATCCAACGCGCTTTGCGCTGGATTTCCCCGAGCTTATCCTCGGCAGTGGCAAACTGATCGCGGTAGAAGCCGAAGTGACCGGCGGACTCGCGATTGGCCTTGGACCAGCGCTTCAGCTTGGCCTGGGTCTTCTGAGTGGCGGTGTAGAGCCGGAAGAGATTCTCGCGATCTTGCTTTTCGACGTTGGCCTCTTCGACGACCGCGTTCAGAATGGCAATTTCGGCGCGGAGACGGACCAGCGCATCTTCCAGTTCGTGCGGCCCTTGGACGAGCGTTCCGTCCGGATAGATGACAGGAGGCTGAGGACGATCCGGACGCTGCTTCGTGACGGACTGCGGCTTGTCCGGAAGACCGCCGTCGCGCGTGTCGATGACCGCAGGGGTGATCATGATCATGAGGCTTTTCCGCTCGCGGCGGGAGAACCGGCTTTTGAAGGCGTAACCCACGACCGGGATTCGGCTGAGGGCCGGCACGGCATCTTCCTGTTGATCCCAGGATGCTTCATCGAGCCCACCGATGGCCACGGTAAAGCCCGGCTCGATCTCGATCGGGGCCTGGTAGACGCGGGATGTCGCGACGGGGTAGGGGTTTCCAGCGATGATTTGGTTCCCGATGATGCTGGAAATCGTGAGAGCGACATTGAGCTGAACTTTTCCATTTCCAAGCTTTTTCGGCAGGATGTTGAGAACGGTGCCGATGGGCAGGTAGGCAATCGACTCGTTGGTCGTCGCCCCGGTGCCGAGCGACGTGCTCGAGGTCCCGGCCAAAACGGGTTGGTTGACGACGCTGCGAAGGACGACTTCCCGGTTGTTCGTCGTCACCATGCGGGGATAGGACACCGTTTTGGTCTCGAGGTCATTGACGAGAGCCCGGAGCTTCACGTTGACGTCTTCGAAACTCAGGATCGCGGTCGTCGGAAGCTCGAAAGGATCGGTGGGCTCATTCAGATTGATGCGTCCTGCGATCCCGGGCACATCCGGGTCGTTCCCGGTGAGATTGATGTCGTAGCCGTTGGAAAGCGTGCCGGTCCAGTCGAGTCCGAGCTCCACCGAAGGATCCCGGCTCGTTTCGAAGAACTTCACCTCAATGGCGATTTGATCCTGAGGCTTGTCCGCCGCTGCGAGATAGCCTTCGATCCAGCTGTGCTGCTGACGGGTCGCAACCACGTAGAGCGTGTTTGAATCCGAGTTCCAAATGACCTTCGAGGATTGTCCATTGTCCTGCCCGGCCGGCACCCCGGCGATAGCAACGCCATTGGACGACGGGAGCGCAAGGCTGGTGGCCAAGCCCGTTCCAGCGTTGAGGGCGTCCACCGAGGTGGCCCCGGCGATGTAGGGAGTGACGCCGGGAGAAATATCGAGAAGCTCGCGAATGTCTTCGAGGAGCTCGCTGGGCTCGATCTCGAATCCTTGGGTCGTGCCTTGAAGGTCGAGACTGCTGGTCGTGGTCGACGTGGCACCGCTCGAGAGCTGCTCGGTGGATCCGAGGTTGCCGCCCGTATTCGTCGCTGTGATCCTCTCGCGAGGATTGTATTGGATCTCGTAGACGCGACCAATGAGGTGGGTGTCATTTTCCGGCCGGAGATACCAAATCCCATTTTCGAAGATGAGAGCAACCCCGTTCGCTTTGGCGAGGGTTTCCATTGCCAGGAACGGGCTGGACCGGATGGTGAAGGTCACCAAGCGATTTCCGATGTCCGAATCGGCTGGCAGCGAAAAGAAAGAGATTCCCGCTTCATCAGCCAGCAACTGGAGCGCATCCGAAAGTCGCGCCTCCGTGAACCGGTATTCGCCCGGCACAGCGTTTCGCAGCGGCATGGCCTCGGCTTCGTAGGCCGGGGAGTTTGGATAGACTTTGAAGTCGGCGTTTTGCGCTTGGGCCGTGCCGGTCAGAGCGGCAAGGCAGGCAAAACCAAGAGCGAGGTGGCGTGCAAATTTCATCCCTTTGAAAGTCAAGACTCCCTAAATAACAACGTTAGGATGCTTCTGCCAAGTCTGAATTGCAAAGAAAATTGCCGTCGGGGAAATGATGGGCAAGCAGCCGGAAAGAGTGAATTAGATTATAAAAACCATAAATAAAAAGAATATCTGGACTTAATGCTAAAGAGAGCTAAAATGTCTGTGGTTCTCTGTATTTCAGTTCCACTCTTTTTACGCTCCCCGGCCCATGGAAGAAATTAACGAGCATTCCGCCCTCGGTCACCGCATCCTCTACCTCTCCCAGGATTCGGCGGTCAGTGACTTCTACGTCACCCCCTGGGAGCGGCTCACCTATAAATACAACGGCAAGCTCCAAATCGACGAGTTTGTCTACCAACCCCAGCTGCGGTTCGAGTTTCCACCAGGCTGCGAAGATTACGCCATCAGCATGGGCGGACGGCGCTACCGGGTCAGCCGGATGGTGACGCGTGGGCGCCCGCGGTGGGTGCTGCGATTGCTTCCGGAAGAGATCCCTCAGCTGGAGAATATTATGGTTCCTCCGGCGGCGACCAAGGCCTTTATGGAGGCGAAAAACGGTCTCTTTCTGGTTTGTGGCGCGACCGGTAGCGGTAAATCGACGACCATTGCCTCGCTCGTGCTGGCCCGTGCGCTCAGGCGGCAGGAACACGTCATCACCTTCGAGGATCCGATCGAATACATCTATCCGGATGGACTGCCTTCGCTGATATCTCAGCGCGAGATGGGTTCGGACGAATTGAGCTTCTCGAGTTCGCTCCGGGCCGCCCTTCGACAGGCTCCCGACGTGATCGTGGTGGGAGAAATCCGGGATGGCGAAACCGCCGAGATTGCACTTCAAGCGGCTGAAACCGGGCACGTCGTGGTAGCGACGATGCACACCTCCTCTGCGGCGCAGACGGTCCAGCGTTTCCTGAAGCTCGTTCCAGCCGAGCGCATCGAGAACGCGACGCTCTCCTTCGCCGACTCGCTGCGCGCGATTCTTTGCCAGCGTCTTCTTCTCGACGAATCGAAAGCGAAGCGGTTCCCGATTCACGAAATCCTTCTGCAATACGATTCCGTCTGCGCGCTGATTCGCCGTGGGGAATTCAAGAAACTCGACCAGGAACTCGAGGTCGGGCGTGCCAAGGGCATGTATAACTTCGATACCAGTCTCGAGATGCGGATGGCCGAGGGCTGGATTTGCAAAGCCGCTCTCGCCCGACCGAGTTACACCGAGCATGCCGTCCGTGAATATCTGGAGCAGGAAAATCTCCTACCGAACTAAGTTATGAATCTTGCCGATATCAAAAGTGTTCTGTCGCTAGGTGCGTTTCGTCCTGATCCGGACGACTGGCACTCTCCTGTTCCCCTTCGCATGAAAGGGAAGCGTTATCTTTGCGTCAGCGTCAACCGGGGCGGAGTGGCGTGGAGATCCGTTGGAAGGCGGGGAGAGTTTCTCCAGGCGGGGGCCGCAGAAGGGGATTTCGCCGAAGTCATCCCTGGTCTGGCGGAAGAGTGGCGTTCCATGACGGATGGCGGATGGGCGGTTCTTTCGCTGAATAACCGGTTCGTCGTGACCCTCGAGTCGAATCTATCGCGGAAGCCTGGAGCCGAGGAGGCGATCCGGACGAATGCGCGATCGGTGATCGGTGCAAAGTATGACCGGGGCAAGCGCTACGCGATGTATCATCACCCGGAAACGAACGCGAGCATCCTGCTGGCGAGTGAAGACTCGAACATCAACGCGATCGAGCAGAAATTCGCGGAGCACGGGTTCAAAATCGCCCGTCTCTCGTGCGGGATCTTTGCGATGGCGGAGGACTTTCTTCGGCGGCAGCACGCCAATCCTGAAATGAAGGGCCGGGATTTTCTGCTGGTGGCTTGCTGCATGGGGTCGGTCTTTCTCATGGCGCAAAAGAAGGGGCAATGGAGCGACCTCCGTTGCCGGAGCGGTCTCTACACGGAGCAGGATTTTCAACCCGTGATGAATTTGGCGGCACCCGTCGTCAACGGCTTGGAAAAGGGCGCTCAGATGTTTCTTCTACACGAGCAACCGAACACGCCGTTAGCTCAAGCGTTGAATCAGGCGCTTCAACCTTTCGGAGCCCTCGACGTCACGCCACCGGATCATCTTTGGAGCACACTCTGCACGCAGTAACACCGCCACCCAATTCATTCCATGGACACTTACAAAATACACGATCTCAAGACCGAGCGGCGCGACGTTTCGCGGGGGCTCCCGGGCTATCTCATGCTCGCGCCCATCATGTTCTATCTGACGATGGTCCTGGGCGTCGCCGGGGCCATTTGGTTCGAGCTCGGCAAAAGACAGGCCCAGGCACAGGAAGCGAACTGGATGGCGGAATCCGCGCAATTCAAATCGCAAGCCTTGGCGGTTGGCAAGGAGAGGACGAAAGTCGAGGCACTGAACCAGCGGGCGCGGTTCGTCACCAAATGGATCGAAGGGGCCCACAACCTTCAGCCGCTTTGCGTCGGCATTGGGCGGGGGACGGGCGACCGGGCGACGATCGCCGAACTTCTTCTCAGCCGCAATTCAGAGATTCCCAGCCAGATTCATCTGACGCTTAGAATGAATGAAGTGGATAGCACCGCACTGGATGGAACCCTGCAGGCTATTCGCGACCTCGATTATCGCGCCTATTCCGCTCAACAACAAAAGAATCAAGCCACCCTGGATTACAAAGCCACGCTGATCTGGCGCAACCAGGATGGGTTGGCTTCGAACTGAGTCGAAAACCTTCTCACTGTCTAAAGTCGATGAAAGATAAGCAACTTGCCTGCGCCGTTCTGATTATTTTCAGTGTTCTCGTCGGATACCTCGCCCAGCTTAGCTACGGACGAATGACCAGCGCCAAAAACCTGGCCTCGGAAGCCAAAAAAGCTGCGATGGCCGATCAGCAGGCGTTCTCGGTTTCGAAGCTTCAGCTGGAGCGCCTGAAAAAGTCCACCGAGGAGATTCGAACCTATTACGAGGCGTGGGAGCCTTACATTACGACGACCCAAAGTCCTCAAGCCACGGAGCAGCGAATCATTGATCTCGTGAAGCGGGCGGGAGTCTTCACCGTGTCACAGCGCTTCGAGCTGATCAACGAAAGGAACGAGCCAATGCTCGATCACCGGCTCCGCGCTCACGTTACAGTTGAGGACGAGTATTCGAAAGCTTTGAACTGGCTCGGAAGTCTCGAGAGCGAGCTGCCGACGGCTCGCATCGCCTCCTGCCGGTTGGTCCGGGGGGAATCGGGCGATGACCTCCGCATGGAGCTGGTGGTGGATATCCCCGTGGTGAACCTCGATGAAGCCTAAGCCTCCGATTCTCCAAAACGTCATGAACTTATCCATTATCCGATTCAGCCTCCTCGGCGCTTGGGTGCTGAGCGCGACCGGTGCCTTTGCCGATACGCCTGCGGCCGGCGTCACCTCGTCGGGAATCCTGCCGGACTTCAAGCAGGCCGTGCGCGTCGAAGTCGATGACCGTAACCCATACAAAGACCGCGTTGAAGAGGTCAAGAACGTGGTCGATGCCGAGAGTGAAGCGGCGCGAATCATCCGGATTCTGGAGAATCTGAGCGTGCGCGGCATCAGCCGGAATCCCTCCGGAGAGGTGCGCCGTGTTCTATTTGGCGACATCGCTTTGGCGCTAGGCGCCGACTTGCCTCAGCTTCTCGAGGGGCAAACGGATGAGATTTTCGTGTCTCGTGTGTCCGACAGAGAGGTTGAACTCACCTGGAGGGCTGAAGCTGGTAAGAAGATCGAGGACGGACGCCGTCACATTATCGAAATCGATTTGGATCCCAAGGTTGAAGTGGTGCTTCCGGGCCAAATTGAGGAATCTCCCGAAGACCGGGAACGCGCTTACCTGGTGCGCCTTCCGTGGGAGGAGACAGGGAGCGAGGAGTCCACCCTGGCTGCGCGCAATCGCTGATCCTGCTCGACCAATTCAAGATCATCCGCCGAGGGTATCGCCATGCTAAAGAAAGTCGTTCTCACGAACATCTACACCAAGCGCAGTTTCGATTTGATCATCGACACCTTCACGGATGAGCGCGCGCTCATCGGCGCTGGACTTAGCAACAACGAAACGGCGGAGGTTCAAGACCTTGGAGGATTCGATGAGCGACTCCGCCGGCTGTCGATGCCCAAGGCGTCGCTTGGGGACCGGGTGGCATTCTTCAACGGATTGGCCAAGTGCTTCGAGCGCGACATTCCCACGATCAAAGCCTTCCAGCTACAGAGCAACCGGGTGAAGTCTCCCCGGTATCGCGGAGCCATTGCCGATATTTGTGCGGATCTCCGATCGGGAGAGAGGATCAGCGACGCCTTAGCAAAGCAAGACGACCTCTTCACTCCCGACATGATCGCGCTGATCCGTGCTGGCGAAGAGGCTGGCCAGTTGCCGATCGTACTCCGTAGGCTCGGGTCCTCCCAGAAGAAGACCTTGGCGATCGTTCGGAAGCTTCGCGCCGGGATGATCTACCCGGCCATCGTCACGACGCTGGGCGTCGCTGTCATCATCGCTATGAGTTTCACTTTGATTCCGGCGATGTCCAAACTCTACACCTCCCTAGAATCGGATCTTCCGCTGGCGACGAAGGGATTGATGTATTTGTCCGATTTCCTGATCAGCTATCCCTGGGCTGCGGTTCTGCCATTCATCGGTCTTTTCTTCTTTTTCAAGAAGTGGGGCAAGATCAGCCGGATACCGAAGGTTCAAGAGTTGATGATCAGCGCCCCGGTCGTGGGGGACATCGTCCGGAAAGCGGCGGCCGCGACGAGTTTTCGCGTCCTCGCGCTTCTCGTTGAGGCGAACGTCCGGCTCAATACCGCCTTGGAGATCACCTCGGACAGCGCTTCCCACTACTACTACAAAGAGTTTTTCTCGCGTGTCAGAGAGCACATCCGGGTGGGTCGGACCCTGCCCGAGAGCTTCCTTATTGAATCGCATTGGCTCGGCTCGGACAGCCGGAACATTTCGGGGGTGATGGAGCTGGCCAGCGAAACTGGAACGGGTGCTGAGCCGCTGAATGAAATTGCAGACGATTACGAGGAGGAGTTGGACGTGATTGCGAGTCAGATCGATAAGCTAATCGAGCCGGCAACGATTGTGATTCTGGGAACCATGGTGGGATTCCTGATATACGCGATTTACTCGCCGATTTTCAGTCTCGGAGACGCGCTGTTGTTCAAAAAGTAGGCGCACGGACGGAGAGGCCGCCCAAGTGGGGGGGGGAGGGCATGGATGGGCAATGAAGGGCCGGTGATGCTGACGAGCAACCGGTCCTTTTTGCGCCGGGAAATGAGATAAAAAGACTTAAGAAGTTCAAATTTCCAAATAATCGAAAGAAAATAATTGATATTTTTCATAAAAACCATAAAATATAAATGGTTCAAACAACCACCCTACTTAAACGATGAAAAATACTAAACTGTCGTCCACCAACGCATTCTCCCTCGTGGAAATGCTCGTCGTCATCGCCGTGATCGGTATCCTTGCTGCTATCGCGGTTCCCAACATCGGCCGGATCAACGCCGCCGCTGAGGACTCCAAAGACCGTCGTAACGCCCAACAGCTGGCCTCCGTTTGCGGTGCCGCTGCAGCTGCAGGCTACGATTTTGTTGTTGTCGGAGGTCACGCCGACGGTGCTGATCCCGCCACGCTGGCTGGTGAAATCGCTACTGGCGCAACCATCGCTGACACGACGAGCCCGTTCAACGGCACCTTCTTCGGTGTTCCGAACCTGAGCACCGACGAGATCGCTACTGCAGCCAACTACCTGCAGATCGCGAACCAAATGTTGGTCTACAACTCAGGCCTCTAATCCGGCTGACCGGAATTGAGGATTCTGTTTTCTAGAACTTGAAACACGAAGCGGCGCCCTGGCGCCTCGAGCACAGGGCGCCGCTTTTCTTCTTCCCTTCTCCAGAAACTGAGGATTCAACCCGATTCAATCATGACGACGGCTTCTCCGCTCAACTCTTCCAAAATAGGATTTACGCTCCTGGAAGTCGTCATCGTGATTGCAGTGGTGGGCATCATGTCGGCCATGGCAATCAGCGCGTTCTCCAACGGAGCAGGAGATGCCCGGGAAATTGTGGCGCGGCAGCAGCAGGCCACCCTGCAAAGCGCTGTCAACGCCTGGGTCGTTGGACAATTCACTGGCGATGCGACCGTGGCCGAGGTGCGAACGGTTTACAACGCCGCGACGACGAGTGAGGCAAAGCTCGCCCTCATTCAAGAATATTTGGACGACACCTCTTTCGATCACTTCAACAGCGAAAGCGCTTCGGATGCCTCGACAAAGGTCATCTCGGGTTCCGTGCGAAAGCTGAATTGGCATTTTGATTTGCCCGACTGGACGGACGGCTCTTATCCGAAGGTCGATCTCGTCAGGAGCAGTCCCTGATTCATGGCCTTTGTCACGAGGCGGATTAACCAAGGAAAGATGTTATGCACACTAAAAGTTCAATGAATCGGACCAGAGGTTTTTCCCTGGTGGAAGTCCTCACGGCCACAGTGCTTCTGAGCATCCTCTCGTTCATCGCGATTCCGAACATCGTCAGGATGAAGGAGGACAGCGAGGTCAATTTGGCGATCGCCCGCGCTGAGGGAATCAATATGTCGCTGGCTTCCTACATTCAGGCCAGCGGACGGACGGCGGCGATTTCCGCTTGGTCGGCCGCTTCGGACGACGCGGCACGCTATGCGATCATCAAGCCTTACCTGGCCTTCGCGCCGAACGCCTTCACGGATTACATGCCGGGTAGCTACACGATTGCTTTACCGACCGACATCTCCAGTCTTCAAAAGGTCACGCTTTATGCGCCGACCGGCACCGATCCCGAGGATGAGATCGACTACTGAGGGAAGATGGGACCGTGGGTTTTCGTTGATGGAAGCCCTGGCCACCGTCGCGATCATCGGGATTATCGCGGCCATTGCGGCGGGAAGTTACGGTCGCATGTTCGAGACCTCGCGATTGGCCATGGCGGAGCATCGTGTGGAATACCTCAACCAGGCGATTCTTCGATATGATCAGATTGAAGGCGCGGCCCTGACGCGCGTGCCGGCGGATGATGATTCTTCGGACGACGAGATCGCGGTCCTGAGAGCTCTTCAATACGACGATCCAGCCGACCCACAGCCCGGCGCTCCCTATTTCAGGCAGGATTATGATCCAAGCGGAAGTGGTGATAGCGATGAGTTTCGGGCGGTGTGGAACGGTGCTTTTTACGAACTTCGTGAGCCAGGCCAATCGGGTTCCGGCCTTCTGATTGTTTTCGATGCCTCCGATTTGGGTGATGCAATCACCTTCGATGCCGACTTCGTTCCGTTGGCAGGATACTGAGACCTGGCTTGCGTATCATGAACTCCGACTCTCTCTTTCTTCCACCCTCGCGCAATGCGGGAAATGATCCGGCGGAATCTCAGGTGGCGTTGGATGCCCTCGATCCGTTTGAATCGATTCTTTCGATTGAAGGGACAGCGGTCCAATACGGACTTTTGCCGGTGGAGTTGCCGAGAGAAGCGTGCACGGCCGATGCCGAGGCGCATTTGCGGGTTTTGGGCCGGCTTCCGGCTACTGATGCGCCGTGGTTACCAGTTTCATCGGTAGGGCCGCTGCTCGTGATGGCGCATTACGATCCGCGTTGTGAAGATTCCTGGGGAGTTCCCGAGCATCTGAGGGTCAATGTGGTGATCTCCAAGGAGCAGTATGAAGGGGTTCGCAAGGACTTGGTCATGCGGATTGGGGCGCATCCGTTGCCGGGGACGAACGAAGTCGAGTGGCTTCAAGCTCCTGCTCTGGAGTCCGGAGATCTTCAGGGAGCGATGACGTGGTTCCTGGAGCATTATCCGATGCCCGACACGGAGCGGAATCCCTTGGTCAAAGCTTACGAAGACCTGTTGAACCGGGTCGATCAACCGGAGATCGAGGACTTCAACGGACTGCAGGAGCATCTGGGCGTGGCGCTTCAAGCCATGAGCACCCGAGGGCCGAAGCTCATTTTCAATCCGGAAGAAGCGCCCCGGCAGAGCAAGTTCCCCCCGGCTCTCCTGGAGAAACACGGCGTTTTTCCAGTCTACTGTAGCAACAACCGGGTCTATCTTCTCTCGGACCATGCGGACACCTATCTGTTCGAAGACGAGTGGCTTTCGGAGGGGAACGATCCGATCGAAATTCACGTTGTCCTAGCGGACGCTTCAGCGATTCGGCGAACTATCGCCCGTAACTCGACCAATTCGACTGACCTCACCGTCGAGATCGACGAATCCTCTTATGAGATCTCCGACGATGCTAATCTGGTCGAGATCATTCCTGAGGACGTCATGGCGGTGGATCCGAGGAATCCGAATACCCCGGCGGAAGACATCATCAAATGGGTGCTCTTCTCTGCGCTTCAAAGCCGGGCCAGCGACCTTCACCTCGAGAAGTATTTCAACACCGTGCGTTTCCGGGCTCGTGTTGACGGCGAACTCCGCGTCATCTTCAATGCATCGGAGGAGTTTCTGACGCGATACATCGCTATCGTCAAGAACTACGCGAACCTCGGGCAGAGCCGGCAGCAGGCGCAGGATGGCCGATTCGGGATGGCGATCGGCAAGCGCCGGGTCGACGTTCGTGTGGCGGCCGTTCCCTGCCGAGGAGAATTCCAGAAAGTGATTCTTCGATTCCTGGACAAGGACGGGGGGATGAAATCGATGGGAGATCTGCATCTCTCCGAGCGCCAGGCGGACTACTTTGAACGTGCGATGGCGCGCGATCAGGGACTCATTCTGGTCACTGGGCCGACGGGGAGCGGTAAAACGACGACGCTTTACGCCCTCCTCAACAGCGTCAACGAGGACAACATCAATCTGCACACCATTGAGGATCCGATCGAGTATCGCATCGAGGGGATCAACCAGACGCAGACCGATCCGGTGAACAACATCAGCTTCGCCACCGGTTTGCGGGCGCTGCTTCGATCCGATCCGGATGTGATTCTGATCGGGGAGTGTCGCGACGAGGAGACGGCAACGGCCGCGGTGACTTCGGCGATGACGGGTCACTTGGTTTTGACGACGCTCCACGCGAACGATTCTCTCCGGGCCATTTCGCGGATTCTTTCGATG
This sequence comes from uncultured Verrucomicrobiales bacterium, assembly GCA_964500945.1. Classification (GTDB taxonomy): domain Bacteria; phylum Verrucomicrobiota; class Verrucomicrobiia; order Verrucomicrobiales; family DEV007; genus CAZCRA01. The sequence goes on along the minus strand of CAZCRA010000027.1, from coordinate 3,191 downwards.
GGGGTCCCGAACTATCTGTTGGCGGACTCTCTGGTGCTTTCCCAAGCGCAGCGTTTGGTCCGGAGCATCTGCAAATACTGCAAGCGGCCTCAGCCGTGGACTGATCCGATGCGCCAAATCTTCATCGACAACGGTTTGGGGGATCAGTTGACGGACGCGCCCCTGTATGTGGGCGCCGGATGCGCCGAGTGTCATCAGACAGGGTATAGCGGACGGATCGCGTTGATGGAATTGGCGGAGATCAATTCGACCATCAAGGACATGATCTCGGATGGCGTGCCGATGTCGGAGATTCGGGGACTGGCGCGGAAGAATGGACTTTTGTCGTTGTATCAAGAGGGTTTGCTGCAGGTGTTAGCCGGCAGGACGACGCTGGAAGAGATCCGGGGTCTCGCCTACTGACGCGTTTCGAAAGCCTTTGAAATTTGGTGACTATCAGGTAAAACTAAGAATTAACTGTCCCGCTTCCCATGACCACGCCCGCCAGCGCCACTCCTCTCACGACCCGCGTGCTGGTCGTTGACGACGACCCAGCGATCTTGACGATGGCCCGAGCGATTCTGGAGTCGACCGGTTTCGAGATAATTGCCACGAAGAGCGGTGAGGAAGCCACGCAAATTTATCACCAAGCGCACTTCGCCGGCGAGAGCATCGACATGGTGCTTCTGGATATCACGCTCCCGGGCGGCATGACGGGCATCGAGACCCTGGACGAGCTGAAGCGCATCGATCCTGGGGTGAGGGTGGTGGCCTGCAGCGGCTATTTCGATGAGTCGGCCGCTAGTGCGGCCAAACGGCGAGGGTTCGTCGGGATTCTGCCCAAACCGTTTTCCGCCGACCGGCTTGCCAAGATCGTACAATGGGGTGTGTCACGTGCGGCGTGAGGAAGCTTTCGGTGTCGAACCGGATGGCATCTCCACCGTTTCAGGTGTAGAGGGATCGATCAATTCACGGACCACATGATTTCGGCGGCGGTTCAACCTGAGGGCTATGATCTGATGATCAGCGTCCTAAGTTCCATTTTGGGCGGATTGTTCTTCTTCATGACCGGCCTTTTCATCGGCTGGCTTCTATGGCGGAACGACCGCAAGCGTTTGCGTGATCACGCGACGGACGAGATTGGCATCGGCCAACCGGAAGGCGAGTTCGACCGGCCTGGGCACGGCGGATAGCGGTGGGGGCGGGCCCCCTTGGAGGTTTGGAATTCCACTCGCATCCTGCGGGTGGTGTGGGAAGATGAATCCGGTTATCGAGTGGCGGCGCGATGTTCCAAGAAGTCCTGAAGAGTTTCACCGATTGCGATTCGGCGATTTGCCTGGCCTGGCATGTGTCGTTGGCGCTCGGGGCGCTGCTGTTGGGTGTCTGGGCGGCGTATGAGATCTGGTGCCGCCCGTGGCGCAATGACACGGGAGAAGTGCGCAATCTCCTCGAGCCCCGAACCTCCGGAACCCTGCCGTCGCCGACTTTGCCCGTTCGGCGCATCAAGATCCGTCGCGACTTTGGATTCGAAAGCGGCGGGGTGCCTGAGGGTGGCATGTCGGCATTACAGCGAGAAATGCAGGAAGCCAAGGGAGGGCCCGAACCGTCAAGGGGAGAGCTGGAAAGCGACATTACCGGCGTTTTGGGGGACGATGCCCTGGCGTGGCAAGTGGGTGAGACGGGCGGTGAACCCGGGTCGGGGATCGGAGAGAGTTTAGGGGTGGAAGGCGCTGTGGCTACTTCGGTCGAGCAGGGTTCAAACGGGGAACCCGGGGCGGACGATGGGATCGATGGATCGCGGGAGAGCCTGGCGGCCGCTGCGATGAGCGCCATCCGTTTGAGAGCGGAACACGCACGGGAAGAGGAGGCGCCCGAACGCGGGACGGAAGAGGAAGGGCAGAGAGGAGCGCCGGAAGGCTCTTTCGACGAGCCCGAGGACGGCCGTCTCGAGCCTGGAGATCCCTTTTTCGGTGAGCACGGCGAATACAAAGACGGGATTGGGTTCATTTACCTGGAAGCGCCCAAACAGGTGGACGACCTGACGCTGTTGGAAGGGGTGGATCCCCGGATCGAAAGGCAACTGCAGCAGGCGGGGATCTATCGTTTCCGTCAAATCGCGCGGTGGGACGAGGAGTTGGTCGCGACGTTTTCCAAGAGGATGGGGCTCGGGGCGGTGATCGAGGAGGCCGGGTGGGTGACCCAGGCAGAGGAAATGGATGAAATCATGACGGGAATGAAGGACCCGAGCTACGAGGTGCCACCCTCGCGCGATCAGGAGGGCGGGCGGCGATCCTGGCTAGCGGGGGAACCGGTTCGCCTGGACCCGAAACTGGGTTTGGTCTTCACCAGCGAACCGGAGGTGGTGGATCCGCTGGATAGCGTGGACGGGATCGACGAGGTGATTTCGGCAGCGCTCGTTCGGCTCGGTATCTGCCGGTTTGCCCAAATTCATTTCTGGGACCGATCCAACGCCTTGGCGGTGGGGGCGGAGCTGGGTCTCTCCAAGGGACGGATTGAAGGGGAACGCTGGCCGCCACAGGCCGGTTACCTCCATCGCATCTCCTACCGGGGGAGCCGGATTTGGGCCATGGCCAATCCGACTCTTCGTGAGTATGAGGCTCGCATCGCGGAGGCCTATGCCGGCGAGGACGTGAGGGTGGATCCCGATTTGGGAATCGTGTACCGGTCCAAACCGGGGCGAGTCGATCCTCTGGAGCGTGTGGAGGGGGTGGGCGAGTTGATGGCGGACTGGCTGCAGGCCTGCGGGGTTTACCGGTTTCAGCAAATCGGGGATTGGTCGGAGTCAAACGTCCGCGCCTTTGCCGAGCGGCTCGACCTTCCGGGGGGACGCATTTTCAGCGAGCGATGGATCGCCCAGGCACGGCGGATGTCGTCGAGGCGGTTCTGAAGAGGCGTTTGGTGGGGAGAAGCTTCAGGGGACCTCTAAAAACCCCCGCGGCCGCGCCGGCGGTAGAGGGGGTGGGAAGTCAGCGTCTGGCGACGGGAGGATTGAAGGGCGGCCCTTCGGGAGCCTGCGCGCTGAGCGCCAGTGCTTTGTCACTCTTCGCTCAGGGAGGCGGCTCCCTTCGTTCATCGTTCCGCGCTCTGACGCCCAAGGCTTGGCTCGCGGCTCGCGCTGGTTTTTAGAGGTCCCCTTGGTGCCCTCTAAAAACCCCCGCGGCCGCGCCGGCGGTAGAGGGGGTGGGAAGTCA
>CAZCRA010000026.1:0-34130 GCA_964500945.1 uncultured Verrucomicrobiales bacterium | reverse complement strand
GCCCTGCCACATAGGCAAAAACCGCAAACGTCAGCGCCGCCACGATCGTGCACCCGATCGCCAGCCCGTCCAGACCATCAGTCAGATTCACCGCATTCGAAGCCCCGATGATCACGAACATCGTCAGAACCACAAAGAGAAACACCCACGGCCCCGTCACCGCGATGGGATCCTTCACGAACGGCAGCAGGAAGCTCCGAGTGTAATCCTGCGTCGACGGCCAGAAATAGAGAAACGCCCCCACCGCCAGCGCCGAGCCGAACTGCACGAACAGCTTGAACCCCGCACTCACACCGTCCGAGGACTTCTTCGTCACTTTCTTGTAGTCGTCCAGAAACCCGAGAAAACCCAACGCCACCAGAACGAAGAGCAGCAGCAAAATGAACACGTTGTTTGGCCGCGCCCAAAGCAGGGTCGACCCCAATATCGCGGTCAAAATCATCACGCCCCCCATTGTCGGCGTTCCGCCTTTGCTCTGGTGCAGTTCGTGGAGCTTGTGAACCTCTTCCGCCGTCCGGATCGGCTGACCCAGCTTCAGCGACGTGAGCTTCAAAATCACCCAATTACCCATCAACACACTGATGATAAAGGCCGTGAAACACGCCGCGCCACTGCGCAACGTCACATACTGAAGCACCCGAAGCGGGCCGAACACATGGTCGAAATCCGAAAGATAATAAAGCATCAGTCGCGCTCGCTGAGATGAGACAAAACCAATTCCATTCGCGCTGACCGGCTTCCCTTGAGCAGGATCAAATCCTTCTCGTCACAGAGATCGGCAAGGACCTCCGCGACTTCCCGCTGATCGGCGCAAATGCGGCACGGAACCCTGTCCCGCACACCCTCACCGATCAACCGGCCCTCTTCGCCGATCCCCAAAACGAAGTCAACGCCATTCTCCACCGCCGCCTCGCCCAGCGCACGATGCTCCGCTTCCCGGAATTCCCCGAGTTCGGCCATGAGACCCAACACCGCGATGCGCCGCCCCTCCACCGGCCGGTCCCGAAGCGTCTTCAGCGCCGCTCGCATCGATTCCGGGTTCGCGTTGTAGCTGTCGTCCAGCAGCCGAAGCCCGCCCGCACGCTTGGTTTCGAGCCGTCCCCCCGTCAATTCCACCGCTTCCAGCCCCGCCGCAATCGCTTCAGCCGGCACACCGCACTCCAGCGCCGCGGCCGCGGCCAGGGTCGCATTCGCGACCATGTGCTCCGCAGCGATCGGAAACCGCACGGGATGCGAAACGCCATCACCGAAGTCGAGGCCGAACCGGCAGCCGTCCTCCGTCATGCTCAGATCCCTGGCCTGCACCTCTCCCGCCCCGATCCCCGCCGTCACGACCCGCCCACGGCAGCGCTCCCGGATCGAAGCCGTGAAATCATCCCGCGCCGGAAGCACGACCCACCCCTCCGGTCCAATCGCCTCCGGTAGCATCCCTTTTTCCTCGGCGATCGCCTCCCGGCTGCCCAGATTCTCAATGTGCGCCGTGCCGATGTTCGTGATGATCGCTCCGTCCGGCACCGCGATGTCCGCCAGCACTTCGATTTCACCCGCGTGATTCATCCCCATCTCGACGATGGCCACCTCGTGCCGTTCTTCCAGCTGAAGCAGCGTCATCGGCACGCCGAAATGGTTGTTCAAGTTTCCCGCCGTCGCGTGCACCGCCAGTTTCTGCCCCAGGGCCGCCCGGCAGAAATCCTTCGTCGATGTCTTCCCACTGCTGCCCGTGATCCCAATCACAGGCAGCCCAAGCGCCAGCCGGTAGGCTCGGGCCCATTCCTGCAGCCCTTGAAGGGTGTCGTGAACCCGGATGATCGCCCCGCCGAAAGACTCCAGACCACTCGGAAGCGCATGAACCACCACCGCCGAGGCACCCTTCTCGATCACTTGTCCGAGAAACTCATGCGCATCGTGCTTCTCCCCTTTAAGCGCCACGAACACCTCCCCGGGCTTCGCCTTCCGGCTATCCGTGCAATAGCCCGAAATCGCATCCGCCGGCCGGCCCTGCAGAATCTCCCCGTCCATCCAGCCGGCGATTTCCTGAACGCTCGTCGCTCTCATGTCCGGTTCCTCCGGTCGTTCAGACAATGCTGCGCCACGAGCCGATCATCGAAGTCCCGCTTCTCCGTTCCCACGATCTGGTAATCCTCGTGCCCCTTGCCCGCGATCAGGATGACATCCTTCTCCTCCGCCCCGTCGATCGCCGCTGCAATCGCCTCCCGCCGGTCCGGGATCTTCTGGTAGGGAGTCGATCCCAATCCCTTCTCCGTGTCCGACAAAATCTGCTCCGGATCCTCCGTCCGGGGATTGTCCGAGGTGAGAATCACGACGTCGCTCAGCCGAGACGCCGACTCCGCCATCAACGGTCGCTTGCCCCGGTCTCGGACGCCGCCACAGCCAAACACGGTCACCAGCCGTTTCGGCTGGAGTTCGCGCAGCGTGGCGCAGGCTTTCTCCAGCGCATCCGGAGTGTGGGCATAGTCGACGAACACCCGGAAGGCCGTGGTGTTTCCGACGCTCTCCATCCGGCCCGGGACCTGGGGTGCTTCGCGAAGATTCGCCACCGCCTCCCGCAGATTCGCTCCCATGGAAACGGCGGAAGCCAGGGCCGCCAGCGCGTTGTAAACGTTGAACCGCCCGATCAATGGCGTGCGCACCAAGAGCTGGCGCCCTTTGACACTCAGTTGAAACTGGGCTCCCTCGAAACCGCAGCGGTAGTTTTCCGCACGGTAATCGCAGCGCGCACCGAACCCGAACGTCAAGGCGTTCCGGGCCTCCCGCGCCAACCGAAGCCCGTAAGAGTCATCACCGTTGACCACCGCCGTCGCATCCGGATTGGCCTCCTGAAGCTTGATCCCCTCGAACAAGCGCCGTTTGGCCTGGAAGTAATTCTCCATCGTGCCGTGGTAATCGAGATGGTCCTGACTGAGGTTGGTGAAGACCGCCGCGTCGAACTCGACCCCGGCCGTCCGGCGCTGCTCTAACCCGTGCGACGATACCTCCATGACCGCCGCCTGACACCCGGCCTCCAGCATCCCGGCCAGCAGCGCGTGAACCTCGCAACTCTCAGGCGTGGTGTGCGTGGCCGTCACGACCTTTGACCCGGTGTCGTAAAACACCGTCCCGATCAGCCCGCAACGGCGAAGCGCCGCCTGCATCAAATGCTGAATGAGAAACGTCGTCGTGGTCTTTCCGTTGGTCCCCGTCACCCCCGCCACCTTAAGCGAGCGCGATGGATCGCGGTGAAACGCCGCCGCCATCGCTCCCATCGCCTCGCGTGCATCGGGCACCTTCAGCCAGGTGGCCTCACCCACATCGTCCTTCGGCGATTCCTCCGCCACGATCACCCCGGCCTGCGCCTGCAGCGCCTGACCCGTGAAACGGTGCCCGTCCACCTGGGTCCCGCGCAACGCAAAAAACACGTCCGCCGGTCCCACCTTCCGCGAGTCGTATTGCAGCGATCGCACCACGCGCGCCGGTGCCCCCCAGCGCTCCTTCACCGCGATCCGTTCCGTGAGTTCCGTCAATTCCATGTTGAACCCGTTCCAGCCCCCCCTTCGCCCAACAGCATCCGCTTCGCAATCACCGTTCCAAACTCCGCGAAAAGCGGCGCCGCCAGGGCCCCGCCAAATCTCAACCCCGCCTCGACCTGCGGATCATCGATCACGACGATTCCCGCCACCACCGGTTCCTCCGCCGGAAAGAAACCGGTGAACGAGACCACGTAACGCCCCTCGAGATATCCCCCCGCCTCCGGAGAATACTTCCGCGCCGTCCCCGTCTTCCCAGCCGTGCTCACTCCCGCAACCTGCGCCCCACGGCCCGTCCCCTCCCGAACGCCCATCGCCAGCATCCCCGCGAGATTCGCCGCCGCACGCTTCCCCAGCACCCGCCTCCGGAATTGCCGCGTAAATTCGCGCACTGGGTCGCCCTCCGCCGTCTCGATCGATTTAACCACCCGCGGCTCCACCAATTCCCCGCCATTCGCGATCGCTCCCATCGCCGTCACCATCTGCAGCGCCGTCACGCTCACCCCATACCCCATCGCGACCCGGCTCAATGCCGTCGGACTCCGATATTGCGAATCCCGCACGAATCCCGGCGCTTCAGCCGTCAACCAAACCCCCGTCTGCTCACCAAACCCGAAGTCTTCCAGGTAGCGGTCCAACGTGCCTTCCGGGAGCCGCTTCGCGATCTCGTAAATCCCGATGTTGCTCGACTTCGCCAGCACTTCCTCCGCGCTCAGCTTCGCGTAGCCCCGCCCATCCCGAAGCTCCACCTCGCCCTCCCGGTAATACCCGAAGTGACAGAAAACCTCCGTCTCCGGATTCACGATAGCACGGTCCAGCGCCGCCCCCATCGTCACGATCTTCAACGTCGATCCAGGCTCGTACAAATCCGACACCGCACGGTTCCGGCGCTGGCCCTCCCGCGTCGACAAATCGAAGTGCGGCCGGTTCGCCAGCACCAAAACCTCACCGCTGCGCACGTCCATGAAAATCACGGAGATCCCCGCCGCCTTCACCCGCTCCGCCGCAGCCTCCAGGCGCCGCTCAATCTCCCACTGCAAACCGGCGTCGATCGTCAATCGCACCCCATGGCCGTGCTCCGCCGGCTTCTCCTGACGCCGAAACGCCACGATCTCCTCGCCCCGGCTGTTGCGCTCCGTGATCCGGCTGCCCGGCACCCCTCGAAGCACCGCGTCCATCGTCTTCTCGATGCCTTCCTGCCCCCGGTTCTCGGCGTTGACGTAGCCCAGAACATGCGTCGCGCAGAACGGATCCGGATAGAACCTCTCCTGTTGGCTCTTGAAATAAAACCCCGCAATCTCCATCGCCTCGACAGCTTCCCGCACCTGCCTCATCTCGGTCTCATCCATGTCCTCACGCAGGGTCTCCAGCGCCAGCCCGGGTTTGTGAAGACGGCGCAAGACCTCGCCCGGTTCGAGCCGGCAGAGCGGCGCCAGGGCCTCCGAAGCCGCCTTTTTGAAGGCATCGCTCACCTCCACATCCCGCATCCGCATTAAGTAGTCCCGGCTCGATCCACCTTCCAGCTTGGCCAGCCCACGCGCCGCCAGCTCCGCGTCGCGCAGTTGAAACTTGTCGGCCACCAGCGAGAAGGTGGTCACGTTTCGCGCCAAGACTTCACCGTTCCGGTCGAGGATCCGGCCCCGTTTCGCCGGCAACACCACCCGGTGCATCCGGTGCGCTTCGGCTTCCTTGCGCAGCGTCTCCCGCGCGATCACGTGCAGGTAAATCAGACGCCCCGACAGGAGCGTGAACGCACATGCCAGAACCACGCCCAGCCACCACGCCCTCAGTATCCCCAAACGCCTGGAATCACCGGCCAGCATCGCGTCACGGATCATGGCGTCTCTTCCTCCCCTCCCCATCCCGCCATGGGCACGACGCTCTCCGGAGGAATGGGCTCCAAATCGCTGCCCATCGCTTCCAAACGACGCACCAGGGCCGCACGGCTCTTCGCGCGTTCCAAACGCACTTCCGCGCTCTCGATGGCGCCTTCCAAACGCTCGATCCGCCGTTCCAGCTCTCCGGCTTGTCGGCCTAGTTGAACTTGCGTGTTCCGAAGAAAAACGAACCCGCCCGCCAATCCGCCCAGCAGGACGAAGCACGCCAGCGCTTTCATCGCCAAACCTACCCCGCGCGACGCGGCCCCGTCTGGATCGTCAGTCCTCATCGATCCTCACGTCGTTCGGCGATCCGCAACTTGGCGCTTCGCGCCCGCGGGTTCCGTCCCACCTCTTCCGCCGGCGCCTCGACCGGTTTCCGCGTGATCAACCGGAACACGCAGCCGGGATTCCGCCGGGGTTCGGGCCACTCGGGTCGGTCCAGCCATTCCTCGCTCGCGGCGCGTAACCCATGCTTCACGATCCGGTCTTCCAGCGAGTGAAAGGTGATCACCGCCAACCGCCCCCCAGCCTTCAACAGCGCCGGCGCCGCTTCCAACGCTTCCCGCAGCGAGTCCAGCTCCCGGTTTACGACCATCCGGATCGCCTGAAACGTCCGCGTCGCCGGATGCTTCCGGTCCCCTCGCCGCGGTTGCACCCTCTCCACCAGCACCGCCAGATCGGAGGTGGTCTCGAACGGTCGCTCCTGCCGTTCCCGGACGATCGCCCGGGCTATCCGGCGCGCCTGCCTCTCCTCCCCAAACTCCCAGAGCGCGCGGCTCAGCTCCTCCTCATCCCACTCGTTCACCACCTCCCGCGCGCTTAGCGACTGCCCGGTGTCCATCCGCATGTCGAGCGGGCCCTCCCGAAGGAAGGAAAATCCCCTCCCAGCCGTATCCAACTGATGCGAGGAAACCCCCAAATCCAACAAAATCCCATCCACGGTCTCCCACCCTGCGCGCTCGGCGGCCTCAGCCATTCCACCAAAATCCCCCTGCATCCCCTTGAACCGCCCACCCGCATCCCCGAGCCGCCGCTCAACCGCCTCCAAAGCCGCGAAATCCCGGTCCAATCCCAGCACTTCCGCTCCGGCCTGCAGCAAACCCGCAGTGTGACCACCGCCTCCCAACGTCCCGTCGATGAAACGCTTTCCGGGCCCTGGCCGAAGCGCCTCCATCGTCTCGTGAAAAAGCACCGGCTCGTGCTCAAACGCGTCTCTGTCACCATCCGTCTTCAAGCCAATCCAAAAAATCAACGCCCGTTTATGGACTACCGCTAACTCAGCACTTATTCAAGTTGGCTTCCCCCCCCGGCAGCGCGTAACCATCCCCGTGCCTTGCCGCGTCATCCGACCCGAGATTCTCGATCATCTGCCGCCCAGCGACCCGCGCGCCCTGCACAGTCGGCGCGATCTCCGGCTTCTCAACGCGCTGATGGGCAACTACCGCTGGCTCCTCCGTAAACTCCGCGAATGGACTCATGAACCGTTGCCATCGCCCATCCTGGAGCTCGGCGCGGGGACCGGTGACTTTGCCCAGATCCTCCACCGCTCCGGTCGCACCACCGGTTACGCCGCACTCGACCTCGCCCCAGCCCCTCACACCCTGCCGAGCGAATATGCCTGGCACCGCCACGATCTCCTCAAACCCCTCCCCACGGGTCTCCAACCCGGCATCGTCGTCGCAAACCTGTGCCTCCATCATTTCGACCGGAGCGAACTCGCCGCCATCGGCCATCACCTGAGGAACGCCAGGGCTTTCCTCATCAGCGAGCCGGCTCGTCACCCCGCCTTCCATCTCCACGGGTATGCCTGCCGGATTTTCGGCCTCAGCGAGGTGACCCGCCACGATCTCCATGTCAGTATCGACGCCGGCTTCCGTGGAAACGAACTGCCGAGGTTCCTTGGCCTGACACCTGAAACGTGGAACAGTGAGGTTCACATCACGCCCCTCGGCGCGTATAGGTTGCGAGCTTGGCGTTCCGGCGATCAGGACGCTCCTTCAGCCTGACCCCCCTCATGCATCTCAACGCCATCTCCAGTGCTTTCCCTCCGCACACCTATACCCAGGAAGAATGCTGGGAAAGCGTCCGCGACTCGCCCGCCTCCCTCATCCTGAAGCCGCGATCCCTTTCCCTGCTCGAGAAGATCCTCACCGGAGACTCCGGCATCCGGCAGCGTCACTTCTGCCTGGCCGACCGCTCCAGCGTCTTCCTCCGCGACGCGGGAGAACTGAATGCCGAGTTCGAACACCACGCCCCGAAGCTGGCCGGCGAGGCGTTGGCCAAGGCGCTCGACAACGCATCGCTCGATCCCACCGAACTCGACGCCCTCTTCGTGTGCACCTGCACGGGTTACCTCTGTCCCGGCGTCTCGAGCCACGTCTCCGAAGACCTTGGTCTCCGGCCAAACGCCTACCTCCAGGACCTCGTGGGTCTCGGATGCGGCGCCGCCATTCCAACCCTTCACAGCGCCTCAAACTTCATCGCCTCCCACCCCGGCGCTCGCGCCGCCGTCGTGGCCGTTGAAATCTGCTCGGCCGCGTTCTACATCGACGACGACCCCGGGGTGCTCATCAGCCTCTGCCTGTTTGGCGATGGCGCCAGCGCTTCCATCTGGTCGAGTGCCCCGCCAGAAAAGGGTCCGGCTTACCAAATCACCGGTTTCCGAACCGTCCACAAACCCGAGTCCCGCGAGAAAATCCGCTTCGTCAATGACAAGGGAAAACTCCGGAACAAACTCCATCGAACCGTTCCCGAGTTGGCCGGTGCCACCGTCCGAGAACTGTTCGAAGGCGGCGGTCACAACGGGAACATTGACCGCGTCCTCGCCCACCCCGGCGGACGCGATGTCGTCGAAGCCATCGAACGCGAGTTGGACCTCCCCCCTCTCGCCGAAAGCCGCGCCGTCCTCGAGTCTTACGGTAACCTCAGCAGCCCATCCGTCCTCGTGGCCCTCGAAAAGCATCTCGCATCGTCCCAACCCGGTCGCCACCTCTGGCTGACCGCTTTCGGCGCCGGTTTCTCCTGTCACTGTGCAGAAATGACCCTCTCAGAATGACCCGGCCCTCGTGAACAGCTTCGACATGATCATTATTGGAGGTGCGGCCAGCGGCGGCACCATGGCTCTTCGGATGGCTCGCGCAGGCTGGCGCGTCGCCCTCGTCGAAAAGGCCGCCTTTCCCCGCCGGAAAGTCTGTGGTGAGTTCCTATCAGCCACGAATCGGCCCCTCTTCCGCGACCTCGGCCTGGAGACCTTCGTCGAAAATCATGCCGGCGCTCCCGTCCACGCTGTGGCCGTCTTTTGTCGCGACGAAGTCATCGAGGCCCCCATGCCCCGGTTCCGCGGAACGACTCAGCTTCGCGGATTGGCCGTCGGTCGCGACCGCCTCGATGATGAGCTTTTGCGCCGCGCCCGTGCTTACGGAGCCACCATCCATCAGCCAGCCAAAGTCACCGCCCTCCACGCCACGTCCGATGGCCACGAAGTCGAATTCACCGGTGAGCGCAACGGATTGAACCGTCTCGAAGCCCCCATCGTCGTCGCCGCGCACGGCTCCTGGGGTGCCTCGACGCTCCCGACGTTTCCCGCCCCCCAGCCAGCCGCCCCAACCGATCTGTTCGGATTCAAGGCGCATTTCGCCAACGCCAGGCTCAAGCGCGGCCTGATGCCCTGTTTCGTCTTCCCCGGCGGCTACGGAGGGCTCGTCGAAACCAGTGGCGGTGAGGTCAGCTTTTCCTGTTGCGTCCGGCGCGATGAACTCCAGCGCATTCGCAAGCGCTTCCCCGGCCTCTCACCCGGCGAAGCCATCGTGCGTCACCTCGTCGAAACCCTCCGCGGCATGCGTGAAGTGCTGGGGTCCGCCAGCGTCTGCGGATCCATTCTCTCCACCGGGCCCATCCGTCCCGGCATCCGGACCCCCGTCCAGAACGGCGTTTTCCGCATCGGAAACGCAGCGGGAGAAGCTCACCCTATCATTGCCGAGGGCATCACCATGGCCATGCAGTCCGCTTGGCTCTTGTCCGAAGCCTGGATCAAGTCCGGCCCGGCGGACGACCCGGCTGCGGTGGCAATCCGCTATCAGACCGCGTGGCGCAGGGCTTTCGCCGGACGAATCCGGGCATCCTTCGTCTTCGCGGCCATGGGCATGAACCCCGCCGTCACCACCTGTCTCACCTCCCTCTACAAAACCTTCCCTCAGCTCTTGACCCTTTGCGCCGGTGCCAGCGGGAAAGCCAAACTGGTGGTTTCGACACCGGAACCCCAAACCGCATAGCCATGGGCCGAACGCACTGCGCTAGAAACCCTTCAGAAGAAAAATTTCGCGAATTTAAGAAGCGATTTAGACAAATCCAAAGTCCGGCTCCGCTTCTTCAGTAGATTTTGAGCTGCGGTCCGGTTTGTGATCGGGTTCTTCATCAAAGAGTGTTGAGAATTGTGCGCGTGGCAAGCGGACTGTGTCCTGAGTGGGGCACAGTCCGCTTTGTTTTTCTCCCCGAACTTGGAGGCTCTCGTCAGGGCAGGGATAGCGCTTTCCTCCAGCGCGCGATTCATCCCGGAGCGCTCAACCGGCCACACAAATGGGTCCTCTCGATCCGGGCCTCACCCCAACCGGGGCAGCACCTCGTTGGCGCACCTCACCAGGCCCCTGAGTTGGCGCCGAGGCAGCCCCTTCAAGACGACTTTCCCCCGATACGACGTTCCGATCTCCAAAACACCCCAGTCCCAGTGCCGGGGAAAGCCGTGCTGGAGGCTCGTCACATCCGCCCAGTAGAGACAACTCGCGTCAAAATACCCTGTTTCCCGAAGATCGCCCCACCACAGGGCCTCGCTCGTCACAGCCACCGCCAACCGGCTGGGCCGACGCCACCAGGCCCTGCGCCCAACTTTTGCTTGGTGCGCGATGTAGTAGACCTCCTCATCCGCCAACGCGAGCTGCGTCATGGCCAGGAAAACCTGATTGAAGATGGCCTGCTCCTGTCCATCGTCCTGCCGGTTGATCACCCGCTCCTCGATTTCGAAGACCTCGTGCAGCGGTTTCCAGCTCTCCAAACCGTCGAAATACACCCAGTCGTCCCGCTCGAGAAACCGCGAGTTCAGCAGCCGGACCAGATGATCCGGATGATAAGGCCCGTAGCTCTCCCCATCGCAGTTCCGGAAAACATGGAAGGAGCAGACCGACAGGTCCGCCCGGGAGGATGAAGCGGCATTCATGTTTGAGGTGTACGGTTAACCCGCTCAACCAAGCTAGAAACCGCCCGCAGGCAACCTAAAAACCGTTCCAGGCTTTTCACTCGAAAAATACCGGGCCGCCCAGAACGCCTTTCCACGCCACCACGATCGCCCAATGGACGAAAATGGCGGGATAGATGGATCCCGTCCGAAGATACACCGAAGCGCAGGCCGTCCCCAAAAGCATGACGATCACCAGGAACCGCCAATCCCAGAACACCTCCCGGGCCACCGGAAAGAAGAACCAGGCATTCACGACGTGCCAGGCGGCGAACACCACCACACTGAACACGACCGCTGCATACTGGTCGTGAACCGACCTCGGCTCGGTCCGATGGGGCAACAGCCAAACGCGAAAAATCAACTCCTCGAGCAATCCGGGGGCCACCAGCAGCACCGCCGCTGTGAAAAGAAAGGTTCCGGGCGGCAGCTCCGTCTGCGTCCACGTCAGAAAACCCGTCGCCCAGCCCACCAAAACCGCCGCCACCCCAAATGCCGCCAGCACGACGAACACGCTTTGCCATTCCGAAAACGTCGGCCAGGTCTTCAGCGCCTGCACACTGCGCTGGAACACCCGTTTCACCACTCCTGAGCGCTGAGCCGGCGCTTCAAGCGCCGCGCCCGAGTTCTGCTCCGTCCAGACTGGCATCGATTGGGGGTGCTCTTCCGCCATCACTCGATTCGAGAAAACATCAATCCCTCGACCCCGCTGACTCTAGAAGCACTCCCGCAATGCCGCAAGCTTTCGGGCGCTCTGGTTGGCCGGACTCCACAGACACTCCACCAACCAGCTTGCATCGTCAGTAACCCGGCCCCATCTCCCCCCGGTCAGATCGGAGAGTCGTCCCCACCCTCGCCATCCAACCCCAACCCCTCCTTCATTCCATAGGTACCAGCACACCGGCACTCATTGCTTCTAGACAAACCCCCCGGATTCGTTTCATCGTCCTTCCTCCCCTGTGCTCGATTTCCACGTCCAGCTCGTCTCCATCCTCCGGCATCTCGAGCCGACCCCAGAGCAGCGCGAACAAATCGTCGGTGAAGTCCTCTTTTGGCCTGAACTCCTCTCCTTCGCAAACCGCCGAAAAATCCTGGAGCGCGACCTTCCGAAACTCGCCGAGGCCATCCTGAAAGAGGCGGACGCCACCGATTTTCACGAACGTCAAATCCCGGGCCCGGCCTCGCTCGGCGCGCTCGACCTCGAACTGGAGCCCCCCCACGAAACCAACGCCTGGCGCGAACCTGTCCCCCTGCACTTCGATCTCGTGAGCTGGGAACACGATGGCTCCACCGTGATTTACGTGCCGGCGCTCGGCATCGAAGTCGTCACGCGGGAACCTGAAGAGGCCGGGAGCATGCTCGAAGAACACGTTCGCACCGCCATCCTTCGGTCCGGAGCCGCCAAATCCCTGCTCGGCCTCGCCTCCCTCCAGCGCACCCGTTCCACCGAACTCTCCACGAACCTCGTCAATCTCTACCCCGAATCCCCGAAGGAGCGCTGGGACCGCTTCGAAAGCGACGAGAAACCGAAAGGCGAACTCCAACAGGTCGGCCTCCGCATGGATCCGCTCGCCATGCCAGAAATCTGGTGCTACGAGGACCTCACTCAGCGCCTCGCCCAGATGCTCACCGGCCGCAGGGCCACCAGCGTCCTCCTCGTCGGCCCGCCCGGAGTCGGAAAAACCGCCCTCGTCCACGAGCTCGTCCGGAACAAATCAAAGCTCGGTCTCGAACGCGAGGCGTTCTGGAAAACCAGTGGCGCCCGCATCGTCGCCGGCATGTCCGGTTTTGGCGACTGGCAACAGCGCTGCCAGCGCATCGCCCAGGAAGCCAGGGAACAGAATGCGATCCTCTACTTCGGAAACCTCACCGAGTTACTCGAAACCGGACGGGCTGGCAGCAGCAGCGAGAACATCGCCGGTTTCTTCAGACCCCGCATGGTCCGGGGAGAAATCCTCGCAATCCTCGAGTGCACGCCGGAGCAACTCGGTGCCATTGAGAAGCGCGACCCCCGGATTCTGGACGGCATGCGCCAGTTGAAACTGCAGGAACCGTCCCAGGAAACCGCCCTTCGAATCCTGTCCGAGTCGGCCCGGCATGAAGGCAAAGGCCCGGCGGATGACGAGGTTCTCCAGCGCATCAACACCCTCCACCGGCGTTACCACGGATACTCCGCCTACCCCGGAAAACCCCTCCGCTTCCTGAAACGCCTCCTGAAACGCCACGGCACCTCGAAGTCGCTCGCGGAAAGGGAGGTCAACGAGGCATTTTCAGCCGAGACCGGACTCCCGATCGAGCTTCTGGAGGACTCGATCCCGCTGGACCTCGACGAGACGAACGTTTGGTTCCGGAAACGGCTCATGGGCCAGGATCTCGCCGTCCAATGCATCGTCGACACGGTGGCCATGATCAAAGCGCGCCTTTCGCGCCCGGGCAAACCCCTCGCCTCTTTCCTCTTCGTCGGACCGACCGGCGTCGGCAAAACCGAGCTCGCCAAATGCTTGGCTGAGTTTTTCTACGGAAGCCGCGACCGCATGATCCGGGTCGACATGAGCGAATACAACGCTCCGGGCAGCGCGACTCGTCTCGTCAGCACGTCGGAGTCCGGACACGAAGGTCTCCTGACCGCGCAGATGCGGGACCAGCCCTTCTCCGTGGTCCTTCTCGACGAATTCGAAAAGGCCCACACCTCCGTCTTCGATCTCTTCCTCCAGGTCCTCGGCGAGGCGCGGCTGACTGACGGGGCCGGACGCGTGGCCGATTTCGGAAATGCGGTCGTCATCATGACCTCGAATCTCGGAAGCCAAAGCTTCGCCGCCGGTAATCAGCTTGGCTTCGGCGGCCCCGACCGGCCCGGCCTAGGTGCCGAGGAGCACTTCTCCGCCGAAGCAAAAAAGCTCTTCCGCCCCGAGTTCTTCAACCGAATCGACCGAATCGTCCCTTTCCTACCGCTCACCCGGGAGGTGCTGGCCCAGATCGTCAAAAAGGAAGTCGCCGCCATCCACCAGCGCGATGGACTCCGCGAACGCCGCCTTTTCCTCGAACTGAGCCAGGAACTCACCGGCAATCTCCTCGAGGAAGGTTTCGACCCACGCTATGGCGCCCGGCCGCTTCGTCGTTTCCTGGATCAACGGGTCCTGCGCCGCGTGGCGGAAGAACTGAACGAAAACGCGGGCCGCGAACAGGGAGTCCTCCGCATCGACGCTCGAGCGCAACAGTTTAGCCGCGAGGGTGGCGGGCCCGCCGACCGCAAAAGCCATTCCTACGCGCTCGAAGCGGCTTCGGAACTGCGCCGCCAGTTCCAGCATCTCCGCCGCGCCACATTCGTCAGTGAACTCAACAGCGAGCGGTATCGCCTCGAGCGCGCCATCGAACACCATCGCCGAACCAGTCGCGGCGCTCCCGCTGAGGTCAACGCCACCTACGCCCGCAAACAGGTCATCGATGAGTTGCTCGACCGCCTGGAATCCCTGTCCAACCGCGTGCTCGAGGCCGAAGAATCCCTCCTGATCGAGTTCACCCGGGGCGAACTCCTCTCCGATCCCGCTCTCGGTGCGTCGCAGGCCGATTTCGACAGCCTGTTAATCGATCTCTACGCCGCTTCTGAATCCACGCCGCCTGGCATGGTCGTCGTGTTCCAGGCCGAAGACCGGGACTTGATGTTCCGCGCCGCCGAAGCCTACCTGACCGCAGCACAGGAACTTGGATGCGAGGCCGATCTCGCCCATTTCCGGAAACGCCCAGCGCCGGAGCACTGGGATGCCGCTTCGGAAAGACTCCTTCCCGAGCCCTTGGCCAGTGACGACGTTCCCTCCTTCCTCGAATCCGCCCCCGCCGAATCCCTCGCCCTCGCCCTCCACGTCCACGGCGGCCACGCCTTCCTTTTCTTCCGAAGTGAACTCGGCGGTCACGAATTCGAGCCGGCCGAAACCGATGGCCGGAAACGCCTCCGTCTCGTGCTTCAAGGCCTCGAACAAAAGCTGGACGAGGCCTGGCTCGACCTCGAATCCCTTCACCGTCCCGCCCTGAAGACCGTGTCCGTCCATCGTCACTATTCCGATGCTCGTCCCGGGTGGCGCGATAGCCGCTCCGGCACATCCGGCGGGGATCCCTTCTCACCCGCCCTTCTCGCGGAGTTGATGACGGAAGAACTCAAACGTCAGGCTGAAGCTGCTTTGTGAGCCGGTTCGATATTTCCATTCCCATCCTCATCGAAAAGGTGCACGCCGAAGCGGAGAAGCCCTTTTACCGGGCCCGTCCCGTCTTCTTCGCCGGCTTCGAGCGGAGCGACCCCCGCGAGGACCGGGCGATCCGCTACCTCCGGGACGACCTCAGAAAGGCTCTCGCCGAACACGCCACGGCAATCCGTCACGAGATCGTCGCTCAGTGGTCTTTTTGCCCGCCGCTCAGCCATCGACGACTCGACCTGAATCTCTCGCTCAGAAAGCGCAGCCTCCGCCTCAAAATCTTCGTGGTTCTCTTTGAAGCCCTCGACCGCACCCTCGCCGTCAGCCCACAGATCGCGGAGGTGATCTTCGAGTGTGCTACGGGTGACTCGCTCACCCAACGCGCCGAAGAAACCTACACCGAACACTTCCGCTACCTCGAGAAGAGCGGTGTCGATTTCTCGGAATTTCAGAGTGACGAAGTCTCCTACGCCCATCTCGACGCCATCGAGCTGTCGGTGAATGAAAAGCAGGTCGTCCCGGAAGAATCGGATGGCCCGGCCTTTGCCATGCTGGGCGAACAACAAGCCGTTTCCGGCGAGGGCGAACTGGAGCGCGTCGGCCGCTGCCTCAATCGCCTCCATCCAAACGATCTCCAACGCGCTCTGTGCCGCGATCCAGAAGTCGATCAGCTCGAGTCGTGGTGGACCCAGGCAAAGGAGGAAAAGGAATCCCCTTCACCACTCCTCATCGTCGGGGCAAATCAAGTCGGCAAAACCTCGATCATTCATGAATGGGTCTTCCGGATGATGGAGGAGCGCGAGCGCAAGGCTCCTTCGGTTTGGCTCCTCAGCCCCCAGCGCCTCATCTCCGGCATGAGCTTTGTCGGACAGTGGGAACAGCGCCTCCTCGCCATCCTCGAAGAAGCCGCCAAACGTCAGCACATCCTCTATTTCGATGACCTCATCGGTCTCTTCCACGCCGGGAAAAGTCGCGATTCAAACCTCACCGTCGGCCAAATCCTCAAACTCCACATGGAGGAGGGGCGCCTGTCCGTCCTGGCCGAAATCACTCCCTCGGCCTGGCGAAAAATCCGGGAAGTGGATCGTTCGTTCGCCGACCTCTTCACCGTCGTCCACCTCCGCGAACCCTCGAACGAGGAAACTCTGCGCGTCCTGATCCGCACCCTGCAGGACCTGGAGCAGCTTCACGACTGCCGCTTTGAACCCGACGTGCTCCCGCTCGTCATCGAGCTTCCACGCCGCTTCATCCGCGGACGCGCTTTTCCGGGCAAAGGCGCGGAGATGCTGCGCCAACTGGCCGCCACCCACCCCAGCACCACCATCGGCAAAGATGAGGTCTACCGCTTCTTCGAACACAAAACCGGCATCAGCCAGGCGTTCATGGACCGGCATTCCACGCTCAGCACTGCCGGCGTAAGAGCCTATTTCGAAGACCGGATCGTGGGGCAGGAACCCGCCCGGGAAACCATGGTCGATGCGATCGTCCTCGCCAAAGCCCAGCTCAACGATCCCGGACGCCCCGTCGCGTCCCTCCTCTTCCTCGGGCCCACCGGCGTGGGAAAAACCGAGTGCGCCAAGACCCTGGCTGGCTACTACTTCGGCAGCTCCGAGCGCCTGCTGCGCTTCGACATGAACGAATACAATGGCTGGGACGCCGTCCCGCGCCTCATCGGAACCTTTGGCGGCCGCCAAGGCACCCTCACCGGTTCCGTTCGCCGCCGGCCCCACTCCGTCATCCTGCTCGACGAAATCGAAAAGGCACACCCCGACGTCTTCGACCTTCTGCTCCAGGTCCTCGACGACGGCCGTCTCACCGACGCCAACGGCGTGACCACCGATTTCTGTAACGCGATCATCATCCTCACGTCGAACCTCGGCGCCCAGGAAGCCCGCTCTCAGGTCGGCTTCGGAGCGGTCGACCAGGAGGATACGGAGGTCTACGTCACCGCCGCCCGGAAATTCTTCCGCCCCGAATTCTTCAATCGTCTCGATCGCGTGGTTCCCTTCCACGAACTCGGCCTCCAGCACATCCAGGGCATTGTCCGCAGCCTCGTCAGCCAGGCTCTCAAACGTCAGGGCCTGCACCAGCGTCAGCTCAGCCTCTCGCTCGACCCGCAAGTGTACGATTTCCTTGCCCGCTTGGGCTTCAACCAGGAATACGGCGCCCGGGCACTGCGTCGCGCCGTCGAGGATCATCTCGTCGAACCCCTCGGCGTCCGGCTCTCGTCCGTCACGAGCCGGGAACCGGCCTTCATCCGCGCCGTCGTCCGGGAGGAGCGCATTCAGCTGTCGGCCAGAACCCTCAGCTCCATCCCCGTCGAGATCCCCCCGCCCTCAGCCATCACCGCCCGCCAGGCCGCTCCCTTCGTCCGGGCCGCCAACCTCTTCGTGAAACGGCTCGACGACGAAATGGATCAGTGGTCCGCCGACGATGACGGCGACCTCAGCGAACTCGACAAACACTACTTCCTCGTCCGGGAGGAACTCGTCCAGGTTCGCCACGACCGCGACCGCCTCCAGAATCTCGTCGACCAAGGCACCCGCATCGGGGTCCCGGCACCACCTCACGCCCAGCCCCGGCGAGGCGGCACCCCGGCCAAACTTCATCACCTGGCGCCCGCCCGCACCGAGGCGATTCTCCAGACCCTCTTCCATGCCCCGGACACCGCGAAGGCGCTCGAAGCAGAAACGGAACTCGCACCCCCGCTCTCCGACTCCGCGCTCCTCGCCAGCCGCATCGCCAGCCGCGCCGCCCTCGTCGATTACCTGGCCGGCCCCGATCTCGCCCGTCCCGATCGCATGCTCCTCCGCTTTCGTCTGAACACCGGAGCCACGCTCGAAACGGACTTGGAGGACCGGTTCGAACTCTACCGTTCCTGGATCGATGCCTACATCCAGCTCTTCAAGCACGCTCCTGGCCTCAATCGAAGAGTCGTCTCCTACAATCCCAAACGCGATCGCGTGACGCGCGCTGCCGAGAACTCCGTCGCGGATTTCCTCACCTCCGAACACCATTTTCTATACGGCGAGGGACCCGGTTTCCACCGCCTCCTCGAGCACGAGCGAGGACTCGAACTCTTCTGCTTCTCCAACCACACCTTCGAATTCGGCGGCATCGAAGTCTTCCCACTCCGCGGACGCGAATCGGTCGCCAAAGCCTGCCGCCGCATCGCCGACACCGAAAGCCGCTGGATGGACGAAACCGCCACCGTCTCCCGCGTCCGTCACGAAAAGGGCTGGGTCCTCGACTTTAAGACCGGCATCCTCACAAAGAACCTGAAAGCCTCGCTTTGGACCTTCCTCCTTCCCCTCCTGGAAAAGCCTCCCGAGTTCCCGTAGTTTATCCACAATGGGCAAGCCTCTTAACATCAAGGAGTCCCTCGCCTGGGCCGTGGCTGAATGCCGCGCCCTCGGCCTGCGCCGCACCAAAGCCATGGAGGAAGTGCTGCGCTGCCTCATCGAAAATCCTCGCCCCCTGACCATGAACGATGTCGTCGAACGCCTCGATGACCTGTGCGATCGCGCCACCATCTACCGCCTCCTCGTCCGGCTCGAGGAAAAGGGCATCCTTCGCCGTCTCGGCTTCCGTGATCGCTCGGCCTATTACGTGATGCGCTACCCCGACCGCCACGACGATTACCTCATCTGCACACGATGCGGCAGCATCGAAGCCATTGACCTCTCCTGCCCCGTCGAAACCATGGAACGCGAAATCTCCAAGACTTCGGGTTTCCGCGACCTCTATCACGAACTCGAGTTCTTCGGCATTTGCCCCGGCTGCGCGCGGGACTGAGCCCATTTTTCACCCGATGACGGCTCAGGCTGACGTTCTCGCCACCTGCCAAGCGCTTCGACTCCGATACAGCGCCCAGGTCGTGCTCGACGAGGCCAACCTGACGCTTCATGCCGGCGAGAAGGTCGGAATCGTGGGCCGGAACGGGTCCGGGAAGTCCAGCTTTTTGCGGATTCTCGCCGGCGAAGACGCGCCGGACGAAGGGCAGATCAGTTATCAGCGCGGGTTGGTCACGGGTTATCTCCCCCAGGATTTTTCTCTCGACGAAGATCTCGACGTCCACGGGAACGTCCGCCTCGGCGCGCGGAAGATTCTCGACCTGCTCGAGGCTTTCGAAGATCCGTCCACCCCAGCAGACCATCTCGGACAGCTCCAGAGCGAAATCGAAGCCCACGACGGCTGGTCACTCGATGCCCGCATCGATTCGATCCTCACCTCGCTTCATGCTCCGCCGGGAACCTCCTCGATCCGGACCCTCTCCGGTGGCGAAAAGCGAAGGGTGGCCCTGGCCCGCGCGCTGGTTTCCCGGCCGGATCTTCTCATCCTCGACGAACCCACCAACCACCTCGATGCCGAGTCGGTCGAGTGGCTCGAGACCTTCCTCCAAAGCTACCGAGGCGCCTGCGTCTTCGTCACCCATGACCGCTACTTCCTCGATCGTGTCGCCACCCGCATCGCCGAACTAGACGGTGGGCGGTTCTTCCTCCACGAGGGCGGTTATTCCGCTTACTTGGAAACCAAAGCTCAGCGCCGCGAGGCCACTGCCGCGGCCGAAGCCCGACGCCAGGGCTTCCTCCGCCGGGAACTCGAATGGGTTCGCGCGGGTGTCCAGGCCCGGCGAACGAAGGAACAGAAGCGCCTCGATCGCTTCCACGAAATCGCCGCCCAAAACGCCCCGGCCGAGGAACTCGACCCGGAGTTCATCATCCCTCCGGCCCCGCCCTTAGGGAACATCACGGTCCGTCTCGATCACGTCGGGATCGAACTCGGCGGGCGCCGCCTGTTCCACGGTCTGAATCTCGAATTCCCCGCCGGTTCCTGCACCGGCATCATCGGCCGGAACGGTCTGGGCAAATCCTCCCTCCTACGCATCATCCTGGGCCAACTCCACCCAACCGAGGGGAACGCCGTCATCGGCGAGCGCACCCAATTCAATTATGCGGACCAAGACCGGCTCGCCGTCGATGGATCACGCAACATGATCGAGGAAGTCGGCGCCGGTTCGGAGTTCGTCGAGTTCGGCGGCCGCAAACTGCACCTCAACGGTTACCTGAAGCGCTTCCTGTTCTCCGACGAGCAACTCCATGCCCGTATCGACACCCTATCCGGCGGCGAACAGAATCGCGTCATGATGGCGAAGCTGCTCCGCCATGGCGGAAACTTCCTCGTGCTCGACGAACCAACGAACGATTTGGACCTGGCCACCCTCCGCGTCCTGGAGGAAGCCATCCTCGCGTTCACGGGCGTGGTCGTGGTCGTCAGCCATGACCGCTATTTCCTCGACCGGGTCGCGGATCGAATCGTCGCTTTCGAAGGAAACCGAAGCGTCGTCGTCCAGGACGGGAACTACTCCTATTACGCCGAAAAGCGGCGCCAACGCCTCTCGTCCTCCGCCACTCGCCCAGCCCCGACGGCACCTTCACCCTCTCAGGCCACAAAAAAGCCTCGCCGCGAACGCCCCCGAAAACTGACTTGGAAGGAGGAGCGGGAGCTGGAGTCGATCGAACCCGAAATCGCCGGGCTCGAATCGCGCATCAAAGAAATCGAAGCGATCCTCAACTCCCCGGAGTTCTACCGCGATCGAGCCGCCGAAGCCACTCCCCTGAACGAGGAGCGCGAAACGCTTCAGCATCGCATCGACGAGCGGTTCACACGTTGGGAGGAACTCGAGGCGATTCGCGACGCACAGAACCCCTAACAGGAATGGCACTCGGTTAAGCCGCTGCATCGTCGTCCGCCTCGGAAGCTGAAGTGGTCACACTTCAGAGGGGGTGGGTGACGCGGGAGAAGGAAGGGCCGAATTGGACACGTTGCTCTGCCTTCGGCAGCCCATGTCCGCTATATGCATCCTTTTGCTGCCGTTTTCCGGCGTAGCGGAGTTCGTGAGAACTTCGTCCGGGCTAACCCTTCCGAGCACAAAATTCGAAATTGGATGCTTCGCTCTGTCTTTGGCAGCCTATGTCCGCTCCCATTCTCACGAAGTCGGCTACACCCAACAAAGATGATCGACCAAGCAACTTAACCAAGTGCCATTTCCCCTAACGTTCAGGCTGAGGCACGCCGGGGAAGACCTTCGCCCGGCAAAGGATCTGGCGCGAGGACTGCTCAGCAGGACGAGTGACAGATTCTGCAGTCCGGAACTACAGCGCTGTTCGGCGTTGTCCTCCAGCCGTTTGTTCGGTGTTTTTCTGCGTTGCTGCAGCTTGACGCAGAGTCTCGAGGGCCCATGAACTGGTGCTCATGCCCTCTAGCCTTGCCGCTTCTTCAAACAGATCCTTGTCGCTCTGCCGACAGCGCAATACGAAACGCGACGCTAGCCGAAGATTGGGATCTTTCTGGGCGTTCCTATTCCCTTGCGGCGCTGGCATCTTCTTCAGCAGTAGTGAGTTCGACGGCGGTGATGCTAAACAAGTCAAGAAGGATGAATTTCCCCTCAGCGTGGATCGCAACCAATTCATCCTCGCCATCTCCCACACTGATGAAGTCGGGATGCCGGATAAAATACTCTGATCCGTCCGCAGCCTTCAGCGTGAAAGGGCGATTGCGATGCATTACCTCGCGGATAGCTTCGACATTCATTTCGTTTTGTTACCCCAAATCGACGCTGCTCGCAAGCGTTCCTTTCATTCTTTGGCTTTTTACCGAACAGTCTGTTGAAAAACTCTGTGCGGTGCCGCGCAACGGATCTGGAGCCCAGTGAGACACGAGCAACGCAGCCCTGGGCTTCCGAAACTTGCGCCCGCCAGGGAAGAGATCCCCTCCACCTCGCAAAGCCTGACTTCCAATCCACAAACCCGGTCTCTTCGGCGCAGTGCAGGGTCTTTCAACAGGCCATTAGCCGGCGGCGCCTCAATGACCCTTTGCCGAGCACGATGGGCCGACGGACCGCGCGACGGGTCAAGCGCCGCGTCGGAACTGAGCCCCACTGAGCAGACCCAACCCCGGTCAAAGCTCCAGCAGGGCGATCCCGAGGATTGTTCCATGTGGCCCTCCGCCCCTCAAAGCTGATTCACGAACTCAGCATCTTGTCCCGCTCCAGCTTCAACCCCATCTTCCGGTAAAGGGTGGCGATGCTGACGTTCAGCATGCTGGCGGTCTTCTCCCGGGAGCCGCCGTTGAACTTCAACGTTTCGCGGATGAAGATCTTCTCCTGCTTCTTGATGAAATCGGAGAGCGAACTGCCGATCGGCAGCCGATGCCGGATCTGCTCATCCTCATCATCGGTGATCTCCACTTTCTGGGAAATCTTGCTCGGTAAATCCACGGGACGGATTCTGTTCCCTTCCGCGAACGCACAAGCCCGTTCGACGGTGTTCTGAAGCTCACTGACATTCCCTGGCCAGTTGTAATTCTGCAACAGTTCACCCGCATACTTATCGACCTCCTTCTTCGGCGTCCCCGTCATCGACGCATACCGCTCCAGGAAATAGTCGACCAGCAACGGGATGTCCGACCGCCGGTTCCGCAGTGAGGGAACTTGAATGGGAATCACCGAAACCTTGAAATAGAGATCCTGCCGGAACTTCCCGGCCTCAACTTCCTCTTCGAGCGATTGATTCGTCGAGGCGACACACCGCACGTCCAGGTCCGGCGCCAACGTCCCCGTCATCCGCCGCAGCGAGACGTCTTCCAGGTAGGTTTCCAACTGCGACTGAAGCCTCAGTGGAAGCAGGTGAATCTCCTCCAAAAACACGGTTCCACCCGCAGCGCGCCGGAAGATCGTCTCCCCGCGTCCACCCCCGGCACCGAACAGTTCCATCTCCAGGAGATCCTCCGGCAGCGAACTGCACGTCAGGACCTTGAACGGCGCCTCGTTCCGGCGGCTCCGGTTGTGAATCGACCGCGCCACCATCTGGCGGCCCGAACCAAACTCACCCTCCAGCAGCACCGGACTGTCGTTGTCCGCGATCTTCTCCACGATCCCGTGGATCTCCGTCATCCTCGAACTCTCCCCAATCATCCGGGAACGCGCTGCCGCCGTGGCCGTCGGTTCGGGAACAAGCGCCACCGGGCCGCCCTTCGCCGCGCCCGGCCGCTGAGTAAGCGCCCGATTGATCGTCCGCTGCAGGTCGTCGACCTCGAACGGCTTCGTCAGGTAGTCGAACGCTCCCAGTTTCATCGCCTCCACCGCGGTCTCGACCGACCCATACCCGGTCACCATGATGATCGCCATGCTCTCATACTCCTGGTGGCAGCGTTCGATGATCTGCAGACCCGTCATGTCCCCGATCCGCAAATCCACGATCAACACATCCGGCACCACCTCCTTGATGGCCGCCATGCCTTCCCGCCCACTTTGATACGCATGCGTCTCATGCCCCATGCGTTCGCAGAGCTTCTTCATCATCTGAAGAATGCTCGGTTCGTCGTCGATTACGATTATCTTGGCCATCGGTCTGTTTGTTAAGGGGTGCTGTCTCCGAAGAGTCTTCAACTACCAACCCAGACAGATAATATGGGTTCCCTAAACAATGCAAGCAAGGAAATCGCAAAAATGATAATCGTTTTGTAAACCAGCCCCCTCCACCCTCAGTCGTCCACACGGCTATACGGCGTTTCTTTCTCGGTCACCGGCTGGTCCGGCGCCGGCGGACGATCCCATGCCGCCACCCACGTTAACCCTCTTTCCCTCGCATGCTCGATGGCTTCCCAGGTGAAGGATCGCATGTCATCACCGTCTTCCTCAAACGAGCGCCCGCTTCCAATCACCTCTCCATCCGCGTTCTTCAGCCGGAACATGACCCCCAGCAACCGGTCCGAATTCGGATTGCGGCTCGTTGCCAACTTGCTCCGGTAACGCTGCAACGCCACCGGCTCGAACGAAAGCGGGATCCGGTCCCCGGGCGCGGCAGTTGGAACGGGAACCTCCACGTGATCGAATACCGCCCGGTCCCGGCTCCAATCGGCAAAAATCGTCCCTTCCCTGACCCGGACGGAATCGCCCAGGGCGTTCCGGTATTTGCCCGGGGAGTAGTCCATCACGAGATCCAGCCAGAGCATCACGGCCTCCAGCCTGCCGCCTCGTAGGGCCGTCTTTCCCGTGTAGGTCACCGAGCCCTTAAATTGCCCCGTAAAGGTCTCCACCTCGTGCGTTCCACGCGCCCGGTCCTCGAAGGTCTTCGTCCGGTCGCTAGGCTGCGTGAGGGTATCCAGAAAAAAGCCAGGCAGGCGCAGCGCGACCGCCGTTTTCCGTACCGCATCGGGTTCACTTCGCGCTTCGATCAGCGAGAGCGGGTGAGCCGCCAGCTTCTCCTCGATGTCCTCAGAATCGTCCAGAGGCAGCGGCGGGACGTCCCAGGCTCCGAT
The DNA here is from genome assembly GCA_964500945.1 of uncultured Verrucomicrobiales bacterium. Classification (GTDB taxonomy): domain Bacteria; phylum Verrucomicrobiota; class Verrucomicrobiia; order Verrucomicrobiales; family DEV007; genus CAZCRA01. The sequence continues at coordinate 9,991 of CAZCRA010000026.1, read as the reverse complement.
CCAATCCAGCCCCTTGTCCAGCGCCGCATCGATTTGCTCCCACGAAAACGACTCTCTCGGACGCTCCACCATCACCTGCTCCATCAAACTCCTCCCCCGCGCATCGAGCACTCGCACGAGAACACCCAGCGGCTGGTCCGCATAGCTTCGTCCATTCGCACCCTCATAGAGAATCCGTTCCAACTCTGCCGCTCCGGTTTTGAACCGTCCACGGGCACCCGCCCTAAGCGTCTCCAACGGCACCGTGCTCAAGCGGAAGCGCGCGAAATCACCGCTGAAGTCGGCGGCGTGCCTCGTCCTTGCCAGCGTGCTCTCATCTCCCAAAGCATCGCGATACCGCCCTGGCGGTTGGACGGCGAGGACGTCGTGCCACAGCGCCGCGACCTGCATCTTGGCACCACTCAACTCGGGCGCTTCCCGGCAGAGCCATTCGACCCGGTAGGCATGGGGAGTGCTCTCCACTTCGTAGGCACGCCCATCCGACGTGATCCATAGCCATGGCGCTCCGGCACGGCCCGCTTCGGCCTGGACCTCCACCTGCATCTCCACGTTCGCCATGACCGCTGGCGTCGCCTCACTGCCGAGTTGCTCCTGCAGATAGAGCTGATCGTCGAGCGTCAAACGGCTCACCTCGATGTCGAAAACGCCTCGGCCACGAACTTCCACTTTCACTGTCCCCGGCCGGTCGCCTTCACCCAGTAACCTGGCTTCGATCGGCGTGCGCGAAGCCTCGTCCGTGAACTTCCTCCATTCCCGCACCGTCGTCGCGGGTGGCGTGCCGGGCGTTTCGCGCCTCACCGGATCACGCGGCGCCGAATAGGGTGTTCGTCGACTCTCGAGTTCAAAGTCCGGCGGCGGCGGCCCGTCCCAGCGAGGAATCCACGACATCCCTCGCGACAGCGCCAAGTCGATCGAGGGCCAGCTCAACGAGGCCTGGCGAAAGTCCGGGTCCGGCAAATGCGCGAACTCCGAGATGACGCGCCCCTCGCCATCCAAGACCCGTCCCAAAACCCCCACCAACCGGTCGCGCCATGGATTCCGCGACAGCGGCCCTTTCGCGGCGAAACGCTGAAGCTGGATGGGTTCCGGTTCATACGTCACCGGCACCCCGTAGCGGAGCGCGTCCGGTTCTTTGGCCTCGAAGTGAAACGTCACCCGGTCCCGGGCCCAGTCCACCATGAATTCCTCCCGCTCCAGCCTCACCTGGCGCCCGGTGGGATCCCGGTAAATCCCGGGCGGGTAGACCATGATGGGATCCAGCCACAGCATCGCAAATTCCACCCGGGCTCCCGGAATCGGCTCCCGATTCAGATAGGTGACCTCCCCCCGGTAGCCTGCCGGCGCTTCTTCCACCGTGACCGACTGCCCTGCGTCGGGGTCGACCTCCTGCCATGACCGCTCGGCGATCTGCTGCACCTCGTCGTCGAATTCCCAACGCAAACTGATGTCTTGAATCGCTCGTTGCGGGAAAACCGGGTCGCCCTCGACCTCGTCCACGCGTTCCGGGTCACTCGTGAGCAACCGGCTGGCCACCCGCGGATCCGGCGGCGTGTTCCAAATCAGGATCCAGGGCGAATTCGCCGCCACCGATGCCTCGATCTGATCCCAGGTGAATGATTTCGGCTGCTTGTTCAAAACCTCGGCCGTCCCCAGCACTTTCCCGTCCGGCGTCTTCACCCTCAACAGACAACCAATCAACTGATCCTGGTAAGGCGCGCTCTCCCCGATCCGGTACAGAATCCGGTTCATCTCCACCGGCTCCAAATCGATCTTCACCGGCCGGTTGAACGGCAAGGCCACGTCGCGCACCACTTCGATCTCAAACCGCGCCCGCGGCGTCGTTCGATCCACCCTCGCACGGCGACGCTTTTCCTCGGTCCGGTCCCCGTCCGAATCCCGGTAGATCCCGGGCTCAACGACGCCAACCGTGTCCGTCCACAGTTTCGCCACTTCGACCTCCACCTGGTCCAACCCCCGAAGCTGAAGGCTGGTCAACTCCGCCTGGAGCGCCATCTCAACGTCTTCCACGGCATACATCCGTCCCTCCGACGCCAGCCAGGTCCAGGCCTCTTTGCCGACGGCGTTGCTCTCCAGCCGAAACCGGAAGTTAGCCTGCTGCCCAGCAGCCACCCCTGGCCAACTGATGAGCGCCACGATCAAGGGCAAAAACGCATAAATCGCTCGCATGCCCACATGCAAGCACGCACAGCGCGAAGGTCGAAGCCTTTTCTTCTCACCACAGCATCCGAATCCCCTGCTCACCCCCCACTCAACGGGCCGGAATCTCATTCAACGTGTAGAACGCCACGTCGTGCAACAGTGGCTGCTCATTCACGTCCCGCACCCCCCTCAAATGGAGCTCGTGCACGTGGCCCTTCGTCAGCGGATCGACCTCCAGTTCGACGCTGAGACCGTCCTGACCCACCGCCGCCACCGACACCGCCGGTTCAATTTTGTCGACCTCCGGCGAACCATACTCCTTCCGATAAAGGTAGGTGTAAGCCGACATCTTGAAGCTACCGTCCACCAGCGATGCCGTGTGCGCCGGTCGCGTGAACGTCAGAAGGAAGCCTTTCGGACGCGCCTCCATCTTCAAAACCTCGAACGGCACTTTGCCCGTCCAGCGAACGCGCTCGAAACTCTCCGATTTACCCCCGCGCGCTCTCCATCCCCGGTTCGATCCGCCCGTGAAAAGCGTCCCGTCCTCGTGGAGTCGCAGCGCGATGTTTCCCGATTGAAACCCGCCCAGAAAGTGAAATGCGGCTCCCTGGTAGACCCCGTTCACTTTCTCCAAAAATACACGTTGGATCTCGCTATAGGTCTGTTCACCCACGAACAGTTGTCCCTCGAACGGTCCGAACTTCCCTCCCGTGGTGTCCGCGACCATCCCGGTCGGAGATTGTCCCAGCTTCGCATGCGGCATCACCACCGCCGGCGGCACCAGTTGCGGAATCTTCTCCCGCTCGGCCTCGATCCGGCTCCCCTCTCCCTCCACCGGAGGATAGGCCGGGCGCTCGCCCACGATGGAACGGTCCGCCACGTCGTAGTAAATGGTCCCGTTCGGATTTCCCTGGAAAGAGCCCGCTGGCACATGCTTCAAGGAACTCGAACCGTTCCACGCTCCCTGGTTGTCCGTGTAGAAAAGGTCGCCTTCCGCGTTATAACCGATCCCACCCGGACTGCGCACGCCGGACGCGAACGGCACCGCTTTGCCGTCCGGTCCAATCTTCATCACCCAACCCCGAAACAACGTCTGCGCCGTGAAAGAACCCGTGAGGCAAAGCGCCACATACATATTCCCCTCGGCGTCGTGCTCGCTTCCGAACGCATACTCGTGGTAATCACCCGTGATCCCCCAGGGCTGGCTCACCGTCTCGAACACGTCCGCCCGTCCGTCCCCATCCTCGTCGCGCATCCGCGTCACTTCCGGTCGCTGCGTCGCATACAACCACCCCTCCCGCCACGAAAGCCCTAGCGGTTCGTGAAGATACCTCGTGAAGAGCGTCCACTCCGGCGAATGGCCCTCGAACGCGCCGTCCGCAATCCAGATCTCGCCTCGTCGAATCGATACCGCCACGCGTTTGTCCGGCAGAATCTCCAGTCCTCCCACCTCGAACACCGTTTCCTCCGGTGTCTTCAAGGGCGTGATCGTGTAGTAATCCCCCTCCTTCGGTTGGGGTTCAGCCGTGGCCAGCGCCACGAAACCCAGCCAGCACAGCCCCGTCCATCGCTGCTTCGTCGTCATCATCGAAATCCTGCCCCTTTTCAATTCCCCCCCGCTTGGAAGTCCAGCCAACGGTATTCCACTTCGATCTCTCCGGCGCCAAGCACCGGAACCAGCCATTCACCCTTCTGAAACTGCGGTTCGCCGCCATCCACCCGGATCTCTAGCGTCCCGATCCGGTAAACGCCGTCTTCACCCTCTTCTCCTCCCGTCGCCACACGAAGGTAGGCGTCTGCACTCGGCTCGCCCGTAACGGTGAGCGTCCGGCGCAAACTGGGCATCCTCCCGGCCGGCCCCGGTTCATAGAAATCGGTCAGCTCGAGCCCCTGAAATCGATAACGAAAAGCCGGAAACCGCCGCTCATCCAGCCGATACCCCAGAAACCGGTAGTCCGGATGCGGCACAAGATACGCGATCTCCTTCTTCGGCTCGGCTTTGTCCCGTTCATACGCGATCCGATCCTCGTGCTCACGCTTCCAGGACTCCTCTTCTGACTCCAACACCTGCAGCGGATAACCCTGCGCCGGCTTCACGAGCTCGGTTCCCATCGGCGACTGACTCCCATAGCCGCGCCCGGTCCAATGCAGGCCGCCATCCATGAAATCCCCTCGCCAAATCAGAGAAAGATTCAGCAAATCCGCGTCCCAGCACAGGTTCACGCCACCCGGATAACCCACCGCGATCCCGCGCGGCGAACTGCCCGCGATGAAGTTGCGGTAAATCACGGCTTCCCCGGGATTCTCCGGCTTCAAAGGAATCACCGGCAGAGGCGGTCGGCCCATCGATGAGCCTTTGCCGACCCGTTCCCGGCTGAGGAAGGTCCACAGCCCTCCTTTGGGCCGCGCGCCGGCCGCTAAAAACATTTTCCCACCCGTGTTGAAGAACTCCACGCGCATCGCGTGGACCCCCGGCTCCAGTTTCAGGGTCTTCCGCCGATCCCGTGGAGAGTGCACCCCGTCGTTATCCACCGCCAACTCCCCGTCCACAATCAAGCGCGAACCGTCGTCGGACACCACCGAGAATTCGAATTGGCCCCGCTCGAGCACCTCGAACGTGCCTTGAAACACCATCCCGAACGGCTGCTCCTGCAAATCCTCCCCCGCCAGCGCCAAATCGATCAAACCGTCTTCGACTTTCCCCTCCGCGGAGGGTTCGAGCGTGCGGAAGTCTGGCATCTCCTCCCATTTTCCTGGATACACCGCGTAGGTCAGCTCGGAGAATCCGGTGATTCGGGGCGCACGCAGAAAGCGCTCATATTCCTTCCGCGTCATGGAGGCGGGCATGGGCGCAAACACCTCCCGCCACTTGGCCACCTGCCCGGCCGTCACCTCGTCGTCATGCCCCCCGAAAGCATCCCGCACATAGGTCAATACCGCCGCCAACTTCTCGTCGTCAAAGGCCTGACCCAGCGCCACCATCTCCTGCACATACTTCGTGTCTTCCTTCTTCACCCCCTTCAACACCATCAACGCCAACACTTCCGGCCGGTCCGACGTCACGTAGATCGATTCGTGCAGCGAAGGCGCCATCACCAGATCTCCCGCCTTCATGCCTTTCCCATCCGTTCCGTGACAGGTGGCGCAGGCGGCATACTGTTGCGCCCCCAACTCCAGCACGGCTTCAGGCACCGGACTCGCTTCACTCGAGGTCAGGGTAATGCAGGCGATCAAGGCCGCCGCCATCGTGAGTCGGATGGAATCGATCATGGGATAGGCCCCCTACAAACGGGGATTCGAGCCGCCACCTTTCGCGGATTTGACCAACTGGGTCCAGCCAAAACCACTCTTCCCTCCCCCCCTCCCGGTAGGGCGGGCCCTCCAAGCGCGCCGCCTCTCGCCTTGAGGCACCAAAACCGCAGCCCCCAGACGGACGGCTCGGACGGTGAACAGCGACAGCACCAGCCAAATCTGCAGCTCCCGCCCGAGGCGCGACAAAGCCGTCGCTACCGCTCTCCCCGCCGCCCTCCTTCCATCGACGGCGCGCCCAGCCTGGAGCCGGATCACCGCCGATCGGAGGTGACACGCCGCCGGCGAGCACCTAGCAAGAAAGCCAGACCAGCCACCATCATCATCGCCCCGGACGGTTCCGGAATCACGCCGATGCTGATCTGAGTGAAGTCATTGCTCCCGTCGTTGAAGGTCGTCACCGCCAGAACATCCGTCGCCGCCAGCAAATTCCCGAGACCAATATCGGTGTTCGCATCCGCGATGGAGTAGTTCGACTGCAACACGTTCAACACACCCAGACCTTCGATGGTCAGCACGCCGAGCCCATCCGTCCCTGAAAAGGTCAGATCACCGAAGAATCCCGTCCCGCTCAGCATCATCGCCGCCGCGTCCAAGATATCCAGCGCCCCTTCGCCGGTGTAACTTCCCGACAAATCAAAGGTGCCTTCCTCGACCGACGTCGTACCGCCATACGTGCCGCTCCCCGCCAATTCGAAGGTGCCCGTCCCTTCCTTCCTCAGGGTCATCGGATTGCTTCCATCACTGTCCGCCAAAGTCCCGTCGAACGTGCTGCTGACATCACCGCTTCCGATTCGGTTGAACGAATCCGCATCGCTTCCCGACCTACCAGAGAAAGTCCCCGTTCCCGTCAATCCACCCACCTGCAAGCCGTTGGACTTCAGCGCACTTGGACTCATGCTCTCCCGGAACTCCGCTCCAGACGACAAATCGATCGTCACTCCTGTGAAGTTGTAGGGCGTGTTCCCCCCAAACGACACCGTCCCGCCCTCGATCGAAAAAGTGCTTCCGGAGGCGATGGAGGCCCGGTCATGAAACCGGGTGAAGGTCATGTCGCCGTCGCCAGTTTTCGTCAAATCACCCAACGCCCGAAACTCAGCTTCTAAACCCCCTCCGGAAAAATTCAGTGTCGCGCCGCTATCGACGTGAATCGTCGCTCCAGCCGAAAAAGTGAGCCGCTCCCGCCCCGACGCCGGACCTTGGCCGATGTTGACCTGGGAATCGCCTCGCACCTCAACCCCCCCCAGTGGTGATGTCCTCCAAAATCAAGACCGAATAGTTTGAACCGGAGGTATCGAACCGCGCGGTGTCGCCCGCTGCATTGTTCCACGTCTGGTAGGTCGTCCCCAACGCATCGCTGGCCCAGTTGGAAATCGACTGACTCCAATCGCCCCCAACGTCGGATGGCGGCGTGCCGTCCGTAATGTCCACCGTCCCACCGCCCCAGTAAACCGTCGCCGCCGGTGCTGCAGCCAGTCCCGCCACAACCACAAAAATGGTCCAAATTTTCGTCTTCATTGCGCTCTCAGAGTATAGGTTGACCAGGCCTACCCCTCACTGTCAACCCCTTCCTCACTCCTTCCCCCATGCGACTCTGGATTCCCCTCACCATCCTCGCCCTCGCTGCCGCCGCCATCTACGCCGGCTACGCCACCGAACACACCCTCCGAGTGGTGTTCGTCTACCTCTTCATCACCCTGGCCTTCATCGGCATTCTCTTCTGGTGGATCTTCCTCACCGGCCGCACCCGCTGGCGTTCGCTCCTTAACGCCATCGCCGTCGCCGCTGTCGTCTTCGTGGCAGCAGGTCTGACCGTGCGTTTCGACGGGGCCGCCACCGGCGCGAACGTCTTCGGTTTCCGCTGGGTCTGGGAAAAGGGACCTAAGGCGCCTGAAATCGCCCCCAGCACCGCCACCGCGACCGACAACTCCGTCGCCCCAACGCGCGACGACCATCCAGGCATCCCCGGTTTCCTCGGTGAAAACCGCGACGGCCGTGTGCCGGATCCCGGCCTCATCCGGGATTGGTCCACGAACCCCCCGGAAGAATTGTGGCGAATCGAGGTGGGTCTGGGCTGGAGCGCCTTTGCCGTGGCTGGCGATTTTGCCGTGACCCAAGAGCAGCGCGGCGATTCCGAACTCGTCACCGCCTATTCCCTCGAAACCGGCGAACTCCTCTGGGCTCACGCCGATCCCGTCCGCTTCTCCGAGCCCATGGGCGGCGACGGCCCCCGCGCCACCCCCACCCTGGACGGCGGCATCGTCTACGCCGCCGGTGCCACGGGCATCCTGAACGCCCTGAAGCTCGAGACCGGTGAGAAGATCTGGTCCCGCTCCATCCTCGACGACACCGGGCTCCCGAACATCGAGTGGGGTGTGGCCACCTCGCCCCTCCTCGTCGACAACCTCGTCGTCGTAACTGGCGGCGACACCGAATCGACACCCCTCCTGGCCTATGACCGGGCCACTGGCGAACCCGTTTGGCAGGCCGGCCGCGGCCCGGCGTCCTACAGTTCTCCCGTCCTGCTCGAAGTCGATGGCGTCCGCCAAATCGTAGCCGTCTTCGAGAAGAACGTCGCCGGATTCGACCCCGCCTCCGGCGAATCACTTTGGACCTACGAATGGCCGGGGAACTTCCCAAAGGTCGCCCAACCCATGCCGGTCGACGCAAACCGCTTGCTCCTCACCGCCAGCTACCCCGGCGTTAACAGCGCCCTCATCAAGATCTCAAAATCGGGATCCGGCTGGTCCGTCACCGAGATCTGGAACGAACGCACGATGAAAACGAAATTCAGCAGCGCCCACATCGTCGGCGACCACGCTTACGGCCTCGACGAGGGACGCTTCGCCTGCATCGAGATCGCGACGGGTGACCGGCTCTGGAAGGGCGGAAAATATGGATATGGCCAGAACCTTCTCATCGGAGACGACCTGATTCTCGTCCAAGGCGAACGCGGTCAGGTCGCCCTGCTCAAGGCCACCCCGGACGAACATCGGGAACTCGCGCTCATCCAACCGCTCAACTCAAAAACCTGGAACGCCCCGGCCTTGGCCGGCCCATACCTTCTGGTCCGAAATGACCGCGAAGCTGTCTGCCTGAAACTGCCTCTCGCCCAATGATTCGCCTCCTCGCCATCGCCATCCTCGCGGCCACCCTCGCCAGCGCTTCGGCTCAACTCACGACAAAGGACGTTCGCGCGACGGATTGGGAACCTCTCTTCCAGGGAATCGATCTCGCCCGTGCGGAATCCGGTCCCTCCGAAGCCCCTCTAAAGGGCGTCTGCGCCCGGATCGATCTCCGTTCCAAAGGCATCGAATTCACTGCCACCCCGCCAAACGGTGAGCGTCCCGAGGAAACCGATGGCGAAACCGCGCTTGGTTTCCTTCACCGCACAGGCGCGCAACTCGCCATCAACACCCACTTTTTCAACCCCTGCTGCAGCCCCTTCCCAGGTCAGCCAAAAGACGTGATCGGCCTCGCCATCGCCGACGGCAAACCCGTTTCACCCTGGAACCGCTCCCGGGCCACCGCCCTCGTGATCACGGATCGAAATCGGGCGTCCATCGTCACCAAACCGCCGAAGAAGACCTCGGACATCGACGTCGCTTGCGCCGGCATGTCGCTCCTGCGGTCGGGTGTCGCCGCCTACAAGCCTGGCGGCAAGGAACACCCTCGAACCGCCGCTGGCGTCTCGCGGGATGGTCGCTACCTCTTCCTCCTCGTCATCGAGGGCCGTCTCCCGAATCAGAAACCTGGCGCCAGCCTCTACGAAACCGCCGTTTGGATCGCGCGTTTCGGCGCCTGGAACGGCGTGAATCTCGACGGCGGCGGCTCCTCCATCATGGTGGCCTCCGATCCATCGACCCCCAACGGCGTCCGCCTACTCAACCGCCCCGCCAGTGGCCTCCCCCGCGTCAACGGCAGCCACCTCGGCGTCTTCGCGGAAACCCTAAAGTAGCGAAGGCGCTCCCGCCTTCGGCCGGTAAAGAGACCGCACCTCCTCCACGCTTTGAACCTCCCAATGCGCCGCAGTAAAACAAACCAAACGCTCGATTCTCTCCCATGCCCTCCTCCAAATACACCCGCGGTCTCCACGAACTCTATTCTGAAGACCCCAAACGCGCCGATGCCCTGATCTGGGGACGCCGACCCCATCCATCTACCCGCCGCGGCTTCCTCTCCCGAAGCGCCCGCTCCCTCATGGCCGCCGCGCTCGGAGGACCCATCGTCTTCGGCGACTACTTCCCGGCCGGACTCATCCCGGCAGCCCTCGCCCAGTCGGAGGAACCCTTCGAAATCCCTGGCAAAGACGGGCTCATCGTCCTGAACGACCGGCCCATCAACGCCGAAACTCCGGCCCACCTCCTCGACGACGACGTGACCCCGGCCAACCGCCTCTTCGTCCGCAACAACGGCATCCCGCCTGCCCCGGAATCCATCGACCCCGCCACCTGGACCCTCGAAATCGGCGGCGAATCGATCCAAAATCCACGCACCTTCACCCTCCCCGAGCTGAAGAAGC
>CAZCRA010000025.1:0-35784 GCA_964500945.1 uncultured Verrucomicrobiales bacterium | reverse complement strand
GAGCCGAGTGCGCTGGATGAAGCCAGGCGAGCGATTCGGCAGTTTCTCGGTGCCGCGAATTGGCAGGAGCGACTTCCATGGGTGGCGGGGGGCGAGTCGATGGGTAAGCGGTTAGAGGCTTACTATGCGCAGCGAGCCGATCTTCCGCTCATCGATTACCGGCTGGATTTCTTCCACAGTGAACTCCGTGAGGGTGAAGATGGGATCTATGTGTTCTTCCTGACGTTCTCGAACGATCAGGATGGGTTTCCAATGATCGTGCGGCAATCGGAGGAGGGTTTTCGCGTGGACTGGGACCTTTTCGTCGAGTTTCGCGACCGGCACTTTCGAGATTTTGTGGAGAAGCGGCCGAGCGGCTCCGAGGTGTTTCGTGTCGTGATTCAGCGGGTGACCTACTGGGAGGAAGACCGGGATCAGATCCCAGGGATCGACGATTTGCTGTGCTACAAAATCGATCCGCCTTATCCGGGCTACACGCGCCATGCGTTCGCGTCGAAAGAAGGAGAGCGAGGCGCGGCCTTGCTCGAGCAGCTATCTTGGGAGGCGGATCCGCTCGCGGCGGAAGTGAGACTACGGTGGGCTACCTTCCCGAACGGTCAACCTTACCTCGAAGTGGAGGAAATCGTGGCACGGACGTGGGTCCGGCCCTGAAGCGAGCATGGCACTTCCTGGTCGAGGCGGGCTCGAGTTGTGGCCTTGGAGAAGGCCTGCGTTGCGATGGGCAAACCGTGGGCGTGATTTGCGTGAGGGTTCGCGGGATGGTGGTGGGGAGCACTCCTTTCGCGGGCCTTTTGCCCGTGCTCGGCGTTGCTCGGTCAGTCATGAAGCTCGCTTCACTTTGCCGCTGCCTCTCGGCGCCGTACTGCGGGTTGCCCTGACCGGGCAGGCCAAGTCCGCGAAGCTCCTTCTCCTTCTGCCTTCGCCGAGGCTTTGGCGCGACAGGCGCGCCTTGATCCTGGGCAAAATCCCTTGCGAGATATCCTGTTTACTCACATTCCGGCGATATCGAAGCCCGCACGCTCAAAAGTCAGCGGGCGAACCAAACTTTGGCCGAATGGCACTCGGTTACGCCAAATTCATCGGCGGCTTTCGCCGCCTTCAAGGACTGAAGTCCTTGCTACTTTGCCCATCAACAGCGCTTAACTGAGTGCCATTCAACTGTGGCCGGATTCGACTTCCCGTTTGGTCGGACCATAGGTCCAACTTACATCTCCGCAGCCACAGCGCTGGTGGGTAAAGATGGGGGATGTGAGCTGCTTACTTCTCGGACGATGTAATGGAAAAGAAGCTTCGGCGAATTAAGTGCTTGTAATATTCAATTGGCCTTTAATAGTTTGGTGGGTTGAAAGTTTCGACCGGTTTTTGGTCAAGCTTTTGATGTGGGACGCCCGGTCGTTTCGCAAACACCCAGCACCAACACTCGACATCCATGGCATTGCCCTTCCAGAACATCTTTGGGAAACCCGGTGAAGCGCCCGTTTCTACTTCGGCTTCAACGAGCCAGGCGCCAGCCAGTTCCGCTCCGGTCACTTCCCCCTTTACGGTCGCTCAACAACCGGCACCGAACAGTCCGTTTGCTCAACCGCAGGGACCTGCGGTCGGTCCAACGCCACCTCCGCCACCTCCAGTCGGCGGGGGCGAATCGCTCGCGTCAGACGGCGAAGTGGTTTCGTTGGCCTCGGAGCGGATCAAAATGGGGGTGCCCTCCGAGTTTCTTTCGGCGTTGAATCCTCCAGCAGGGCCGATCCGGTTGCCGGCCGGCCAGGTTGAGCGGGAGCCGGGTTCGGGCGTGATCAAGACGCGGCTATCGGTGATTTATCAGGCCTGTCCCCAGCTTTTTTCCCGGCCGGTGACGGAAGAAGCTGATCGGGACGTCACGATCCCGGCTTTGATCAGTCATGCGCCGGGTGGGCCTCAAGGAGGAGCGCCGGCTTCTGGGGGAGCGAAACCGAATCCGTTTACCGCAGCGGGGGCGGCCGCTTCTCCAGCAACGACGGCCGTGGCCAATCCGTCGCCCTTCGGAATGCCTGCCGGCGGGGGGGCTTCGTCCCCGCTCAAAGCCGGCGGGATGTCTGTGAAGGCGCCGAGTGAAGAAAAGGATGCGGCAAGTGATGCGACCGACGAGGAGCCGACGGTGGCTTTGGTGTTGCGTGATTTGGTGACTCATGCGCCCGAGAGCGAGCTGGATCCCGATTCGTTTGCGAGTGAATGGAAGGTCGAGGTGCCTCTCTCGGTCATTCGGCCCCAAATGGCGAAGGGACGGGTGGTCTTGAGTTTGGCACAGGTGCGTGATTTTTCGGTGCCGGCCGAGGCTGCGGCAGCCTTCGGTGGGTGCGGGGACGACCTGGAATTTCCAGTGCCGCTCAAATCGGTGTTTGAGCAGCTTCCGCCCGACCTTTCCGGGAATTTCGGGGTTGCAGCGCCAGCTTCGGCTTCGTCGCCGCCTTCGGGTGAGATTGCGACGCCTTTCACGGTAAAAGCCGAGCAAGAAAAGGGTGGGGCAGCTAGCGGTTCGGCAGGGTCAGGAAATCCGGCGGGTTCGACCCTGTTCGGAGCACCGAAGGCAAGCGCGATGCCGGGAGGCGCTTCCGGCCCAGGGGGCAATTCGATGGCGCCGGAGGCGACGGAAGCGGCATCCAGTCCGGGTGGCGTGGGCATGGGCGTGGGAGGCTTTCCACCGCCGGCGTCTGCTCAACCGGCGACAAAGACGGAATCGGAAGAAGAGGGCGACGGGCCGCTCTCGCTAGATGATCTTGAGGCGCCGAAGCCATCCGGTGGTCCGGGTGACGTTGGCCCGCAGCGAGGGCCGGTTTCGGCGAGCCGTCCGAGCCCTGGTGGATCTCCCTCAACAGTAGGTGGGGCGCAGCCGGCCGCGTCCGGTGTCGCGCTCGGCGGGGTTCAAATCGATCATCCCTCCGACGACCACATCGAGTTGCGGGCCGTTTTCGCGACGCGCGATCCATTCACGCCCGGATCGACACTGGAGAAGACACGGGAACTGCCGGGCGTGGAGGGTTGCGCGCTTTTTCGGGATGCAGCCAACCGGTATGCCGAGGTGCCGCCGGAAGATGAGGCCGGCCGGAAGCTGGTTCAGCAGACACCGGAGATTTACGAGAGGATTCGGGGTCTGGCGCGGGATTTGGGCTTTGACGAGAGCCGGGCGTTCACGCTGCGGACGAGCAGCGGGGCGCTGAGTTTTTTCGAGCACGACGGGGTTTGCTTGAGTGTCGTTCATCGCTCGGCGGAATTTGATCCGGGGATCCGGGAGAAGCTGGTGCTGATTTCACGAGGTGCCGCGGCGCTGGTGGGTTAAGGCCTTGGCGGAAGAGTTTGCGCTCCATGTGGGAGCGATGTTAGGAAGAGAAGAGAACCCAGACAGAAACCAATCAATGGCTCTCGTAAATCACGATACACAGGAGGTGCAGTTTAAGATCGTTTACTGCGGCCCGGCCTTTAGCGGCAAGACGACGAACCTGCACTACGTCCACTCGCAGATCGACGACGATCAACGAGGGGATTTGCTCTCGATGGCGACATCGACGGATCGGACGGTGTTTTTTGATTACCTGCCGATCGATGCGGTGTTGATCAAGGGCTACCACACCCGGTTTCAGCTCTACACGGTTCCAGGACAGGTGGCTTACCACGCGACGCGGCAGTTGGTGCTCCGGGGGGCGGATGGGATCGTGTTTGTGGCCGATTCCTCTCCGGACCGACTGGAAGCGAATGCGGAGGCGTTGCAGATCACGCGAGAGAATCTGGCGCACAACGGCGTTGAATTGGAGGAGTTACCTCTCGTTCTCCAGTTCAACAAGCGCGATGTCGACGGGGCCATCCCGGTGGACCATTTGAACATGCTTCTGAATTCCGGCGAAGAAACAGTGCCGCATTTTGAAGCGGTGGCATCGAAGGGGACGCAAGTGTTTGCCACGCTGAATGAGGTGGCACAGGAGGTGCTTCGCCGCTTTCATCAGGCGTCCGGCCGGGGACAGGTTCCCGAGGCCTCGGAGGTCGCCACGGTGGCGTGAGTTCCAGGGTTTGAGGGAGGGTGGAGCTGCCGTCGTGAGTGGTGGCGCCGAAAGTGGTGGACGAGAGGCGTGCAAGGTAGGTGTGTAGGGTTCTGCCCTCGAAAGGGAAGGGGGGAGAGCAAGGCAAATGACAACGGACATGACCGCAGTGCCCGCCGCGACGGGCGACTACCATCTGAGCATCGACCGGGAGACGGCGGCACGTTTCCGGTCCGTGATGCAAGGCTTTCTCGCAGAGACGGACTGTTGCCTCGCAGCAGTGATCGAGCGAAGTGGCGCGGTGATCGTGAGCGAGGAGACGAAGCCTCCAACCCGGGTCAGAATCCCACGCCCGGATTCGTTGGGGGCGTTGGTAGCTGGTTTGTTTGGTTCCACGCAGATGCTGTCGCGGCAGTTAGGGGATGCGGACGCGCCGGAGGTGATTTGTCACGGAGAGGACGTGCACGTTTTTCTCGCACCGCTTTCAGAGGAGTTTGCCTTGATGGCGGTTTTCACCAACCGGGTTTCGGTGGGGATGATACGGATTCAGGCGAAGCAGGCAGCGGAGTCGCTGCGAGGGGATTTGAGTCGTGTGCTGAGGCACGCGACGACGATGGCTCCATCGACGGGGCAGATGATCGACGAATTTGAAACGCCCTTTTCACGATATCGCTGATCCGAGCCTTAGCGGGGTGACGGATGCAAAAGCGTGCACGTTGGCGCAATTGATGCTTGCGAGAGTGGGGCTTTCTGGCTGTATCGTGTTTTCATCCTTTACCCTGCTCGAAGGCCCTGATAGAAGGGCAGAGGCTGGGTTGAGGAGTTTCCTCCATCTCCCATGACCGTGATTGCGAATTCAGGACCGTTCCTTTGGCAGGGCGGCCCACTCATCTGGCTGCTGATCGGCTGCAGCGTTCTTTCGATTGGCATTTTTCTGGAGCGCTACCTCCATTTTCACCGGGCCAGGGTGCAGGTGGGGGATTTGATGCACGGGTTGGCGAACCTAATTCAGAAGAAGAATTTCGCGGAGGCGATGCACGTCTGCGCGGGCACCCCGGGGCCGGTGGCGCGGGTGGTTCACGCGGCGCTGCTGCGTCATCACGCGCCGAGGGCTGAACTTCGCGACATCGTTCAGGAAGCTGGACAGTTGGAGGTGCCAAGGTTGGAGAAGAACCTCGCGGTGTTACGGAACATTGCCTACATGGCGCCCTTGATCGGGCTTCTTGGGACGATCATCGGGCTTTTGAAGACCTTCGTTCAGATCAGCCAGAACAGCGGCTACGCGACCGCGACGGAGATCTCGAGCGGGTTGTATGAGAGTCTGATCACTTCGGCGGCGGGCATCGTGGTGGCGATTCCCTCGTTCACTTTTTACGCCTACCTCGCATCGTTCGCCCGGACGTTGATGTATGACATGGAGCGGGCTGGTATCGAGATCGTGAACATCATCCACGACAACCGCCGCGGGGACGAGGACATCATCGAATTTCGCTCCGGCGGCGATTCGGAAGAGGCCGCAGCGAAGCGATCGAAGCGTGGATCGTCGGGCCGGAGTGAAGCGGGGCGGTCGTGAAGTCGTGGGATTCGAGCGATTTCTGCCGGAGGAAATCGGCGCTTGCCGGCGATGGCGCGGCGAGCGAGGCTGAACGGGTATGAAGTTAGAGAGTTCGCTGCGGGATGCTTCGGGTTTTCTCTACACGGCGCCGCTCCTCGACATGGTGCTGCTGCTGCTGGTGTTTTTTCTTCTCGGGTCGAATTTCGTGCTGAAGTCGGGGGTTGCGGTCGATGTTCCCACCTTCGATTCGACGCTGCCCCGGGCTCAGAATGCCCATGTGATCACGATTCTTCCACCGGGCTCATCTCCGCAGATTTACGTGAACGAGAATTTGGTCCGGCTGGATCAGTTGGAGGACTTCCTGCCTGGACCGTCCGGCGAGGATGAGCACGTGATCATCCGGGCGGACCGGACGGCAGCGTTTGGGACGGTGATGTCGATTTCGGATCGCATGACGCAGAGGGGTTACCGTTTGGCGTTTGCGACGGTGAACCCACGCCAAGACTGAGATGGCGGAAGCCAAGCAAAGCGCCGGATTGACGGGTGTCTGGAAATTCGTGGTGCGGTTCGCGCGGCGGGCGGTGGAGGCGCAGGGGCGGATGGTCTTTTTCCTGGCGGTTGCCTTGGTGGCGCATGTGATCGTGTTTTATCTGTTCCGCGTGGATTACCCGGCGGTGGAGCGCTGGATTCCGCAAACCACGGGGGTGACGCTTCTGACGGATTCTTCGCCCCGGGCGGCGTGGTTTCTCAGGGATCTGGACGACCGGCTGTTCCATCTGGAACCGGGGGCATCGACCTCATTGACCGAGTATTCTCTCGAGAGTCGCGGGGTCCGGTTTCGGCCGTCGTTCGCCGGATTTGCCATCGATTTGAAGGAGGGAGCAAATTTGCAGGACCGCCGGGCCGCAGCGCCCACGCTGTATGCGGCCGGGCGTCCCGTTCTTCCTCCGTTGAAGACGGTGGAACAGGACAAGCCGGAATCGTCTTCCGGCGAGGAGTTGGACGAAGCGCCATTTCAGTTCAAGATCCGGCTTTCGGGGTCGCTGAGAGGGCGGGACTTTCGGGTGGACGAGGCGAGCGTGGAGGAATTGATGAGCGGGCGGCCAAGTGGCAGGGTGACGTTTCGAGCCGGGGTATTACCTGATGGGAGGGTGCCGTATTTGCTGCCGGCGGTGGAGGCCGAGGCGGTGCTGAGCGACGGTTCTTCGGAGTGGGGGGGAGAAGAGATCGATCGGCTGCGGCGCTCCATTCGATTTGAAGCCGCAGCGGATGAGCGATGGGGGTGGTTGGAGCTGACATGGTAAATTTGAGCGCGAACGGGAACTCCTCATGTTTCAACTGACCTTGCCCCAACTTCTCGTTGTCTACGTTTTCCTGATCCTGGGCGGGCTTTTCGTGCTATGGCTCGGCGGGGAGGTGCAGCGGTGGGTGCGGCTTCACCGAATCCAGCGTTCGCGGATGGTTTGCGGCGTGTGCGGGTGTCATTATGAAGATCACACCGAGGACCCGTTGCCGCGATGCCCGGAGTGTGGGCGCGCGAATGAGCGTCAGAGCGTGAGGACCGTTTAGCCCCAGGGGACCTCTTCGCTCAGGGAGGCAGCTCCCTTCGTTCATCGTTCCGCGCTCTGACGCCCAGGGCTTGGCTCGCGGCTCGCGCTGGTTTTCAGAGGGCCCGCCAAGTCTAAAAGAATGGGCCATGCGCCTTTCGAGTAAAGCGAAATCGCCCTTGCATTGTGGTGATGACCGGGGATTTGTAGCCTCTCCCTTGGGGGTTGCGACATGGAACGACGAGTGGCGGTAACGGGAATTGGAGTCGTGTCACCGATCGGCAACGATCTGGACACGTTTTGGGCGAATCTGTGCCGCGGGGTGTCCGGCATTCAGCAGATCGAAGCGATCGATCCGAGCGGCTACTCATGTCGAATTGGTGGTGAGGTTCGCGATTTCGATCCGGTGAAGTATTTCACCAATCCAAAAGATGTGAAGCGTGCGGACCGTTTTACGCATTTGGCCGTGGCGGCGGCATCGATGGCGGTCAAGCACTCGGGAGTGGATTTTTCGGCGTTCGATCCGTTTCGGGCAGGAGTCTTGGTGGGTAGCGGGATCGGTGGACTGGACACGCTGGAGCGCCAGCATCAGATCTTGATCGAGCGCGGGCCGTCGCGGGTTTCGCCGTTCGTGATTCCGATGATGATCACGAATATTGCGAGCGGGATCATCTCGATGGAGTATGGACTCCACGGGCCGAACATGTGCATCGTCACGGCGTGCACGACCGCCAACAACAACATCGGAGAAGCTTGGCGGATGATCAAATTCGGCGACGCGGACGTGTTCATTGCGGGCGGGTCGGAAGCTTCCATCACGCGCTTGGGGCTGGCCGGGTTTGGCAACATGAGGGCGCTCAGCACGCGGAACGAGGAGCCGACGAGGGCTTCGCGTCCGTTTGACGCCGGCCGCGATGGGTTCGTGATGGGTGAAGGCGCGGGAGTCGTGGTGTTGGAAGAAATGGAATCAGCCAAGCGCCGTGGGGCGGATATCATCTGTGAGTTGGCCGGATACGGTGTATCGGCTGATGCCTACCACATGACATCGCCTCATCCCGATGGAGTCGGAGCGAGCCGGTGCATGGAGAATGCGATGCGCCACGCCGGGATCGACCCGTCCGACATGGATTACGTGAACGCGCACGGCACTTCCACGCCGCTGGGCGATGTTTGTGAGACGCGGGCGATCAAGCGGACGTTTGGAGCGCACGCGCACGACGGGCTGGTGGTGAGTTCCTCGAAGTCGATGACGGGGCATCTGCTCGGCGCGGCTGGCGGGGTGGAGCTTGCCGCCTGTGCCAAGGCGCTCCAGCAGGGGATCGTGCCTCCGACGATCAACCTCGACGAGCCGGATCCGGAGTGCGACCTGGACTACGTGCCCCACACGGCGCGCGAAGTTCAAATCCGCTCCGCCATCAGCAATTCGTTCGGTTTCGGCGGCCACAACGCGTCGCTGGTGCTGAAGCGCTTCGAGTAGGGGCGGGCGGGTTCCGTTCAGTCGTAGAAGAGGGGGCTGAGCATGCTGTCGTCGAACGGGCTTTGGTTGCGCTGCAGATCCGGGAGGTGAAGCACGCGGAGGAGCTCGGCGGTTTCAGCACAGCCGAAGGGGGTTTCCCGGATCTCGACGGCGTCCCGATCGGGGGTATCGGCAGGTAAGTGGCGGGCGAGGTGGTTGAGTCCGCCGCTGCGAATTTGTGCTTCCCAGGGTTCGATGAAACGGCGTTTCACCTCTTCCAAGACGTCGGGTTCCCGGAACCGCACCCGAAACCAGGCTTCGATGAAGGGGCCAAAATGCCAGGGCAAGCTTGGAGCGGTGCGAATTTTGTCAGGTGTGGCGAAGCGTTCTTCCAGGGCTTGAACGATGAGGCTGGCGCGCCCTTCATCGACGCAAGCGATGGGAAGGCCGCCGACGGCGACGACCTGCTGCATGTCCAAGACGGAATCGCGTTCGAGAGGCTGGTTTGTCGTTTCGATGAGGCGGCGGTGGAGGTAGCCGGCTTCTTCGTGCCAGAACGCGCGGTCGAACTCCCTGCGAACGAGTTCGTAGGTCGACTGCCAACCGCCGTTCAGGCGATCACCGATGCGAAGAGCGGCGATCCATAGGGCCTGCACATGCACGCGCTTGACGGTCCTGCCCCGTGGCGAAGCGGCTTCTGCGAGAAGACCGTCCTCGTCCATGAAGGCCGCGCCGTTTTTCCGGTCGTGGAAGGCTCGGAGAATGCCATCCACGCAGCCCAGGAGGGTATCTCGCTCTTCTTGCCGGAGGAGGCGGCCCTGGCGGTAGGCGGCGCGGATGTATTCGTAGACCGCGATGATGAACCAGAGGGAAGGGGCGGATGAAGTGAAGGTGGACTGGAGCCGGTGTTCGGTGATTTGCTCCGGGAGCATGCCGGAAGCGAGTCGGCGACTCCAGGTGCCGAGCACCTCGCTGGCCAGATCGAGACGGCCCGGGCTGAGGCAGATGCCGCGGAGGGCGATCATGGTTTGTTCGCCCATCTCGGTGCCTCGCGGGAAGCCGGAGAGCAGGGTCTTGCCGTCGTGCCCCTCGACGATGAATTGATCCGCGGCGCGATCGAGGACGGTGCGGAAGAGGCGCCGGCGGGTGCGCTCGGCCGTCCGGAGTTTGCTGGCCAGGAAAGCGACTTCGTTGGTCGAGCGGGGGCTGGCGCGCATCTCGTCCGCTGCACCGGCCAGAATGTGGGCATTTCCCCTGGGCGGAAGATCCCAATGGAACTCACATGGGCTGGCTAGGTCTTCGATGCTCCGGTTCTCGTAGCGCAGCCCTTTGATCCAGCGTGGATCCTCCGAGTATTCGCCGTCGGTCAGGAGCGAAAGGGGGGGCGCCCCCGCGCGAAGCGGCCAGACGAAGTGCCGCGGTGTCGGCCGGTCGGGGAGTAGGGACATCTTCTCCGATTTGGTGCGGGTGGCCTGCATGGGTCGGCCCGAGAGCAGGGGGCGAACGCGAAGCCGGATGGGCACGTCTGACTTTTCGAGGTGCCAGGTGAACGAAAACTGGGCCGCACCGTGCCTGGCCACGATTTCGAAGCGCAATACCCGCTGGTGGCCGAGGTCGAAGGCCCAGGAAGGCCAAAGCCGGGCGTCGAACTCGAGGACTCGGGCGCGGCCATCCGGGCGGACGGAGCCATCCTCGAAGAGATTGGCACTGAGCGGGATGCTCTCTCCGTCCACATCGGCCCAAACGTCGAAGCCGTTGATGAGGACGTAGCGGTCGATCGGCGGGTGCTTGGCGATGACGAGCAATCCGTGCGACGACCAGAGGCGCAGGCCGTCGACGCAGGCGGAAGCGTATCCGCCCCGTCCGTTGGTTTCCAGGAACTGATCGGGTAGACCGGTCCCATGTGGCAGACCGCGAGCGGCGGCGATCCTTGACAACTCGCTGGACATTGGGAGGCGTGCCCGCGTTCGCGCGGCGTCAGTATTTGAGGATCGAGACGACGGGCGCCCCGGGGAGCAAGCGTTCGCGACCGGCGAGAGCTTCCAATTCGATCAGAAACGAAGTGGCGATCAAATTTCCGCCGACCTTATCGATCAACGCTTGGGCCGCCGCGGCCGTGCCTCCGGTGGCGAGAAGATCATCGACGAGGAGCACGTGTTCTCCTGGGTCGATCGAGTCGGTGTGGATTTCGACTTCGGCCTCACCGTATTCCAGAGCGTAGGAGAGCGAGTGGGTTTCCCACGGCAGCTTGCCGCGCTTGCGAATGAGGACCAGTCCCGCATCCAATTCGAGGGCGACAGCAGCGGCAAAAATGAACCCGCGGGCATCAATACCAACGACCTTTTGGACCGAGCTTTGGCGGAAAGGTTCAGCCAAAGCGGCAATGGCAAAGCGGAAATGTTCGGCATCGCCCAAAACGGGGGAGATGTCTTTGAAAAGTATGCCCGGCTGAGGAAAATCCGGCACGTCCCGGACGGCTGACGAAAGCCTTTGGATCGATTCGGCATCCACGGGTCACGTATACGCGACAGCGGAATCGGGGTCAACGGCGGACGGAAAGGGTCGTGAGGCGAGAGGGGCCGGGAAGGGAAATTCCCGAGGACGAAAAAACAAGTGGGCCGCGCCCCACTCAGGACGCGACCCACTAGCCACGCGCACAATTCAACACTCTTGAAGAAACCCGCTCTATACCGCTCCGAGCCGGTGATGGGCGGCAAAAAAGCCAGCCACTAGGCCGGAGAAGCTTCCTTCGGGAAAGTTTTTGAGAAAGTCTCTGGAAAGGATCTCGCCGGGGATAGGAGCAGTTACGCTGTGGGGAGGTCGGGGAGTTTCAGCGTTGCGGTGGGTTACCGCCTGCTCCCATCCCGGGAGGCGAGAGTTTCGAACCGGCACGCACTCTGTTAGCGGACCGGGCGATCCGGCTGAGCTGAGAGAGTGGGTAGGGGTTTTCACTGTCCGATTCGGTAAAATTTGGAAATCAGGGATTCGGACGGTCTTTTTGAGGCGCATCCGGATTGACCGGCTGCCAATATTCACGGGACCCATCCTGGAACTGGCGGTAGGTCTGGCCGTCGTAAACTCGAATGCCGCGGTAAGAGGCGCGCATCAGGGCGGAAGGAGATTCAGCCGGGACGAGCTCTCCGTTGATAACCTGGTAGACAGGCCGCGCCGAAGCGCTTCCACCTGGATCTTGGGCTGAGGCTGAATCGGTCGAGACGCGACCTACCGAGGCATTGAAAAACGAAACGCCAAGAGCGAGCGCCAAAGCGGCGGCCGCAGCGGCCCACTGAGAAAGACGCGAACGCCAAATTGTCGAGGCGGTCGATTTACGGCCATGGTCCGCCAGACTTCCGGGAAGGGGAACGATCCGCGACGCCTCCAGAGCTTGAGACGATTCTTCCAACGCCGAGACCAGCCTCGATTCGAGCCGGTCACTGAGAGGCGCCGGGCGGAGTGCCGAAAGCAAAGATTCGACCTCCTCGATGGAAGAGGAAGCGGAAGCAGGGGCGGAAGCGGTGCCCGGGTCTTCCGGCTGATACTTTGACTTGTCCATCCATCGGGGAAGCGGAGCCATCGCCGGTCTTTGTCTAAAAATCGGAAATTTCTTTCTCGACCCACACGTCTGCAGGTCAGGATGCGCTCGAGAGCGCGGAAGAATCCGAAGGGGGCAGGGCTTGCGCTTGGCGGCAAGGACGCGAAGCTTGGGCCGCATCGCATGACTGAAACGACGGCTACCCGACCCATCCAGCTGGACCTGGACACCGTGATCCTCGGCGGCGGGTTTGCCGGGGTCTACTGCGCCCGGGAACTCTGTCGCCGGCTGAGAGGGAAGGAGGAAGCCCGTCGGGTCGGGCTGATTTCGGATCAGAACTACATGGTCTTCCAGCCGATGCTGGCGGAGGTCGCGGGTGCCTCCATTTCTCCGCGACACGTCGTGAATCCGATCCGCCTTTTGTGCCGCGGGATCCGGGTCATGAAGGGGATCGTTCGCGACATCGACCTGGAGAAGAAGGAAGTTCACGTCGATACGGGTTCGTTTTCGGCCGGGGCCACGGTGAGGTTTCGCGAGTTGGTGCTGGCGCTGGGGGCGGAGATTGATTTGAGCCGCGTGCCGGGGATGCCGGAGCACGCGATGCTGATGCAGAACGTCGGGGACGCGATGGTGCTGCGGGCGCGGATCATTTCGCGAATCGAAGAGGCGAATGTGGAGACGCGGCCAGAGGTGAGGCGGCGGTTGCTGACGTTCGTGGTTGTGGGCGGGGGATATTCCGGCGTGGAGACGGCGGGAGAGATGTTGGATTTGCTGCGGGAGACGGTGCGCTTCTATCTGGCGATTCCCGAGGACGAGGTGAGGGTGATCCTCGTCCACAGCCGCTCGCACCTTCTTCCGACTTTAAGCGCGGGTTTGGCGAAGTATGCCGAGCGGAAGCTGCGGGAGCGAGGGCTCGAATTCCGGATGGAAGACCGGGTTCGGGCGGTCACGGCGACAAGAGTCTACCTGCAGTCTGGGGAGGTGATCGAAACCAACACGGTCGTTTCGACGGTGGGGACGGCGCCGAGCCGGGTGATCCGGGCGCTTTGCGACCGGTATGAGCTGGAGAATGAGCGCTACTGGGTGAAGACGGACGCCGAGATGCGGGTGCCGGGTTACGATTACCTCTGGGCGGCGGGTGACTGCGCGGCGATTCCGCTGCACGGTGGCGAGGAGGGGGAGCGCTGTCCCCAGACCGCGCAGTTCGCGATGCGTCAGGGGCTGGTGCTGGCGGACAACCTTCTCCGGGCGCGGGAGGGGGCGGCACCGAAGCCTTTCGTCTTCACGGGGCTCGGGGAATTGGCGTCGATCGGGCACCGGACGGCGGTGGCGAACGTGATGGGGGTGCGGATTTCGGGGTTCATCGCGTGGTTTCTCTGGCGAACGATCTATTTGTCGAAACTCCCGGGATTGGACCGGAAACTTCGGGTTGTGATCGATTGGACGCTGGACCTGTTTTTCCCGCGGGACATCAACCTGCTGAGCCCGAACTACACCCAACTCTACCAGGAGGTTCACCTGGAACCGGGCGACCGATTGTTCACGCACGGGGAACCGGCGTTCTCGCTCTACGTCGTGAAAGCGGGATCGATTCAGCTATTGGACCGTGAAGGGCACGCGGTCCGGACCATTGGGGCCGGGGAATTTTTCGGGGAGCGAGCTCTGGTTCATGGAGGGGGTTACCTTTATGACGCCGTGGCGCCGGAACGGACGCGCCTGCTTTCGGTGGCGGGGGAGGTGATCCTGCCGATTTTCAAGACGAGCGACCGGTTGCGAAGCGTGCTGGCGAAAACGACGACGCAGTATTCTCCCGAGGCGGAGCTGCGGGCGCTGCTGTCGAAGCTCGATCAGTCGCTGCTGAAGCTGCCGGTTTGTGAGGTGATGCGGACCGATTTGGCGACGGTGCGATCCGATCAGTCGGTGGAGGAAGTGCTTCAGCTCATCAAAGGCCGTCGCTACCGGATTTATCCGATGGTCAGCCCGGACGGTCACCTGGTCGGCGTGGTGGAGCGTGAAGATTTTTTCAACTTCTTGAAGCGCTCTGAGGTGGACGCGGACACACCGATCGAAAAGGTCACGCGGAGTCATCTGCCGGCGGTCGTCGAGACGGTGCGGGTGGATGAAGCTGTGGAGAAAATGCTGCGGGCGGGGCAGTATAAGTGTCTGGTGACCGATTCGGATCACCGGCTGCGGGGCATTCTGGCCGTGATGGACTTGGTGACGGCCCAGGTGCCGGAGGAAAAATTTGCCGAAGTTGTATGATCCAGGGAGGATAGGCGTCGTAACGACGTGAAGACGATCATGAACGCTTTCCCCCTCGCCTCGCTTTTGATCCTTCTCCCTGTGCTTCTGCTCACGGGGTGCGGAGGGGGATCACCTGTCGAGCGACACACCGTCGAGGTCACCGTTGAGAACATTGACGCGGTGCTGGAAGGAACGGAGCCGGTTCTGTTCGATTTTTGGGCCCCATGGTGCGCGCCTTGTCAGGCCATCGCCCCTGAATTGGAAACCTTGGCCGAGAAATACGACGGCCAGGTCGTGGTCGCGAAGGTGGACATCGAAGCTCAAGAGGCCCTAGCCGATCGTTTCGACATCGAAGGGGTTCCCTGGCTGAAGTTCGTGAAAGGCGGGGAGACGGTCGCTGATTTGACGGGGCTGGACGTCGTGTCCGCCCGGACCGGCGAGGTGGACACTGCGCTAATCGAGAAGACGATCATCGATCACCTTCTGAATTAACCTTCAGGTATCGCTGAGAAGGTTACTTCTCGGTGGCGAAGCGATAGATGGTCGTCTGCCGGTAGGTCTGACCGGGTTCGAGGTGGGCCGAGGTGTATCCTCCTTCCTTGGAGGCGCCGTTTGGCGAGTCGGGGAAGATCTGGGCTTCGAGACAGAATCCACCGCGATAGGGGTAAACGGTGCCGCTCTTGCCGGTGATGGAACCGTCGAGGAAGTTGCCCGAGTAAAATTGGACGCCGGGCTCGGTGGTGAGGACTTGCAGCACGCGGCCGGAGGTGGGCTCGGTGACTTCGGCGGCCAAGACCGGTTCAGGGCGTCGCGCGTCGGCCAGGACGTAATTGTGGTCGTAGCCAAGTCCGAACTTCAGCTGCTCGTGGTCCTGGTTGATGCGCTGACCGATGGTGGTGGCTTCACGGAAATTGAGCGGAGTGCCCTCGAGAGGAGCGACGCCGGTTGGGATGAGGGTTTGATCGACGGGGGTGAAACGGTCCGCGCGGATCTTCAGGACATGACCGAGGATCGTATCGCCCGTTTTTTCCCCGGCCAGGTTGAAGTAGGAGTGATTGGTGAGGTTGACGACGGTGGCGGCGGAGGTGGTGGCTTCGTAGTCGATGCGCAGGGCGTTTTCGGGGGTGACGGTGTAGGTGACTTTCGAGGTCAGTTCGCCGGGATAGCCTTCTTCACCGTCGGGGCTGACGTAGGTCAGGATGAGGGCGGGTCCGCTGGGGGTGCGGGCGGTTTCAGCTGACCAAACCCGCTTATCGAAGCCCTTTCGGCCGCCGTGGAGGTGATTTGGACCGTTGTTGGTGGCCAACTGGTATTCCCGACCGTCGAGCGTGAACTTTCCGCCTGCGATCCGGTTGGCGTAACGGCCGGTAATGCAGCCGAAATAGGGACTGTCCTTGACGTAGTCCGCCACGTTGTCAAAGCCGAGAACGACGTCTGCGTGATCCCCGTTCCGGTCCGGGGCGTGAATGGCGGTGACGATGCCGCCGTAGTTCGTGATGGATACCTTGATGGGGTTTTCGTTCGACGGAGCGGTCAAGGTGTAGAGTTCGACCTCCTGGCCGTCGACGGAGCCAAAGGGTTCGACGGTGATTTCGGCATTCATGAGAGGGGCGATCGCGAGGAGGGCCGCAATCAGGCGGGGCTTCAGGGTTTCACAAGTCATCATTGACGGAATGAATCAGATTCCCCCTGGTCCGGCAAGCCTGGGCTTGCGGAGGAAGCCGCGATCCCCGCAAACGAAAAAGCGGCGACGGCCTGCTGAAGCCGCCACCGCTCGCGATTCGTGAAGACCGGTGGTCTCAGGGAACGCGGAAGACTTGACCGCTGGTGGGGTCGATCACCAGGTCGCCACTGCGGAAACCCTGCACATTCACCAATTCCCTGGGAGGATAGGGACTGCGAACGATGTCGCGCCGGTTCGTCGGAGAAGCGGTCGGATAGGATCCCACGCGAGGGTCGCCGCCGGCATGACGATAACGTTTGGCTTTCGCAATGGCACCAGCCGCCGCGCCGACACCGGCGCCGATGGCCGCGCCGCGCAAGACATCGCCGCCAGAATTTCCGGCGAGCGCGCCGATTCCCGCTCCGATAGCCGCTCCTGTCGCAGCACCGGTTTGGGCGTTTGGCTGGCAGCTGGTGGAGGCGAGAGCAAGGGCGCCGATTCCGGCGAGGGTCATGGCGTGACGGGTCACGTGTTTGAGGTTCAATGCATGCATGAGTCGATTTGGTTCAGGTTTTGAGAGCCAGGCGCTTTGAGAAGGGAACCCGGCGGATTGAGCATAGACGTATTATAGTGGCCGGCGCGCGAAGATTTCGCGTTTTTTGCGGTCGCAGCGGCCGGGCGGGCGACGCTTTTCTTGTTGTTCGGACCGGCGTTTCCCGTCAAAGTGCGGGTTGATCCTCGTCCCGGCGCATGGCTGACCTCCCCCTTCCCCGGCGCAACTCCGGGTTCAAGTTCCTGCTGTCGCTGGCCTGTCTGTTCATCGTCATAGGCGGTCTCAAGATGGCCAGCGAGTTGCTGCTGCCGATCCTGCTCGGCTTTTTCCTTGCGGTGCTGAGCCTTCCGCTGATGAACTGGCTGAAGGCCCGGCGCGTTCCGGCGGCGGTGGCGGTGCTTTCGGCGGTGGCGGTGGACGTGCTGGCGTTGACCGGTCTGGTGTTCCTGACGGCGAGTGTGATGCCCGATTTTCAGGCCAGCGCCGCGAAGTATGACGAGAAGTTCCGTGAGATGTTGATCGTCAGCGTCGAGGACCTCGACACTTGGTTCGAAGAGACGGTGGCACCGGTGCAGACGTGGTTTTCCGATATCTTCGGTGATCCGAACGTGGAAGAGGAGCAGCCGCCATTGTTCGATTTGAAGGGAGCGGTCGAGGAGGTGCTGAGCATGAATTCGCTGATGTCGCTCGTCAACTGGGTCAACCAGGTGAACATCCTGCAGCGGCTTATTTCCCTGCTCACGAAGACCTTTTTTGCCTTCGTGCTGATGATTTTCATTTTGGCGGAAGCGGAGCGCTTCGCCTCGAAGATCGAGCAGATGGTCCAGGCTCGCGGCCCCGACTTCAACCGGTTCCGGCATGCGGGCCAGCAGGTCCAGCGTTATCTGTGGATCAAGACGCTGGCGAGTATCGCGACTGGGGTATTGGCGTGGTTGACCTGCCGGATCGTCGGTGTGGAGTTTGCCGTTTTGTGGGGTTTGGTGGCGTTTCTCTTCAACTACGTGCCGACGATCGGTTCGCTGGTGGCGGCGATTCCGGCGATCCTCGTGGCGCTGCTGCAGTTGGGGTTCCTGGAGAGCGCCATCGTGGCGGCCTGTTATCTGGGGATCAACGTGGGGATTGGAAACTTTGCCGAGCCCGCCGTGATGGGTCGCGGATTTGGGATTTCCACGGTGGTCGTGATTCTCTCGGTGCTTTTCTGGGGATGGCTTTGGGGGCCAGTGGGCATGTTCCTGGCCGTGCCGTTGACGATGGTGATCAAGATGATGGTCGACAGCAGCGACGATTTGCACTGGATCTCGATCGCGATTTCGAAGAACCGGGATGCCGAGCTGGAGGCGCTGATTGATGGCGGGCCACCCGAGGAAGAGGGGTTACCGGTCGATCGGGCGAACGAGTCGGCCCGGGCTTGAGCCGGGGTCAGGGAGCTGCCCGGTCGAATGGCAGTTCGGCGATGGATTGGCGGATGGCGCGTAAATCGAGGGGGATGAGGTCCATCTTCCGCCACCACTCCGCAGCGCGTGTGGGCTGATGCCTTTCGTTCCAATAAGGGGTGAGGGCTCCGGTTTCTTCCCGCCAGATCCGGAGTTCGCTGAGCAGATGGCGGACCCTGGCGGGCTCGCGGGCGGCGAGGTTCCGGCGCTCGCCCGCATCGCTGGGAAGGTGGTAGAGTTCGACCGAGCCGTCCTCCCAGAAGTACAGGAGTTTCCACTCGCGGGCGCGGATGGCGCTGGCGGGCTGGGAGGTGTGGTAGTGCGGATAATGCCAGTAGAGTTCCTCCCGGTTGAGGCGGGAATCGGGCTTCCGAAGGAGCGGGACGAGGGTATGTCCGTCGAGGAGCTGACCTTCGGGACCCATGGCGTCGACGGCCTGGAGGAGGGTTGGGAAGAAATCGATGCCAGAAGCCGGTTCGTCGCAGACCTGTCCGGGCTGGGAGACGCCCGGCCAGCGGATGAGGGTGGGAATTCGGATGCCGCCTTCGTAGAGGGATCCTTTGCCGCCGCGGAGGGGGGCGTTCGAGGTGACGATGGGTCCCTGCCGGTGGTGGGCGCGGTAGAGGCCGCCGTTATCGCTGGTGAAGATGACGATGGTATTCTGCGCTAGTTCGAGTTCCTCGAGGGTGGTGAGGATGTTGCCGAAGCTTTCGTCGATGTGCTCCACCATGGCGGCATAGACGGGGTGTGTCAGGTCATCCGGGTCCGACTTTGCTTTGGCCTGATACTTGTCGATCAAGCGCTGCTCTGCCTGGAGAGGGGTGTGAACGCCGAAATGGGAACAGGTGACGAAGAAGGGGCGATCGGCGTGGGTGCGGATGAAATCGCTGGTGAGTTTCGTGAGATAGCCGGCCTGATAGGTGCCGGCGGGTGGGGGTGGATCGATCGGGGGATTGGTTTGGAAGGAAGGGGCGAAATGGCGGCCGCGGGTCTCGATGGCCTCGATGTAGCCCTGGGAGCGTGGGTCGTGACCGGCGCCCCAACCGAGGTGCCATTTGCCGAAGTAGGCGGTGCGGTAGTCGAGGGAAGCGAGGGCTTCACCGAGCGTGACGATTTCCGACGGAAGGGCCTGGGCATTCGGGGGTTCCGTGAGCTTGGCGAAGGGGCGGAAGTGGCCAGGGATGTGAGCGGTCAGTTGGAACCGGGTGGGGTATTGACCGGACTGGATGGCGGCGCGGGACGGTGAGCACACGGGACCGGCGGCGTAGAATTCGGTGAAGCGGACAGACGAATCGGCAAAGGCGTCGATCTGGGGGGTCTCGATCCAGTCGTTTCCGTAGCAGCCGAGATCGGACCATCCGAGGTCATCGACGAGGAAGAGGACGACATTCGGCGTGGCCGAAGCCGGAGTGCCGGCGAGGAGGAGCATGGAGAGGGAGGCCAGCGAGGTGCGGGCGAGGGTGCCCCAGCCGGGGCGCAAGGGAGGGCGGACGGGTTTGGGGGCGGCTGAGAGTGAGGGAGGAGCGTCGATTTCGTGCATGGTGGAGAGGCCGGGTTGAACAAGGGAGGGAGCGGAGGCGTCGGAGCGACTGGACAGGCGTGGTGCCGGGGTCAAATTTGGTTGCGGCAGGCGGCGGACGGTCGTTTTGTGAGGGTGAGCATGGGAATGAAGGAACTTCCAGGAATTGATGCCGGCAAGGGCGTTGTGATCGATGGCCGGGAACCGGTGTTCATTCTGGGGCCTTGCGTCCTCGAATCCGAGGAATTCGTCTGGCGGATGGCGCACGAAATTCACGGGATTGCGGGGCGTTTGGGGATCCGGTGGATTTTCAAAGCTTCCTACGACAAGGCGAACCGGACATCGCACCAATCGTTCCGGGGAACGGACTGCCACGAAGGGTGCCAGATCCTGAGTGAGATTTCAAAGCAGCTCGGAGTTCCGGTGACGACGGACGTGCACTCGCCGGAAGAGGCGCAGATCGCGGCGGACTTCATCGATGTTCTGCAAATCCCGGCTTTTCTCTGCCGCCAAACGGATCTGATCGAGGCCGCAGCGAAAACGGGACGGGTGGTGAACGTGAAGAAGGGACAATTTCTCGCGCCGTGGGACGTGGGTCCGATCGCCGAGAAGCTGGATCACTTTGGCAATCCGCGCTTTTTCTTCACGGAGCGGGGGTCGAGCTTCGGCTACAACAACCTCGTTGCGGACATGCGAGCGCTCTACTGGATTCGCGAGGCCGGGCACCGGGTGATCTTCGATGCCACTCATTCGGTGCAACGCCCCGGGGGCTTGGGGAAGGCGACGGGCGGAGACGGGGTTTTGGCGCCCGTTCTGGCGCGGGCGGCGGTGGCGGCGGGTTGCGATGGGGTTTTCATGGAGACACACGTGAATCCGGCGGAAGCGCTTTCGGACGGGCCGAATCAGGTGCCGGTTTCGGAGCTGGAAAAGTTGTTGGGAATGCTCGTGGAGCTTCACCGCCTAACCCGTTCTCTGGAGGGGCCATGACAGGAGTAGGGCACATGCGTGGATACGGGCCGGTGCTGGCAGCCGTAATGCTTGGATTGAGCTGTTCGTGGGCGGGGGCCGACGACGGCGCGGGCGGAGCGGCCGAGGGAGGCGGGCTTGCCGAGGGGCTGGGAAACGACGAGACGTTCGCGCTGTTCCCGATCGGAAAACCCTGGTTGAACGTGAGGGTCCCGCGCTACAATGACCGCGATGAACTGATCTCGATCATGCACACGGGTGTCCTCACGCGCCAACTGGATGAGATTCTGCAGCTGGACGACCTGACGATCGCTTTGTTTCAGGATGAGGGTAGGATGAGTTTGCGCCTGAAAACCACGCGGGGGCTTTACGATTTGCGCTCCGCCAAGCTGCGAAGCCGGTCCAAGACGTTCATCGAACATCAAGATTTCGACATGACGGGGGACCGGATGGAGTTCGACACCAAATCGCAGCGAGGGGAGCTGACTGGCAATGTCGAAATGGTCGTCTATAGTATGGAGCGAGCGGCGATGCCGGTTCCGCGGGTTCCGACCCCGACGATCGTGAGTGATCCGAAAGAATCGAACTGAACCTTCCGTATGGAGCTGCGGACCCAACCCCCCTGAGAATATCGTGAGAAAAGAATCCATCCTAACTATGATCGTTGTAGTGGGCTGCTGGGCATCGCTCGAGTCCGTCTTTGCCCAATCGAGCTCCGACCGGAGGCCAGGGGGCAGCCGGACCGCTCCGGCCGAGGACCGCCGTGAGGGCGGACTGTTCAACCGGTTGTTCGAAAACCGTGAGGAAGTGGGGAAAGTTCCCGCCGAAGCAGAAGCGGAAGTTCGCCGGGCGGCAGAGACGCTGCTCGAAGATCCGAGCGCTCTCGAGAAGGCGGCTCCGAAGATGCTCGAAAAGAGTCAGGAACTGCTGAAGGACGATGACGTGCTGGCCGTCGCGCGCGAGGGCCTGAAGAAAGCGGAGGCAGCGACAGCCGGGAATGCGGAAGCGCTGGGTTCCGTTGCTTCCCGGATTCTGCCGAGCAGTTCGGCTCAACGTTCTGGGACTCCCCGCGCGTCGCGAGCCGATGGCACGCGTTCGGTTAGCGCGGCGCTTCCTGCCGAGACAATCGGCAGCACGGTGCCACTGCCGCAGGATCCGATCGCCACGCCCATTCCGCGTCCACAGGCGGATCCATCCAAGCTCACGCGAATCACCGCGTCCCGTGCGGAGTTCGATGCGAATACGAACGTCGTGATTTTTGAGGAGGATGTGGAACTGGATCATCCAGAATTCCATCTCACCTGTCAGGTGCTGGTGGCGGAGTTGGCCAAGGACGAGTCGGATCCGGCTCCAGCCGATGCGGACCCGACGCGTTTGGCGGCTGCTGGGGGCATCCAGAAGGCGACCGCACGCGGGTTCGTTCAAATCGAGAAGCTCTCGCCCGATGGCAAGGTTCAGGTCGCCAAGGCCCGGCAAGCCGTTTACGACGCCACGTCAGGAAACGTCACACTAGCCGAATTTCCAACGCTTCAAGACGGGAACAATCTGATAAAGGGTGCCGACGAAACGACGAAGATCTTCCTTCGCTCTAGCGGCAAATACGACGTGGTTGGCCCGGCGAAATACGAGTTGGTGACTGAATCGAACGCGCTGATGCGTCCCTGAGGCACCGGCGATCGCCCCGTTCCTGCGAGTTCAGCCGTCGTGGGTTCCGTAGTGCGGAGACACTCGTCGGGTCATCCCAACCCCGTTTTCATTTCTCATGAGTAGCCCAGCTTCAACCGAGATCGCGTCCGAGCCCATCCAAAACCCCACGCCGACGAGCGACAGTGATTTTCTGCTGCGGACGGAAGGTCTAAAGAAAGTCTACGACGACCGCGCGGTGGTGAACGGCGTCAACATTTACGTCCGGCCGGGCGAAATCGTTGGTCTCCTCGGGCCGAACGGGGCGGGGAAAACGACGACCTTTTACATGATCGTAGGAATCGTTCCGCCGAACGGGGGACGCGTCTATTTCAACGCCGTGGATGTGACCACGCAGCCGATGTATCAGCGGGCGAGGCTAGGCATGGGATACCTGCCGCAGGAGGAGTCGATTTTCCGCAAGATGACGGTGCGGGAGAACATCATGGCGGTCATGGAGACGCTGAATTTAAGCCGGAAAGAGCGGGACGAACGGACGGACGCGCTGATGCGCCGCTTCGGGATCACGCACATCGCCAACAACCTGGCATTGACCTGTTCCGGGGGTGAGAAACGGAGGCTGACGATCGCCCGTTCGCTGGTGACCGAGCCGAGTCTGGTGATGCTGGACGAGCCTTTCAGCGGGGTCGATCCGATCGCTGTGAGTGATGTTCAGGAGATCGTTTTGAGTTTGCGGGAGGCGGGATTGGCCATCCTGATCACCGACCACAACGTGCGGGAGATGCTTTCAATCGTGGACCGCGCCTATCTGATTTTCGAAGGAAAAGTGGTGAGGGAAGGGACGAGTGACTTCCTCATCAACGATCCCGTCAGCCGGGAACTGTATCTCGGCGAGCGATTCAGCATGTAGGCGGTGCGGACCGGTCCGATCCGCCAGAGCGGGCGGCTAGGATGGCGCCCTCGGCCGGTTCCTGTTCCTAGGACGAGGCTGTTGAAAAACCCTGCACCGCGCCGAAGAGACTCGTTTGGTTCGGAAGAAGTCAGGCTGCGCAGGGTGGCGAGGATCTCTTCCCTGGCGGGCGCAAGTCCGTGAAGTGCAGGGCGGCGTTGCTCGTCGCTCACTGGGCTAGGACGAGGCGGACTGGAAATCGACCGTTTTGTCGAGTTCTTCGCCGCGCGCTTCTTCCGGGGTGAGTTCGTCGTAAGGGATTCCGTCGAGGTGCCGGATGCCGCGTTGGGTCCGCCGGGCGCCGAGCTTTGATTCAGGGCCATTGATGAGGCGGGCGACCGTGTCGACAGCGACGGGCAGGGCGGCAGCGGCGCCAGCGATGAGGAGGGTGGTGGCGAGCGACTCGCGATGTTTCCGGCCGATGCGTCCACCGATCAGGACGCCGATGGCGCAGCCGATGGAGATGGGGGCGATGGAGAGGGCGGTCGCCGCGAGGGTGCGATCAACGCGCGGAGAGGAATCTTCGATTTCGCTCATGGCTCCTTATAATATCCGTAAATTTCGATTTGTTTAATAAAAAATCCCTCCTTTTTCAGGCCTGCCGCTTTCACCTGCCCGTGATGCTGCTATGGGTGAGGCAACATGGAAGCAGAACGGTATGCCCTAATTCTGGCGGGTGGGAGTGGGACGCGTTTCTGGCCGTTGAGCCGGCACTCCCGGCCGAAGCAACTCCTCCAACTCTTCGATGAACAAACGCTCATCGAGAAAACGATCAACCGATTAGAAGGATTGATTCCTGTCGAGAACATTTTGATCCTGACGAACGAGGAGCAGGCGGCGGAAACGCGGCGGGTGGCGTCGCGGCTTCCGGCGGAAAACATTTACGCGGAGCCGGCGAAGCGGGACACGGCGCCGGCGGTGGCACTGGGAGCGGGATTGGTGGCGAGGCGGAATCCTGAGGCTACGATGGCGGTGCTTCCGGCCGATCAGTTGATTCAGGATGAGGAAGGCTTTCGGAAAGTGCTCGACGGTGCGCTGGAGATAGCGCGCGAAACGCGGCACATCGTGACGATCGGGATCAAACCGACGTGGCCGTGTCCGAGTTATGGTTATATCGAGCGGGGTGACGCGGCTCAGGCGCACGCGACGGCTTCGGGAATCGTCCCGCACGCCGTCCGGCGTTTTCGGGAGAAGCCGACGCCCGAGGTCGCCCAGGAGTTTCTGGCGGCGGGAAACTTCAGTTGGAACGCGGGCATGTTCATCTGGTCGGTGCCCTACCTTCGCGAGGAGCTGGCGGAGCACTGTCCGGAATTGGACCAGTTTGTCGGGGAGGTCCAGGAGACGGAGGATCTGGAGAGGCTCTTAAAGGCGCGTTTTGCGGAGCTACCGAAGACGTCGATTGATTTTGCGCTGATGGAGAAGGCGTCCCGGATCTATAACATCGAAGCGACGTTCGATTGGGACGACGTGGGCGGATGGTTGTCGGTGGCGAGCTACTTAGGCGAGGACGCTGGGGGAAATCGTCACCGCGGGCCGCTGACGAGTGTGGATGCGGCGGGCAACGTGGTTTACTCGAACACGGAGCAGCACGTGGCTTTGCTGGGCGTCCAGGATTTGATCGTGGTTCAAACTGGGGACGCGCTACTGGTCGCGCACAAGGATTCGGCCGATGAGATCAAGAAGCTGGTGAACGAAATTCCCTCCGATCTGCAGTGAGGCGGGATCAGCCTGGGCGATTTCGGAGGACAAGGGATGGGGCGGGTGCTGGGGATCGATCATGGGGATGCCCGCATCGGTTTGGCGGTTAGCGATGACCTAGGGATGCTGGCGCACCCGCTTGGGACCGTGAGGGTGGGCGAAGGGGATCCGTTGGAAGAGATTCAGGGCCGGGTGAAGGAGCACCGAATCGAGACCGTGGTTCTCGGGATGCCATTCAGCATGGATGGAAGCAGCGGTCCGGCGGTGGCGAAAGTTCGGCGATTCCGTGAGGAACTGGAGGAGGTCCTGGGTCCGGGCGTCTCCATCGTGGAGGTGGATGAACGGTTTTCAACCGTCGCGGCGCAGGCCAAGCTTCATCGCGCCGGGAAGAACACACGCCAAAGCCGGGGAGTGATCGACCAGATGGCGGCGGTGGAGATTCTTCAAGGTTATCTGGACCGGCAGGCGCTGGAAACTGGCGCGGCGTTGGACGAATGGGACGAGGATGGCGATGAGTGACGGGGAGGCCCGGAGGCGGTTCCGGGCGGTCGTTTCCTATCACGGGGGACCATACGCGGGATGGCAGAGTCAACCCGGGAAGAACGCCATCCAGGACCATCTCGTGGCGGCCATGGCGCGCGTTCATCCCTCAGCGGGGGGCTTGCAAGGAGCGGGGCGGACGGATGCCGGGGTGCACGCCTTCGGGCAGGGGATGCATTTCGACGTGCCGGTCGAGTTGGGGATGTCCGGCACGGATTGGCGAAATGCGCTGAATGCTCATCTTCCCGGCACGATTCGGATCATGCACTGCCGGGAGGCGGAGCCGGGATTTCACGCCCGGTTTTCCGCGACGGGGAAGGTTTATGCGTATGAGCTTTATCTGGGGCCGGTTCTGCCAGGACCGCGTGCGGGTTTGGCTTGGGGGATGCGCGGGGGGATCGACGTGGACCGGCTGGAGGAAGCCGCGTCGTTGATGGAGGGCTACTACGATTTTGCCTCGTTTTCGGCAAGCCGGGGGAAGCCGGAGTTGAATCCCGACGACACGCGGCGGCGTGTGGACCGGGTGGAGGTGCGAAAAGATGGCGAAGACGTCACAATCGTCTTCCAAGGGGAAGGGTTCCTCTATAAGATGGTTCGGATGATGACGGGCGCGTTGGTTCGCTGCGCGCAGGGAAAGCTGAGGTTGGATGAGATTCGGGCGCTTCGGGACGAACCCGAGGCGGGCCGGAAATCGCCACTGACGGCACCTGCGCAAGGACTCTACCTGTGGCGCGTCTTATATAGGAGCGATGAGGACGAATGAGCAACCGGGGGTGAGCGGAACGGGTGAAGAATTTTTCGTTTCGAAAGAAGCAATTCCATCTGGACTGTCGGATGAACCTATTTATCATCGGGACCTAACAATCCTTCAACGAGGCTTTTTCATCATGATTCGAGCGCTACTCTGCAGTCTGTTTTTGGCCGGATTCGCGACCGCGGCCGATGCGGCCTATGGCGAGGGGTATGTGGAACCCGATTTGAGCGAACCGCTGTTCACGTTGCCGGAAGCCGGGGTGAACGACGCGAAGCGGGAGCGGGTGGCGCA
Source organism: uncultured Verrucomicrobiales bacterium (assembly GCA_964500945.1). GTDB lineage: Bacteria > Verrucomicrobiota > Verrucomicrobiia > Verrucomicrobiales > DEV007 > CAZCRA01. The sequence continues at coordinate 9,433 of CAZCRA010000025.1, read as the reverse complement.
GGATTTGGTGAAGGTGGCTTACTTCGTGGCGGACCGGCCCGTGCTGAGTGCGAAAGCGGTGGCGTTGGCCAATACCCTCGTGCCGAAGCACAAGGGGGCGATGGTGGCGAATTTCCGGTTCCGGATGGGACGAGAGCCTGCGGAAGTCCAGATGCTGGCGATGCCCCAGGTCGTGGAGCGGCTCCTGCAGGCGGCAGCACTTTTTCTGGATACGGACGAGGACGGGACCGGGCGACAGGCGGCGGCGTGCCTGCTGGAGATCGCGGTTGAGCTACCTTTCGACGACGAACCCTTGCTCAACGCCTACGCGGTGCTGAAGGAGGCGGCGGGCGGTCCGGCTGACTGGTCGGCGGCGCTGCCCCGAACCGCTGAACTGTCCGCATCGACCGCCGCTCCCTGAACAACGGTTCCCGGCCGGTGCAGCGCGGGTCGATGAAGCTGTCGCTCCGGCTTTCAGGCGGGCGAAAGTCAATCGCGAGGCCCGTCCAATTGACAGGGAGGCGGCACGAGGCGAGTCTCCGCTCTTGTCATGAGTGGGTCAACGTCGGTCACCTATGTGATTGGGCACCGGAACCCGGATCCGGATGCGATTTGCTCGGCGATCGCCTACGCGGATCTGTTGCGACGCACGGAGCGGCCGGACGCGGTGGCGGCGCGGTGCGGATCGGTGACGGCCCGGACGGAATGGGTGCTTCGAACGGCGGGCGCTCCTCTTCCTGAGCTGGTGATGGATGTTCGCTTGACGGTCGGTGAGGTGGCCAAGCGGACGGTGGTGACCGCCGCGCCTCACGAGACCTTTTTGGACATTTACCAGCGGATGATCTGGGGCGGCCTACGGAGTATCCCGGTGGTTGAAGGGGAGAATCAGCTCGTGGGATTGTTGTCGTTGCAGGATCTTTTGAAGCTGTTGCTGCCGGTGGGGGAGAGTCCGGAGCGGATCCGGGTGGTGCGCACGGCGTTGGCCGACATGGTGCGAACGCTCGATGGTGTGTTGCCGGTGGAAATGAAGGGGGGCAAAGAGCAGGAAGACCTGATCGTGATGGTGGCTGCGTCGAGTCTGGCCCTGGTCAAGGAGAAGGTCAGCCAGTTCCCGAATGAGCAACTGCTGGTCATCACAGGGGACCGCGAGGAGGTCCACGAGTTGGCGGTGGCGTCGAAGGTGCGCTGCCTGGTGGTGACGGGCGGGTTCGACGTGTCGAAGGACACGCTTCGGGCCGCGGAGGAGAGGGGGGTAGCGATCGTTTGCACCCAGCACGACACGGCGAGCTCGATTCAATTGATTCGGGGGTCGCGTCGTATCGAGGAAGCGGTATCGTCGGATTTTATCCAGTTCGAGTCGGGAACGCTGGTCGATGCGCTGCAGGCCACGATCCGTGAGTCGGCCCAACCGCTCTTTCCAGTGATCGATGAGGAGAGCGGCCAACTGGTTGGCGTTTTTTCTCGATCGGATTTGATCAATCTACCTTCTCCGAAGCTGATCCTGGTCGATCACAACGAATTTTCGCAGGCTGTCCACGGGGCGGAAGAGGCGTCCATCCTCGAAGTGATCGATCACCACCGGTTGAGTGGGAATTTGACGTCGAAGGAGCCGATTCGCTTCGTGAATCTGCCGGTGGGTTCGACCTGTACGATCGTTGGGCGGCTTTTTTGGGATAAGGGACTGATCCCGCCACGATCGATAGCGACCTGCATGTGTGCGGGGATCATTTCGGATACGTTGAAATTGACGTCGCCGACGACGACGGACGAAGACCGGAAGCTGCTGGAGTGGCTTTCGAAGATTGCGGGGATCGACGTCGATGCGTTTGCGGAGGAGTTTTTTGCGGCTGGATCGGTGTTGAACAGCATGCCGGCGGCCGAGGCGCTGGGGACGGATCGCAAAGAGTATCAGGAGAGCGGTTATGCAATCAGCATTTCCCAGATCGAAGAGCTAGGACTGAACCATTTCTGGCCGGCGCAAGAGGAGCTTCAACAGGAACTCGGGAGGATGGTTCACAGCCGGGGGATGGACGTGGCGTGCGCGATGATCACCGACATCGGCAGCCATGTCAGTATCTTGCTGATCGAGGCGCCAGACAATGTGTTGGAGCGGGTGGATTATCCAAGGAAAGAGCACGGTGTCTACGAGATGGATGGGGTGGTCAGCCGGAAGAAGCAACTGTTCCCCTGGCTGAGCCGTTTACTTTCCTCCGTGCCGAAAGGGGCTTGAGCGCGCCGGGCTTTCAGGGAGAATCAGCGCTGGAGATGGGGTGCCAGAAAGGGTGCGGTGAGGCTTTGTGGATTGCCCACGATGGCTTCCGGAGGACCGGCACAGACCATCTGTCCGCCTTCGTCACCGGCTTCCGGGCCGATTTCGAGGAGGTGATCAGCTTCCGCGATGATATCGAGATTGTGCTCGATGACCACGACCGTGGCGCCATCATCAACCAACCGGTGAAGGACGTCGAGCAGCCGGGCGACATCGGCCATGTGAAGCCCGATGGAGGGTTCTTCGATGAGATAAAGGTGGGATTTTTCTTTTCGGTTCTGCCGGAGTTTCGCGTTGGCTGAGCGATTGACGCCGCGGGTGAGTTCGCTGACCAATTTGAGGCGCTGGGCTTCACCGCCGGATAAGGTAGGGCTGGGTTGGCCGAGTTGGAGGTAACCGAGGCCAGTGTCGCAGAGTAGTTCGAGGGTGCGATGGAGTTTTGGATTGGATTGGAAGAAGCTGGAGGCCTCTTCGATGCTCAGCTGCATGACTTCTCCGATGTTCTTTCCGTTATAGAAGATCTCGAGCGTGGATTCATTGTATCGCAGGCCGCGACAGGCTTCGCACTCCACGTAGGACGTGGGCAGGAAGTTCATCTCGAGCTTGATCTGCCCGTTTCCTTTGCAGGTTTCGCAGCGGCCACCCTCGGTGTTGAAGCTGAAACGGCTGGCGCTGTAGCCGCGGGCGCGGGCTTCGGGCAGCTGGGCGAAGAGCTTTCGGATATCGTCGAAGATCTTGATATAGGTGGCTGGGCAGGAGCGGCTGGTTTTGCCGATGGGCGACTGATCGACCTCGTAGACGGCTTCGATTTGATCCGCACCTTTGATGGATTTCCAAGCGGGAGAGGAGAGCTGCGTTTTTTTCCTCGATAGCTCATGCTTCACGGCGGGTTGGAGGACCGATCGCATGAAGCTGCTCTTGCCTGAGCCGGAGACGCCGCAAATGACGGTCAAGCGGCCGAGGGGGATGCGGACATTGATGTTTTTGAGGTTGTTGGCGCGAGCGCCTTCGACGCGAATCCAGCCGGTTTTGGCGTTGCGCGCCGGGAGTGTACGGCGATCACCACGCATCGGGTGTTGGAGAGGGGTTTTGAGATAGCGACCGGTCGCCGAACCCGGATGGGTTTGGATCTCGGCGAGCGATCCCTGAGCGGTGACTTCGCCGCCATGGCGGCCCGCGCCGGGGCCGAGGTCGATGATGTGGTCGCTGCGGCGCATTGTCTCTTCGTCATGCTCGACGACGACGAGAGAGTTCCCTTTATCCCTTAGCGTCGAGAGGGTATCGAGGAGGCGGTCGTTGTCGCGGGGGTGGAGACCGATGGTGGGTTCATCGAGGACATAGAGGACGCCGCGAAGGTTCGAGCCGAGTTGGGCGGCGAGACGAATGCGCTGGCTTTCACCGCCGCTGAGGGTGGTGGCCGAGCGATCGAGTTGGAGGTAGCCGAGCCCGACTTCCTCCATGAACTGGAGGCGACGAATGATTTCCGGAAGGATATCCCGGACGATTTGAGCTTCGTGACCCTCGAACTTCCAGGCGGACACCAATTCGCGTGCCTCTCGAACGGAGAGGCCGGCGACTTCGTCGATGCTATTGCCCTGCACCTTCACATGGAGAGCAATCTCATTGAGACGGCCGCCCTGGCAGGTTGGACAGATTTCTAATTCCTCGGGCCGGGCGCTATTCCAGGACCGTTCTTCCCGTAGTTCGGCCTCGAGGGCGGACTCGGAGTCGCGATCCCGGCCCCATTGCGGCTTGCCATGAATGTATCCATAGCCTCGGCAGGAGGGGCACCAACCGTGGGGTGAATTGTATGAGAACAGGCGCGGGTCGAGTTCTTCGAACGACTGGCCGGTTACGGGGCAGGACATCCGGGTGCTGACGGCCTGCAGTTTCTTGTCGCTATCGAGGTAGCGGGCGCTGTCCTTTCCGATTTTCAACGCGATTTCCAGGGCTTCGCGGATCTGTGGCGCGGTGTGTTTGGGGGTGATCTCGGCGATCACCACATCGATGCTGTGTTCCCGGAAGCGTTCGAGTTTCTGAAAGCCGGCAGAGGGTTTGAATTGTCCATCGACGAGGAGTGTGTCGAAGCCGTGGCGCTCCGCCCATCGGGCCACTTCGGTGTGGAAACCCTTCCGTGCTTTCACGAGCGGGGCGAGCAGGGTCACAGGGCCATCTTTGGCGGTCTTCCGAAGTCGGGTGACGATGGCGGAGGTCGATTGTTTGATGACGGGCTTTCCAGTGGCGGGGGAGTGTTGGATGCCGGCTTTGGCGTAGAGGAGACGGAGGAAATGATAGACTTCGGTGACGGTAGCGACGGTGGACTTTCCGCCGCCTCGGGAGATCCGTTGCTCGATGGCAACGGTGGGGGGCAGGCCGGTGATGTGATCGATGTCGGGCTTCTCCATTTGTTCCACGAACTGGCGGGCATAAGTGGACATGCTATCGAGAAAGCGTCGCTGGCCCTCGGCAAAGAGGATATCGAAGGCGAGTGTGGACTTTCCGGAGCCGCTGAGTCCGGTGATGGTGACCATCTGGTCCCTGGGGATCTGGAGATTCAAATTTTTCAGGTTATGCTCCCTGGCGCCGAGGATGGAGATGCCGTGGCCATGAAGTTCACCCCTGTTGGGGCGCGGTCGACGGTCTTCGAGCCGGGGTGAATCGAGGGGGGCTTCGAGATGCTCCCGGAGGGCAGCGCCGGTGTGGGAGGCTGGGACGCGCATCACTTCTTCGGGAGTGCCCTCCGCCACGAGTTGGCCGCCATGTTTACCGGCTTCCGGTCCGAGATCGACGAGCCAGTCGGCGGATTTGATGACCTCCAGGTTGTGTTCGATGACAATGATCGAGTCGCCGTTGTCGACCAACTGACGGAAGACGCGAAGGAGCATGGCGACATCGTCGAAATGGAGGCCGGTGGTCGGTTCGTCGAAGATCAAGAGGTTGGTCTTGCCCTGGGCGTCGCGATTTTGATCCAGAAGATGACCGACGAGCTTCAATCGTTGGCTTTCACCGCCACTGAGGCTGTTCAGCGGTTGGCCGAGACGGAGGTAGCCCAGTCCGACGTCGTGAAGCACTTGGAGTTGGCGGACGATCTGGGTGGGGAGCTTGCCATGGTCCATTCTCGCGAAGAACTCGATGGCAGTGTCGACGGTGAACTCGAGGATCTCATGGATCGAGCGGCCATGCAGTTTGATCTCGAGCGTTTCGGGAGCGTAACGGCGGCCTTCGCACTCGGGGCAGGTGACATAGACATCGCTTAGGAACTGCATTTCGACCTTCTCGAAGCCGTTGCCCCAGCATCGCTCACAGCGGCCGTTGCCAGAGTTGAAGGAGAAATACCCCATGGTCAGGCCCCTGGCCTGGGCATCGGGGGTGGCTGCGAAGAGCTTGCGGATGCTTTCAAAGACATTGATGTAGACGGCCGGGGTCGAACGGGGGGTCCGGCTGAGTGGCGATTGATCGACCATGACGACAGCGCCGACTTGATCGAGGCCGCGGATCTCCTTGACCCGACCGGCATCGTGTTCGGAGACCTCGCCTCTGGAGCGGAGGATGTTTTGGTACAAGACGTCGTGGATAAGGGTCGATTTTCCGGAGCCGGACACGCCGGTCACCACGCAGAAAACTTCTAGAGGGAGGCTGGCGTCGAGCTTCTGAAGATTGTTTTGGCGAGCGCCGATGACTTTGATCCAGCGCTTGGGCAGGACGCGGTCTGGAGGGATGGGGATGGACTGCCGGCCCGTCAGGTAGTCGCGGGTGAGGGAGGTGACCTTCGTGCGCGGCTTATAGAGTTTGGCGGCGGGTCCTGCGTAGACGATTTCGCCACCGTCTTGTCCGCGACCGGGGCCGACGTCGACGAGGTGATCGGCGGCACGGATGACGGCCTCCTCGTGTTCGACGACGAGCAGGGTATTGCCCTTATCGCGAAGCTGGAACATGACTTCCAGCAAGCGATGGACGTCGCGGGGGTGGAGGCCGATGGAGGGTTCATCGAGGACGAAGAGGGTGTTCGTGAGCGAGGCTCCCAGGCATGTGGTGAGATTGACGCGTTGGATTTCACCTCCGGAAAGCGTGCGGGTGGACCGATTGAGATCGAGGTAACCGAGGCCCACGTGTTCGAGGTAGGATAGGCGGGCCAGGATTTCGTTCTTGAGCAGGTGGGCGGTGTCGTCACCCGTCGGAGGCTGAAGCTGGTCGATGAAAGGGCGCAGTTCATCGATGGGCATCTGCCAGAGGTCCGGTAGAGTTTGGCCATCGATGAGGTAGTAGAGCGATTCCGGTTGGAGACGGGTTCCCAGGCAGGCGCGACAGGTGGTGTAAGTGCGGTAGCGACTCAGGAAGACGCGGACGTGCATTTTGTAGCTTCGCGATTCCTGCCAATCGAAGAAGCCTTTGACGCCATACCATTGACCGTGCTCCCAAGCTTCTTCGGGGTCTCCGCCATCGCCCTGGACGATCCATTCCCGGTCGCGTTTCGGCAGATCTTCGAACGGGGTGTCGAGGTCGACGCCGCGGGTGCGAGCGCATCGTTCGAGATCGCGTTGGCACTCCTCGTAGGTATCGCCTTGGAAAGCGCGGACGACGCCTTCCCGGATGCTGAGCGAGGGGTCGGGCAAGGCGCGATTCATGTCGATGCCGATGACGCGGCCGAATCCCCGGCACTCGGGGCAGGCTCCGAGAGGGTTATTGAAAGTGAAGAGGCCTGGAACCGGCGGCCGGATGTCACGGTCGCAAGCGGCGCAATGCCATCGGCTGGAGAACGCATGGGCGTCATCGAGGGCGGAGGTCCCGAAGATTTGGAGGACGCCCTTTCCGAGGTGCAGGGCCGATTCGACCGCTTCGAGGAAGCGGGATTTGCGCTGGGGCGAAACCCGGTCCTGGACGACGGGAACGACGGCTGGGAGCTTGCGGCGGAAGTTCTCGGGGGCGTCGGTGCGATGGATTTCGCCGAAGAGTAAAACGCGCAGATAGCCCTGGGTTTGGAGGAAATCGAAGAACTCTGCCGTGCCGGTGCCTTTGGGGGCGGGCACGCCAAAGGTGATGAGGACGGATTCGTCGCGAAACTGATCCCGGGCGGCGGCGTGAATCGAGGCGGGAGTATCTGGCCGGACGGGTTTGCCGCAGTCGGGGCAAAAAGCTTCGGCAAGGCGAGGGAAGAGGAGCTTCAGGTAATCGTTGATCTCCGTGATCGTGCCGACCGTCGAGCGGGTCGTGCGGATGCCATTGATTTGCTCGATGGCGATGGCCGGGGGGATGCCGCGGATTTCATCGACCTGCGGTTTGTCCATGCGGTCGAAGAACTGGCGGACGTAGGGTGAAAAGGTCTCGACGTATCGGCGCTGGCCTTCGGCGTAGATGGTTTGGAAGGCGAGGGAGGATTTTCCGCTCCCGCTTGGTCCGGTGACGACGATGAGCTCATTGAGGGGCAGATCGAGGTCGACGTTCTTGAGGTTGTTCTGGCGGGCGCCGCGAATTTGGATGGCCTCGGCGTAGCGGCGGGTTCCGGGCTTTGGGGGAGCGGGGGAGCCAGGGAGTGGAGCGGATTTGGTCTTTGGCATCGTCGGGAAGCATACGAAACGCGAGGGAATGAGGCGCACGCAAGGGAGAAGAGCGTAGGGGAGGCGTGGCGGAGAGACCGTGGGCCAGGGGTGGTTGCAACCTCAGCTTTACAAGTGGCGCGTTTCCTCCATATTGGGCGGCCCCATGGGTATTGTCTTAAATCTCCTCCTTTTCCTGCACGTCCTCGTGTGCCTGTTGATGGTGCTGCTGGTTCTGATGCAGCGTCCCAAACAGGAGGGATTGGGAGCCGCGTTTGCGTCGGGTATGATGAGCGAGTCGTTCGGGGCGCAGACGACGGACGTGCTGCAGAAGGGGACGCGAATCATGGCGATCGCTTTTTTTGTCCTCGTCACGCTGATGGCGATGATCCAGGCGCGATCCCATCAGGCGTCGCGCGACGGCGGGAGTGGTCTTTTGGACGAAGCCAGCGAAGCGACCCCCGGAGGTGAGCCGGCGCCTTCGCCCGTTTTGCCGATTCCACCGGTTGACGAGACTCCTGGAGGAACGCCGGCGGAAGAGCCGGGCGAAGAGGGAGAAACCTCCGAAAGCGGGACTCCCGAAGGGACAGAGGCGCCCGGCGGGGAATCGGGAGAGGGTGCGCCAGCCAGCAATGAGGCAGGCTCGGCCAGTGAAGGTGGGACCGCCTCGGAGTCACCGAGTTCCGAGGATGGTGAGTCCTCGGGATCGGCTTCGCCCGAAGACGAGGGGGAGCCGGTCGCTTCCGATGATCCTGGGGAGAGCGGGGAGGGGAACGAGCGTCCCTGACAGTCTGCTGAGCGCATCGTCCCGGTCTTGACCGCGCCGCGAGTGCGGTCCATGTGAGGAATCCGCGGAGGCAAGCGCCGGAGCCGCGGCCCGTCGTCTCATGGTGGTCGTTCATTACCTCGTCTTCCTGGTATTTCGCGCCGTCGAATCCGTCTTGGTGTTCGTGCCGCTGCGGGTGTGCTGGCTTCTGGGCATTTTGGCGGGCTGGTGCGCCTACTGGCTGCTGCCGGATTACCGGGTGGTGGTGCGCCGGAACCTCATGATCGCGCTGGGGGAGGATTTGGGGGAGCGCGAATGCCGGCGCATCACGCGGCGCCATTTTCGGTCGCTGGGGAGGAATTTTCTGTGTGGTTTGAAGGTGACGTTGATGAGCCCGAATGCCGTGGAGAAACGCGTGCGCTACGAGGGACGGCAGAATGCTCTGGAGGTGATCGAGGAGGGCAACGGAGCGATTGCGGCGATCACGCACATGGGACCGTGGGAATTGCTCACTCAGATTCCGTCCTTTGGCCCGGGAGTGGACAAGGCGGCGATTTACCAGCCGCTGGCCAATTCATTCATCAACCGTCACATCCTGCGAAGCCGCGCGCAGACGGGGGTTAAGCTTTTCGACCGTCGAAAAGGCTTTTATGGTCCAATGAACCACGTGCGCGAGGGCGGGGGGCTCGGCATTCTCGTCGACCAGCACGCCGGGGACCGCGGGGTCTGGTGTCCGCTGTTCGGGAGGCTGGCATCGACGACGAATTTGGCGGCACTGCTCTCGATTCGGACGGGGGCGCCGATCGTTCCGATCGGGCTTTATCCGGATGGTTTCTGCCGGTGGCGGGTCACGTATGGCGAGCCGATCCGGCCGGTGGACCGGGC
>CAZCRA010000024.1:0-36153 GCA_964500945.1 uncultured Verrucomicrobiales bacterium | reverse complement strand
ATGGGCAGCCATGCCGGCACGCGTCCGGGAATGACGAGACGGCCTGCGGCAGCGGCCCAACCGGCGAAGAACGTCAGGCAAAAACCGCCAAACCGAAGACCCGCCGGGACGTCGTGGTGCCAGAAGAAGACCGTCCGCATGAACTGACGACGTGGAGGCGCCTCGATCCGGTCCAGGCGGCGGGAACGGGCATAGGCGAGGTTTTGGAGAATGTTCGGATCATGGGGACGGTAGAGCAGGGCGCGCCGGTAGTTCACGATGGCTTGACCGAGATCGCCGGCGAGAAACCAGGCGTTGGCGAGATTGTAGTAGATCCGGCCGTTCTGGATGCCCTCATCGGTGGTCAGGCGTTCGAAGCGGAGGATGGCCTTCCGGTAAAGTTCTCGCGCTTCACCGGGCCGAGAGCCAGCCAGTTCGTTGGCCTGGCGAAAGAATTGGTTCGCTTCCTCGAGGAGTTCCGCGGGTTCCGAGGCCTGGGTCGAGAGCGGGTGCAGGGCCGCAACTAGGGTGGCGGAGGCCAGAAGGCATCCGAGGAAGCGGGATGAGCCCGGTAGGGTGCGAAGGAATTTCGCGCCTGGGAGGTTATCGGCGATTGGGTTCGAGCCCTGGGCTTCGCGGCTCAGGATGGGGTCGATGGCGTTGACCAGGCGGATGGCCTCCGACTTGAGGGAGGCGACTTCCGAGGAGGCGTCGCCACCGGCGTAGCGTGCCGCTTCACAACGATCGAAGACGCCTCGGAGTGGTTGGAGCAGTTCCGCGGTCACACCGGCTTCGCCAAGCAGAGTTTCGACGTCGCGATAGGTGAGTGCGCCCGGGGAGAGCCGGAGTTTGGCTCCGAGGTAGTGCCGGATCGCATGGAGCACGTCGCCGGTGGAAGCGGCGGCTTCGATTCGTTCCAGGAAGACGGGCCGGGCCTTCCGCTGGAGTGACCGGGCGGGGTCGCTCCCGTGGGCGCGTTTCCGGTGGACTGCCATGAAGAGGACGGCGTAGGCGAGAGGGCTGGCGAAGGCGAGAAGGAGGAAGAGCGGTGAGCGGAACCAGAGGGCCGGGTCATAGCTCTCGGCGCGGAGAGTCTCGGGTCCCTCGTAGTTGTGGGCGATCCCTCCTGTGCGGACTTCGACTTCGCTCGTGGCCACGGGTGCGGGGCCCGCACCTTCGGCATCGGCGGCGGTGACCACCCGCGCGGCGCGGACGGAAAGGGGGATGGGATCTGATTTGGCCACGCGATAGCGTCCGGTCACCGTGTCGAAGTGGGGCAGCTCGATCGGCGGGATGGCATCGATGCCTGGACGGGTCGGGCGGATGATTTGGGTAAAGAAAACGGCATTACCGGTGGCCTCTCCATTCGGGGGTTCCTGGGGGATGCGGAAGGCGGCGGTGAGCGAGTCCTGGCTGGCGAGGGGAGGCGGCGGAACGTCCTCGAGGAAATCGGGTCCGGAGAGGACGACGGTCAGGGTCACAGGATCGCCGACCTGGACATCGGTGGGGGTGGCGGTGGCTTGGATTTGGTAGGGACCGATGTGCCCTGTGAAGTTCGGTGGACGACCGGTGGCGGGGAGGGGGAGGACCTCGAGGGCGAGCGGGTTCGAAGGAATGACAAAGCGTTTGGTCCGCTCCTGACGAACGTCCCGACCGAAAAAATCCTGTCGCACGGTGTAGCCCTCGACACCGCGGAAATTGAGCGTAGCCGGGGGTAAGGAAAAGGTGCCGGCCTTCTCAGGGAAGACCGCACGGCGGAGTCGCAGGGTTTCGTAGGGTTCACCGTCGAGGATGGCATTGCCCGGGCCATCGGGCGTTTCCATGTCGCGGAACTGGAAAGCCTGGTTATCGAGGAAGGGAATGGTGAGCTGGGGATCGCTGGCATCGGACCTGTAGTAGAAGATCAAATCCAGGATGAGCGGTTCGCCGACATAAGCCCTTTCTTTGGACAGGACGGCGCGGAGTTTGTAGTCCTCGGTTTCCTCGGGTGTGTTGGCCGTGAACGTGAGCGGTTGGGTTCGGACGGCCGTTCCATTTACGTCGATGCGAACAGGCGGCACGGTGATCCGCCCTGCGCGTTTTGGGATGAGTTGGTAGTTATAGATATAGCCCTCCCGCACGTTTTCCCGGCGGACGCCATTGATGATGGTGACGGAGCGGCTGGAATTGGCACCGCCACCGATCAACTCGACGGAGAAATCGACGCTCTCGGGCCAGACCGGTTGTCCGGGTTCTTCGCTCCCTTCGATTTGGATCTGGAAGCGAATCGGGGAACCCACGTAAGCGGCTCCGCTGTCGATGGCGGCGCGAGCCGATGCCTCTTTAGCGCGCGCGTCGAGGGGGGATCCGGCGAGAAGAGCCGTGGTCAGGATGAGGAAAGCGATTGCTCTCATGGAAAGCGTTACCAGTCCCGCTCCACCGGTCGCCGGCCTGGGACGAGGATGGCGCGACGGCGTTCGAGATTTTCTTCTTCTTCTTGAAGGATTTCCCGGATGGCGGCCTCGGTATCTGGGGATGGGGATTGGTTTTGGGTGGCCGGTGGTTCGTCGTTGGAGTCGGATTGCTGATCCTCGGTGTTCGATGAAGGCTGGGACTGGTCTTCGTTTTGCTGCGGGGAGGGATCGGAGGGATTCGAGTCGTCCGAGGGGGAGCTTTGTTGGTCCGAGGAGCCGGTTTGTTGTGAATCCTGCTGCTGCTGCTGTTCCTGATCCTGATCCTGATCCTGTTCTTCCCCGCTTTGCTGCTGCTGCTGCTGTTGTTGTTGTTGTTGTTGTTGAAGCTCGTCGAGGAGGGTCTTGAGATAGAGTCGTGCGGTTTCGATGTTTTCGGCGGCTTCGGTGAAGGCGGGCTCGAGGTCAAGGGCCTCGTAGTAGTGATCGATACCGGTCTGGCAGGTTTCGGCGGCTTTGCGGAGGTCGGTTGAGCTGAGTTCCTGAGCTTGGCGAACGGCGGTGTTTCCGAGGTTGTATTTCGCGCGGGCCGCCAAGGCCGGGTCATCGGTGAGAGCAGCCGCCTCGCGGAAGGCGGTCTCCGCCTCCTCGAATTTTCCCTTCTTATACAGTGCGGCAGCGCGGTTGAAGGCGACTTCGGCGCGGTCGGGCATGGCATTGGCGGCGGATTCGTATCGCCAGAGGGCTTCATCGTAATCTCCTTCGGCGAAGGCGCGGTTCCCGCGATGAACGTGACGTTCCGGAGAGGCCGCGTGGAGCATGGTGATGCCTAGGGCGTGGGCGAAAGCGATGAGGACGACGAGGGTTTTCACGGGACGGCAGGGGCGGTGCGGGTTCGTTCCGGGATCAGCCATTCGACGCAAAGGCAGAGGAAGGCCAATGCGAGGAAGATCTGAAACTTTTCATCGTAGGTCGTGGCGGTTTGGGATTCCAGTTCGCGCTGTTCGGCCGACCGGATGAGGTCTTGGTAGACCTGGCCCAGATCGAGAGTGCCGGTGGAAACGTTCAGATAACGGCCGCCAGGGGTGGCGAGGGCCATTTCTCGAAGGGTGTCCGCGTCGAGTTTGCTCAGAACGCGCTCTCCTTCGTATTCGAGGTAGGTAGTGCGGCCATCTTCGCCGGTGATGGGAATGGGACGGCCCTGGTTTTCGTCGCCGAGTCCGATCGCCAGGAGCCGGACGCCACGTTCCCCGGCGGTGCGGGCCGCTTCGACCGGAAAACTCTCCTGATCTTCGCCATCGGTGATGAGGATCACGTCCTGGAAATTCCGGGTTTGCTCGTCGAAAACCTCGTCGAGGGTTTTGCGGAGGGCATCGCCGATCATGGTGCCGCCGCGGGCCACGCTACCGGTGTCGATTCGCTCGAGCATCATCCGGAAGAACCCGTAATCGACAGTAAGCGGGCACTTCACGACGGCGGTTCCGGCGAAGGCCACCAGTGCGACGCGATCACCCTCCAAGCGTTCGACGGCATCGCGAATGGCGAGCTTTGCGCGTTCCAGCCGGTTTGGGGCGAGGTCCTCCGCCTGCATGCTGCGGGAAACGTCGAGGAGGAAGACGACGTCGCGCCCTTTGCGTTCGACGGTTTCGGGTTGGGGATTCCAGCCGGGCCGCGCGAGGCCGAAGACGAGGAAACCGAGACCGGCGAGAAGGGCCGCGGTTTTCCAGCGTCGACACCGGGGACTGACGGAGATGCGGAGACGCTCGAGGAGGCCCGCCTCGATGAGGGTATGGAGGGCCTGCTGGCGGCGGCGAGCGGCGAAGAGGATGAGGGCAAGCAGGACCGGGAGGAGCCAGAGCCAGTGAAGCATTTCCGGGAGCTGAAAGTGAATGCCGGTCATGGGACTTTGCGCAGCCAGGTGGAGGCGAGGGCGGCTTCAGCTACGAGTGCCAGGAGCCCGACTAGGGCGAAGGGAACGAATCGTTCCCGGTAATCCATGAAGCGGAGCGCTTCGATCTTCGTGCGTTCCAGGGCGTCGATTTCTTCGTAAATTCGCGCCAGCGATCCCGCGTCCTCCGCCAGGTAAAACCGGCCTCCCGTTTCGCTGGCGATGGCCTTCAGCGTTTCGGTATCGACCTCGGCCCCGCGGCGCATTTGGAAGAGGCGGCCGAAGATCGAATCGCCGGCGCGGGCACCGGACTGGCCACCGACGGCGATGGTGTAGATCCGGATGCCCCATTCGGCAGCGAGTTTGGCGGCGTCGACCGGGTTGCGTTCGCCGGCCGTTTGGCGGCCGTCGGTGAGGAGGATCATGACCTTGCTCTGGATGGTGTATTTGTCCGCCCGGTCCGGAGCCTGCTCAGCCAGCGCGTCCTCGGCGGTCTCCAACCGGGCGGCGGCGAGAGCGATGGCGTCACCGATGGCCGTGCCATCCTCGGCGCTGCGGGGCTGGGCAAGGCGGACGGTCTCGAGGAAACGAGGCAGCGCGCCATGGGCGAGGGTCAGGGGGCAAACGGTCTCGGCGAATCCAGCGAACGCGATGAGTCCGACGAGATCCGTGCTGCGCCCTTCCAGATCATCGCCATCGCCGAGCACGAAGGCTTCGAAGAGATCCTTCACGACGTCCAGACGGTTGGTGCGGATGCCCTCACGGATCATGGGTTCACCCATGCTGCTGGACCGATCGACGACCATTTGGATGGCGATTCCTTCACTGACCTCACGCACCTGTTCCATGCCCTCCTGTGGCCGGGCGAGAGCGATGATCAAAAGGGCGAGCCCAAGGAGACGCAGGGCATCTGGAAAAAAGCCGACCCTTTGGCGGAGCGAGCGCCCGGTGCGCGAGGCGTCGGAAGTGGAAGAGAAGCGGAGTGAACCCGGGCCGAGACGCCGGCGACGCCACCAGAACATGGCGGGCAAGGTCAGGAGCAGGAGGAGGAACCAGGGGGCGGCGAAGGACATCCGTCAGAAGAACGCGAAGGAGGGCACGGTGGTCCCTGGACGGCGCTTTCGCAAGGGCGTCAGGGGGCTGCGAAGCCGGGCGAAGACCGGGGTTGGTCTACTCGCTGTCGGCTTCCCAGGAGAGGGGCACGAGGAAGATGCCACGCGGGTCGTTGCCTCTCCATTGGTAGGCCAGGAGGTAGTCGCGGCCATCGAGCGTTGCGATTTCTGGAGCCAAGCGTTTGAGGGGATCTCTGGGTGCCAGATTGGCGACCGGAGGCGCTTCCCATTTCAGCGGATCCTTCGAGCGGAAAACGTGAAGTTGTTCGAAGCGGTAATAAAAGTCGCCGCGTTTCACGACCAGCGGGCTTTCGGCGTAGACGAACTTGTAGCCGGAGGGCGGCGGAGTGATGGGAGGGATTTCCACGGCGGCATCGCTCCACGGTCCTTCGATCTTCTCGGCGGTGCGGGCGCGAATCGTATGATCCTTCGTTGCGGGATTGATGCCTTTTTCGGGATTGGTGTAGTAGGCGATCCACTTTCCGGAACCCTGCCGGTCATCGAGGACGCTGACGTCGCGTCCCATTGGGAAAACGGCGCTTTTTTGGAGTGGCTCGAAATCGATTCCGTCGCCGCTGGTCATGATGTGACCACCGTTGCTGTTGTAGAAGAGATAATGCCGATCGTTGGCGTGGACGTGGAAGGGGGCCTGGACCATGCCTTCCCGATGTCCCCAGTCCGCTTTCGAAGAGAGGAAAATCCCCTCCGGTTTCCAGCCTTCCCGCGTGAGATCGGGGCTCGACCAGCGGTACAGCAGGCGGGTGCCGCCGGGATGACTGGTGTGGCGGATGCAGGAGATGAGCTGCCAGCGGCCGTCGCCGGCTCGGAAGATGGCAAAGTCGACCGGTTCGGCTTTCGGGGTGGCCCACTTTTCGAGCGGGGGGCGCCCGACGAGCTGGATCCAGTCACCATCGAGTTTGGGCACGAGGGGGCCGTCAGGGCGAGCGTGCTGATTCGAGTCCGGTTCCGTGCGGCCAGAGGTCGTGAACAAGCCGGCGATGGCGATCGAAAGTAGGGCGATCAATGGCCGGTCGCGCTGGGAGAAGGTCGGGAGGAATCTCATGGGATGATCCATCACGGTCCTATCAACGGTCTGGGTTCGCGCAAGGAAAAACGTGCGTTCTGGACTGGAGGGAGGGCGACGTCGACCTACCGGGCGGAGGGGGCAGCGGGTGGAGTTTCCGGGAGTTGACGGGTTTGCTCGACGAAATTCCGGCAGATGCGGAAGGAGTCCGCGACGTCGTGTTGGGAAGGTTGATGCTCGGCAAACTTCACGAGGTCCGCCTGTTTGAGAAAGGCTCCGAGGATTTCCTGGTCGGTGGGTTTTAGGACCGAACCGCGGCGTTGGCTGGCGAGGAACTCCTCGGTGGTCTGACCTGGGGCGTGAACGCCGTAGCGGCCTTCAATGTAGCGCCGGACGATGTCGGAGAGACGCTGGTAGAAGGGTTTGAATTCGCCGCGGCCTGGGAGGTTTTCCGCTTCGAGGGCAGCCAGGGCCTCGAGCGCGATTTCGTCGGCTGGACGAGGCGGGGAAGGGGGGATGGGAGGGCGGCGCGATCGGAGCCAGAACCACAGACCGGCGGAGGCAAGGCCGAGGACGATGAGGATGCCAAGCGTCCACCAGAGGGCGGTGAGATTGGGTGGCAAATCGACGGGTCCGGTGATGTCGTTCAGCTCGAGTTTTTCGGCGGCGTCCTCCGGGAGAAGCGAGCGGACGGTGAGGGTGACGGGCTCGGTGACGAGTTCGCGTTCCGGTTCGTCTTCTTTGGCGAAGCGGATGGTGAGTTCCGGAATGGTGTATTCTCCCGAAAGAAAGGGTTCCAAAGTCCAAATCCGCGCCCGCCGGGTGCGATTGCCTTCGGTCAAGACGGGGCGGAGCTCAGCCACGCCGGCCACGCGGAACTCGCCGATCTTTTCGTCTTCGGCGATTTGGGGCAACTCGACGGTGTAGTCTTCATCTGAAGTGACCTCGAGTTCGAGCCGGAGCCGGTCGGCGATGGTGGGTTCGGTCTGGTCGATGCGGAGGACGGCCGTGACGGGGCCGCGGTCAATGGTTTCCTCGAAGCCCGGCGCCGGGACATCGCCGTTCCCTGGCGTGCACCCGGCGAGCACGGCGATGAATAGCCAAGGCAAGAGGCGGTGCACGACCAGCTGTGGGACGATCCTCATCGTCAGGTTTGGGCGCGGCGTTCGCGGGCTCGGAAGAAGCGGACGAGGTCGCGGATGTAATCGCGATTCGTGGTGACGTCGATTTGGTCCACGTCCATGGAGTGGAAGATTTGGCGGAGACGATCGCGGCGCTCGGCAGCGAGAGCCTGGTAGCGGGTGCGAATTTCGGAGCTGCCGGTGTCGATCTGGAGGAGTTGGCCGGTTTCGGCGTCTTCGAGCTCCACGAGACCGGCGTCGGGTAGTTTTTGTTCCAAGGGATCGCTGAGGGAGACGGCGATGACGTCGTGGCGCCGCGCGAGAATGCGGAGGGGGCGCTCGAAATCGTCGTCGAGAAAGTCGGACACGAGGAACACGACGCTGCGTTTGCGAGTGATGCGGCCGAGGTAATCGATGGCCTTGGCGATGGAGGTGCGGGTGCGCTGGGGGCGGAACTGAAGGAGGTCGCGAATGAGGCGGAGAACGTGGGAGGTGCCTTTGGCGGGAGGCACGAAGCATTCGATGTCGTCCGTGAAAACGACGAGGCCAACTTTGTCGTTGTTCTTGATGGCGGAAAAAGCGAGGAGGGCGCAGATCTCGGCGGCGACCTCGTTTTTCAATTTGCCGGCGCTGCCGAAATCGCCCGAGGCGGAGAGGTCGACGAGGAAAAGGACGGAGAGTTCGCGTTCCTCGACGAAGCGTTTGACGTGGGGTTCGCCGGTGCGAGCGGTGACGTTCCAATCGATGGAGCGGATCTCGTCGCCGGGTTGGTAGAGGCGGACCTCTTGGAATTCCATGCCCTGGCCTTTGAAGACGCTGTGGTATTCCCCGGCCAGGACGTCGTTGACCGTCTTGCTCGTGAAGATCTGGATGTAGCGAATCTTCTGGGCCAGTTCGGCCGGGATCATGGGACGTCGACTTGGGCGAGGATTTGGGTGATGAGGTCTTCGGGCGTCTTTTCCTCCGCCTCGGCTTCGTAGGTGAGGATGACCCGGTGACGCAGGACATCGGGCGCGACGGATTTGACGTCCTGCGGGGTGACGTAGCCGCGGCCTTCGAGGAGGGCGTTGGCTTTGGCGGCCATGGTCAGGAAGATGGTGGCGCGTGGGGAGGCACCGTAGCGAATCAGCTGCTGGAGGTCGAGCTGGTAAGCGGCGGGGTTCCGGGTGGCCTCGATGAGATCGACGATGTAATCCTCGATCTTTTCGTCCATGAAGATTTCGTCGGCCAGTTCGCGGAGACGGATGACGTCGTGGGATTCGATGATGGCGTCTACGCGGGTGTTGGGTTTGGTTCGCGCCATGCGCCGAAGGATTTCCTTTTCCTGGGTTTTGCTGGGGTAGGAAACCACGAGCTTCATCATGAAGCGGTCGACTTGCGCTTCGGGGAGAGGGTAGGTTCCCTCCTGCTCGACGGGGTTTTGGGTGGCCAGGACGAGGAAGGGATCGTCGAGGTCGAAGGTTTCATCGCCGATGGTGACCTGGCGCTCCTGCATGGCCTCGAGCAAGGCGCTTTGAACTTTGGCCGGGGCGCGATTGATTTCGTCGGCCAGGATGATGTTGGCGAAGACGGGGCCTTTTTTGATGGTGAACTCGCCGGACTTGGGGTTGTAGATGAGGGTGCCGACGACGTCGGCGGGCAGGAGGTCGGGCGTGAATTGGATGCGCTGGAAGGTGCCGTGGATCATCTTGGCCAGCGTGGTGACCGAGAGGGTCTTAGCCAGGCCGGGGACGCCCTCGATGAGAACGTGCTGGTTGCAAAGCAGGGCCATGATGAGCCGGTCGAGGAGTTCTTCCTGTCCGACGATGACCTTCTTTGCTTCGGAGCGGATGCGGTGAAGGGTGTCGCTTTCCTTTTCGACCCGGTCTCCGATTTGTTTGACGTCGACAGCCATGCTCGGAGAACGGGATAGTCGAAACCGGGGGAATGGCAAGGGTGGGATGTGGGATGGAGAGCCAATCCGCCCCGGGGGAGGTGCGTGGGCTATCGAAGGAGGTCGAGCATGTCTTGGTTGAAGATGGCTTTGAATGCGTCCGGCTCGACGGGGAAAGGGGGGCTGTAGGGGTTGGACATGACGAAAATGGTGAACATGACCAGACCGTTGTAGGCGGCAAAGCAGCCGAGCAGGAGGAAGTGAAGCAGGGAGGCGCGGATCACGAAGTAGGGGATCACGACGAAGAAGACGCCAGGGAGCGCCACCATCCAGAAGAGGCCCGTGACGCCGCTGCTGGCGTCCGCGACGCGGATGTTCCGGCTCTCGGAGATGGGGCCGATGTCTTCGAGCATCCGGTCGCGGAGGGCTTCCTGGCGGGGCGAGGTGGGATCGAGATCGAGAACGGCGTTGAAGGCATCATCCCAGAGGTCCCAGGCACGCTGAGACAGCTGGCCGTCTTGGAGAAGCGTCCATTCCTCTTCGATGACGATCTGCACGTATCCGGCCAGGGCTCGGCGCGCCTCGAGATTTCCACCCGGTTCGAAGCGATCGAGGTCGTAAAAAACGTTGGCGATGGCGCCGGCCTCGTGGGCGGAGGTTTGCCTGAGGTCGACGATATTCACCTGTTCCTGGGCGAACACCAGGGCGAGGACCAGGCCGTGGAGGGAAGCGGTCAGGAAGATGATGGAGTCCGCCAGTGTGCCAGTGTCTTTTCCGCCGGAAAGGCGGCCGAGGAGCAGGCGAGTGATGCCGTAAGTGCCCCAGACGAGGACGAGCACTCCGAAAAAGAGGACGAGGCCAGAAATGATCGCAGGCGAAAGCGGGATCGGAAAGCCGGTGGGGATTTGCTCCATGGTGGCGGGGGCGGAGGTTGCTCAACCTCGAGACAGGGGAGGAGTCGCTACTGGATTCAGCGTGGCAAGCCGGGTGCGGAGTGCGGCCCGATCGGTCTCGCTCATCGCCAATTCGGCGTTGAGGGTGGGAAAATCGTTCAATTCCGGCGCGTCGTAGCGAAGGTCGCGGGCTTCGAGGTAGGTATCGACGAAGATTGGGGCGCGGTCCATGAGCCGGGAGAGCCAAAGGCGGAGGGTGGGTTTACGGCGTTTGAGAACGGCACGGTCGAGGATGTTGAACGCTTCGAAAACGCACTGGGTTCCGCCGATGGCGAGGGTATTGTAAGGGGTCGTTAGGCCCATTTCGTGCGAACGACGAATGGCCTCGATGAGGACGTTCCGGGGTTCTTCGCCCTGGAGGCGGAGCAGGAATTGTTGGACCTGATGATCGCGCTCGAGCATCTGGGACGATTTTTCGCCGGTGGAAACGAGCCGGAGGGTTTGGTTGAACCAACCCTTCGTGCCTCCGAGGAGATCGTAGCCGGGGAAGCCTTCGATGTCGGGTCCGGTGGCTTCGGCGCTCATGATGAAATCATCGATGGGAGCGCCGGTGTAAGTGGCTTGGCCATCTTCCTGGGGGTAGAGTTGGATGCCGGCACCGGGCTGCATAAGAAAACGGAGTTGGCCGTGTGCGGCGAGGGGCTGGTCGGTGGGTTCGAACTCAATGAAAACCTCCTGTTCCATAATGACGTGCTGGACGCCCCGCGGATCGATGAGCCCGATCCAGAACTGGTCCTCGTGAAAAACGTTAGCGACGGCGATGAGGCGCCGGTCGTCCGGGCCCTTCGGCAATTCGCCTGGGGCGAGGAGGCCATCGTCAACGGGGACGCCGAAGAGGGCGGCCTCTGCGCTGGTGAGCGCGACCACGCTCCGCTTCGCCGACGTGTTGAGCCGCATGATTTGACCGGCGTGAGAACGAAACTGCTCAGGCACGGATCGTGGGACCTTGATCGTGGCGGTTTCAAAAGCAAAGCTTCGGCGGAGGGATTCGAGATCGGGACTGGACATGGCGATTGGCAGGTTTGGGATGCGTTCGGGAAGGTCAGGCCACTTGAGCCGCGGCTGGCGCTTCATCCTCCAGCACCCAGCGTTCGTAGCCGCAGTCGACCTCTTCGAACAGGGGGGTGTGAGCGAAATCGAGAGGTTTGACGCGCCAGGGTTTGCGTCCGAAAACGTCGTGGCCGCTGGCGAGGAAGCCCTCCGCGAGGAGTTCCGAGCAGAAATAGGAGTCTTTCACGTTGAAGAACCGTTCGGCGAAGGGCTGCTCGAGCCAGCCGCTCATCATGGGAGGGATCAAGGCCGCCAAGGCGTAGAAGGAGACGCCCCAATTATCGTAGGGACAGCCTTCGTCTGCCTTAGAGTGGCAGAACGCCACGACCTCACGGAGGGCGGGTTCATCGAGGTATCGGTGGCGGAGCACGCGGAGAAACGCGCCTTTGTCGAAGAACGAGTGGAGGGGCGTGATCGTCACGCCACGACCGTCGGATTGAGCTTCGATGACCCTGCCGTCGCCGGCATAAATCATGGCGTGGTACCAGTAGCGTTCCGCTTCGGAGGCGGAGAGGATGTTCGAGGCCTGGATGGGGACGCCGATGCTCCACGAATCGGAGCCGGTAAGGATGACATCGCCCACGCGCAGCTTGCCGAGGTCGAGGCGGCTGGCGTGCTCAGGCGGGGGTGATTTTTTGTAGCGCTTCTGCTCCTTTTTCGCCTGCTGCCTGACGTAATTCAGCCCGGGCAGGATTTGGAAGAAGATGGGGTAGATGTTGGTGATGATGAAGTTGTAAAGCTCTGGCGATTCGCCCCAGACCTCGCGGAATTTCAGTCCGCGTTTGCGCTGGAGATAAATGCCGACGCCGATCACGAGGAAGGGGAAGAGGATCGAGATCAGGAGAGAGAGCGCCGTGGCGGCGGTGAGGCGGAGAAAGGTGATGAGGAGGATGTTGTTCCGCAGCGATAGGAAGATGCTGTAGAGGATGGCCAGAAGTCCGAGCGGGAGCGTGACGACCAGAAGCATGGCCACCCAGTCCGGACCGGCTTCGAGGGCGGCGAAGCCAGCGATGGCGCCATTCACCGCCAGAGTCGATCCCAGGGTGATGGCGAAAGGTTTCCAAGCGCGGAGCAGGGTCCAGGAGATGCCGAAGATCACGAGGACGAGGCTGACGAGCCCGGCAGCGAGCAGAATGGCCGAGGCCTCGCCAAGCGGCTGAGGAAGCGGATCGGGCGGAACCCATTCCGGGTCGAACCGGCCCCCGGCGGCTTGCCAGTTCAGAACGGGCCAAACGAGGACGCCGACAGCGGCGGCGACGAAGGCGAGGAAGACCAGCAGGCCGCGGAAAAACGCTTTTATGGAATCAGGAGGAAAGAGGTGATGACGGTTAAAGTGATTCTGAATCGTCCGAACCGGCTGTCAAGAGGATCCGCGTGGCACGGCTCCAGGAGATTTGGGGCGTCGTTCCTTTCCTTGTGGAAACCTCACGCTTTCCGGTATTGTCCGGGTAGTGATGATCAGGAAAGCGTTCTTTTTGGGCGGATGGCTGCTGGGGCTAGTGACTGCAGGTGGCGGCGAGGGCGTGGTGGTGCTCTTCGACTTTGAGGGTTTGCAGGGCGATGTGATCCGGGACCGGGCGGAAGCCGGCCAGGCGCTCGATCTGAAGATCCAGGACGGCGGGGCCGTTCGGAGATCGGAAGGCGCGGTTCTGATCGAAGGGAAAACCTTGATTGCCACGGGAGCGCCAGCCCGGCGGTTGACGGAGGCGGTGCGGCGAAGCGGGGCCTTCTCGATGGAAGCATGGATCGAACCGGCCGAGGCGGATCAGGATGGACCGGCGCGGATCGTGACGATCTCGAAGAACACCAGTGAAAGGTTGTTCACGTTTGGGCAGGATGGGGACCGGTTCGACGTCCGGTTTCGCACGTCGAGGACGGACCGGAACGGGATGCCCTCGCTGCAGTCGCCGGTGCAGCGTCCGATCGACCGTCCGGCGCACGTCGTGTTCACGCGGGGCGAGGGCGGGACCGCGCGTCTCTATCTGAACGGGGAACCGGTGGCCGAACGACGTGTCGAAGGTGATTTGGGCCCGTGGAAGAACCCGATGCGGCTGTCGATTGGGAACGAGCTGACGGGCAACCGGCCGTGGCGGGGAACGATTCAGCGGGTCGCTCTCTACGCCCGGGCGCTGAGCCTGGCTGAGGTGCGGGAGCAGTTTGCGGCTGGACCGGACGGGGAGCCCGAACCGAAGACGCCGGAGGAGGAGAGCGGTGTCTTGTTCACGGAGAGAGTGGCCGGGCTTCTGGCGAACCGTTGTCTGGAGTGTCACGACGCGGCGACGCGGGAGGGGGATTTGGATTTGTCGACCGAGCTGGCGGCGTTCGAGACGGAGGGGATGATCTTCCGGGGCAACGCCGCGGACAGCCTGCTTTGGGAATCGGTGTTCACGGACGAGATGCCGCACGATCGCGAGCCGTTGGCGGCGGAGGAGAAGAGCGATTTGAAGCGGTGGATCGATCTCGGGGCGGTGTGGGCCGTGGAGCGGATCGATCCGGCGGATTACCGGATCGCGGAAGCGGCTGTGGAGCGGTGGGTTCGGCGGCTGACGCGTTGGGAATACATCGAGACCGTGAAGGCCACTACGGGGGTGGACATCGCGGAACGCGCCGAGGCACTGCTGCCGGCGGATGTGCGGGCGGATGGTTTCAGCAACACGGCGTACAACCTGGGGGTCGATTTCGGGCACGTGGATGCCTACGCGAAGCTGGCGCGTGAAATCGTGAGTGAAATGGACGTTCGCAGGTATGCCCGTCGTTTCACCAAGCGGCTGGGTGTGGAGGACCAGGCGATGCGGGAGCTGATCAGCGAAATGGGAACGTGGCTGTTGCGCGGCCCGTTGGATGATCGCGAGATGGCGGTCTACCGGGGCATCACCACCACGGTGTCAGCCACTGGCGGTGGATTCGACGAAGCGGTCGCTTATCTGCTGGAAGCGATGCTGCAATCCCCCCGCTTCCTCTACCGCATCGAACAGCAACGGGGCGATGGATCGCGTTGGCCAGTGAGCGAATACGAACTGGCATCGCGGCTGAGCTACACGCTCTGGGGGGCGCCACCGGACGAAGCACTGTTCCAGGCGGCGAAAGACGGCGAGCTGTCGAAACCGGAGGTTCTGGCTGGGCAAGCGAAGCGGATGCTGGAGGACTCACGCTCGATTCGGCAGTCGGAGCGGTTCGTTTCGGACTGGCTGAACCTGAATCGTCTGGGCAATCTGCGGCCGAGTGCCGCCAAGTTTCCGGCCTGGCGATCCGAGCTGGCAGCTGACATGAAGGCCGAGACGCTGGCTTTCTGGCGGGAAGTGATTTGGGACCAGGAACGGCCGCTGCCGGATTTGCTGAATGCGCAGGTCACCTGGGTGACGCCTCGACTGGCAGCGCATTACGGGATGGCGTTGGGGAAGGCCGATTCAGAACGGGGGGCAGGCGAACTGGTCCGAGTGAGTTTGGAAGGTGAACCGGCGCGGGGCGGGCTTCTGACGCAGGGGAGCGTGCTGACCATCGGCGGCGATGAGGCGTCGATGGTGACGCGGGGCTTGTTTTCTTCTTTTCTTCTTGTTCTTCTCGCTGACGGTCTTCGACGATTTGCTGCGCGGCACGGTGAACAATCCGCCGCCGGGCACCAACACGGATCCGGTTCCGACGCGTCCAGGGCTGACGCACCGGGGTGCGGCTGAGGAGAGGATCGCGGACAAGAACTGTGGGACCTGCCACGGCAAGTTCGAGTCGGCGGCGTTTGGGTTGGAACGCTACGATGGCCTGGGGACGTGGCGGGAGCGGGACGAGCACGGGAATGCGTTGCGAGAAGACGGAGCGTTGCTGGTGCCCGGCGAGGCGGAGGCGCGACGCTATGATACCGCAGCGGAATTGATGGAGATTCTGGCCGGGAACGAGCGCGTGGCGGAGAGCTTGACGCGGAAGGTGGTGCAGTTTTCGCTGGGGCGCCCGCTGACCTTGGAGGATTTGCCGGAGGTGGAAGCCATTCACGCGGCAGCCAGGGAGGATGGTGGGACGTGGCAGGCTTTGATGGTGGCGCTGGCGACGAGCGAACTGATGACGACGGGGAGGACGGTGAGGGAACAGTGAGGCTGGGGTGTTCGGGATGAAAGGTTTGGCTTTGGTCGGAACGTGAGAATCTCGGGGAATCAAACGAAATGAGTGCAACATCGACGCGCCTGGAGCGGCGCACGTTTTTGAAGGGGCTTGGGGGCATTGGCATCGGGTTACCCTTTCTGGAAGAGATGGTTCCAGCTTCGGCTCGGGCCGCGTCTGACGCCGTGCCGGTCCGGGCGTTCAACGTGTTCTTTGGTCTGGGCATTCCAGCGCCGCTGCAGCAAGAAGGCTTCGACGACGTGCTGGAACCGCTGAAGCCACTGGCCGATAAGCTGGCTATTCTGCGGCAGGTCGATCAGGTGCGGTGCGACGCGCGAGGGATCAACGCTCATTTCGACGGCGCCTCAGGGGCGTTCACCGCCACGCCGCCGGATGGGGAAGCAAAAGCGGGCGGGGCCTCGATCGATCAATTGATCCGGCGGGCTCATCATCCGGAAGGGCTTCCGCCAGGCATGGTGCCGACACTGGTCGGCGGGACGTTTTTCCGGCGGAGCCGGGTGAGTCGCTACATCCACAGCTACAATCCGGACGGGACGGTGGCGGCGGCGATACAGGAGACACCCCGGGCCTTGTTCGAGCGGGTCTTTGGGGTTGTGGCTTTGCCAAAGGAGGCCGGGACGGAAGCGGAACGGCAGGCGAGGTTGCGACACAGCGTGCTGGATTCGGTGATGGACCAGTATCGTCACTACACCGGGGCGCATTCTCCGCTTGGGACGGCGTCGAAAGGGCGGTTGACGGAGCATCTGGACCGGGTGCGGGAACTGGAGCAGCGTGCCTACCGGCTTCGCAAACGCGATCCGAACGCCCCGGACCTTCCCCCGGAATCCCGCGTTCCCCGCGGTGGGCTGGCGGATCCGGGTGGAGAAGGCATCGACATCACAGTCGAGGAGCTGTTCCGCGAGTGGCAGCTCCTGGCCGATCTGTATGCCTTGGCGATTCAGATGGACCGGGTGCGGTTCGGTTCAATCACGTTTTTGGCGGCGGGCGAACGAATCCGGCTCAAGGGCACCTACCGGTATGGCGGAAAAGTCCGCTACGAATTCGACGACCGGAAAGAACGGAACGCGGATGGGTCGAAAGGGTGCAGCCACGAGTATTGGCACTCGTTCGATCCGAGGAAGGACAATCGCCAGCTCAGAGCGCACGCGCACATGAAGATGAGCCAGGTGGCGTGGTTTCTCGAGAAGCTGGCCAGTGGGCCGGACGCCATCGAGGCGAATGGGAAGTCGATTCTGGAGAACAGCTTGATCACGGTTTCGACGGAATCGGGCGATGGCCGGCACTCGGACTCGGTTCGTGAACTGTCAGGCGTGTTTCATGCGGTCAGCGGGGCGAACGGACGTTTTAAGACGGGTCAGATTCTCGACGTCGAAGCTGAAGGGATCGATCTCTACAACAGCATGCTCGGAGCCATGGGCGTGAAGGAGCGGTTGGGGCCGTCTGACCGGGAGTTTCGTCCGGTGGATGCGGTGCGAGCCTAGCCGAAGAGGTTGGTCGAGGGGCCGGGGACCAACTGCGTTGCTTTCAGCAGCACGGGAGGCCCCGGTCTACTCGACTACGCCAGAACGGGGGCTGGGCGAGGTTAGGCGAGGGTTTACCCTGCCCGACGCCTGGAGCGGCGTCGCTACGAAAAGGAGCCAAGGCCTTATGCGTCGGAAGGATGGGTGAAGCCGAATCTGAAAGTCCCGCCCTACCAGAGGGAATCGGCCAGGCGGCTTGGCTCAATTGGATTTCTCCAGCAAGTAGGCGACGAGATCGCGGAGTTCGGTGGCGTTCAGGGTGTTGACCAATCCCGGGGGCATGCTGGAGATGGGGCTCTGGCGAATCTCGCGGACGTCATCGCGATTCCATGTCCGGAGTTTGTCGCCGGCGAAGACGCTGACTTCCTCACCCGAACTGCCTTCGATAACCAGTCCGGTCACGACCTGACCGCTTTTCAGCTCGATGTCGTAGGAACCGAACTGGTCTGAAATGGCTTTGCTGGGCTCGATGATGGCTTCGAGGACCTCGCGAGGGCCGAATTTGCCGCGAGCATTGCTAAGGTCGGGACCGATCGCCCCGCCTTCGCCGTCGAACTGGTGACACACGATGCAGGTGGTGGCGTGGAAGAGGTTTCGGCCGGACTCGCTGGTGGCCTCTTGCCAGCCGGCTTCTTCGACGGCCTCCAGCGCGGCTTCGACGGTCCAAACGCGGCCCGGTCCCTCGGGCGGAACGACATGAATCGGGCGCCGGTCAGCCGCGACGGGAGGAAATTCCGCTGCGATCGCGGCCAGTTCAGGCCCGGCTTTGGCGAGGGCGCGTTTACGGAACTCGATTTGGAAGCGGCCATACGACGCTCCGCCCTGGTATTGGCGGAGATCGCGTAGGAACGTGAAAAACCTCCGGGCTTGGTCGTCGCTCCAATGCGGGCTGAGTTCGACGAGGAAACTGGCCACGCGGATAGCGGTTTCGGGCGGACGATTGGCCAAATATCGTTCGAAGGTGCCGCCGTAGGAATCGCCGGTGTTTCGTGCGGTGACCTCCATGTTGGCCCAGCGAGGAGCCGGGGCGCGTTTGGCTTCGCTCAGCACCTGGAGGGCGGGTTCGATCATCCGAGGTTCTTCGCGGAAAGCGAGAAGCCGGGCGATTTCCCGGGTGGCCAGGCCGCTTTCATGTGGGAAAAGCGACAAGAGGCGTTCGACCGTCGATTCGGGCTGAATCACCCCGAGGCGCTCCCAGACCAGGGACTGCGCGCGCAGAGCACCGAGCAGAGGCATTTCGTCGAGGGTGGAGAGATCCAGCGACTCGAGCATTTGCTGCGCTAGGGGCGCGTGGGTGGAGTCCCCGACCCTCGCGAGCGCCACCACGCCGGTGATGACCGCCTGTGGACGGGTTTCGGATTCGAGTCGCTCCAGCCAGGAGTCGAGGGGCTGCCACTCGATGGCGAGGCGGGCGGCGTGGCGGATGAAGCGGTCGGTGCTGGCGAGGTGAGGCCAGGCCTCTTCGACGGCCGCAGCGCTGGTGACGCCGTGGAACTTAGCTAACTCGAGTCGCAGTTCGCGGGCCCGACGTGCCTCGGGCGAATCGACGGGAGGTTCGGCTTCGGTGGATTCCGCGCCGGTGTACTGGACCCGGAAGACGGATGAAGCGATGCGACGACCGCCGGTGAGGAAAACCATGGAGCCATCGTCCGCGATCACCGCGTCCGTCATGGGCAAGGGGGCGCCGGTGACGAATTCTTCGATCTCCGCCTCGTAGGCGGCGCCGGAAGGCCGGAGGTGAAGGGCGCGCATCGTTCCGTAGGTCCAGTCCAGGGCGAAGATGGCGTTTTGGTAGCGGCCGGGAAATTTCGCGCCGCGGCCGCTGAGCATGCCGGTGGGTGAGCCGGGCCCGATTTCGACGATGGGCGGAAGGGAATCCTCGTAGTAGGAAGGCCAGTTGTCCGAACCGGCGCGCCATCCGTAATCGCTTCCGCTCACGGCCACGCAAACCCTGGTGGGTCGATACCACGGGAGGCCCAGGTCCCATTCCTCGTCGGAGTCGAAGGTGAACAGGTCGCCGAAAGCATTCACGGCGACGTCATAGGCATTCCGATAGCCAACGGAAACCGTCTCAAACCGGTTTTCCTGCGGGTGATAGCGGCAGATCCAGCCGGCCGGGGCCACCCACGCTTTCCGCTTGATGTGGAGGGGGTCGTGGAAGCGCTCGATCAGATCGTTTTCGTAGGTGACGGCCACGCGACTGAAATCGACTTCCGGAAGTTTGGAGCTGTTTCCACCGATGAGCAGGAGTTGACGGGTGCCGGGCTCCGGAACGACGCCATGGATGCCGTGTTCACCCCGGCCTTTGGAGCCGCTCAGCCGTTCGACTTTCGATCCTTCGATGCGGACGAGCCCCTGACCGGATACGTGGGCGTAGAGATTGCCATCCAGCATCGTGAGGCCCTGAGCGCCGGAGATGGAAGCTGGTAGCGGTTCGACGTCTCGGACCGCACCGCTCTCGATGCGGAAGCGGTAGATCCCCTTTCCGTCTTGGTCGGAGGCGTAAAAGCCACCCTGACCGTCGCTGCAGAGGGCGACCCAGGAACCGAAGGCGGCGGGGACATCGTACACGCGTTCGACGACGAAGCCGTCGGGCACGCGGATATGGTCGACGCCGCTCTGACTCCAGGGATCGCCCCAGGGTTCCATGCCGAGCGGTCCGAGAACGGTGGGTGCCCGCCACGGGGCACCGGCTTTGTCTTCGCTGCCTGGCCGGGTCTCCCACGTTTCGTTGGTGACGATCCGTCGTTCGACTCCGTCGATGTCCAGCCATGCCAGCACGCCCGCGGCTCCCTCGCGATTGCGGGCGCGGATGAAGACCGTGTTCGAACCCTCTTTGAGGACCCCGCTGAGGTCCACCTTCCGGAGGTTGCGCCAGTTCTCGCTGAAGAGGAGGAACTTGCCGTTGACGACGAGCGCGAAGAAATCGTCGGCGGTGACTTGGATGACGGCCTCCGTGGGTTTTTGTTCGAGCTCGAAGCGGAGCTGGAATGCCGCTTGGCCGGTCTCGGCGTTTTGCTCGCCCCAAATCCATTGTGGAGCTTCATCGGCGGCGGCGAAGAGGGGGATCAGAAGGACGGAAAGGAGAAAACGCATGGGGAAGGGATTTAGCATGAATCTAGGGAAATTACGATACGGGGGCCGGACAGGGAATCGTTCGGCGATCTGCGGGAGGGGCAAGAGCCAATTTGACCTGTCGATGAGATTTCCTGAAATTTGCTGAAAACAGATAAGGGGACCTCTAAAAACCCCCGCGGCTGCGGGGTTTTTTAGAGGTCCCCATCATTGAAAAGGGTTGAGGGAACGGTTAAGGACTGCGTTCCGTGTGGGTGGGTGATTGGGCCCGGCCGCAGTCTCAGCTTCAGCGATCATCATGAAGGGCCTCAGCGACCTCAACGAACCTCAACGTGCGGCGGTCCAGCAAATCGAAGGGCCTGTTCTGATCCTGGCCGGGGCGGGCACGGGCAAGACGCGGGTGATCACGACGCGGATCGCCTACATGATCGCGGAGGACGTTCCGGCGCAGCAGATACTGGCCGTGACGTTCACGAACAAGGCAGCCAACGAGATGCGGGAGCGGGTGAGCGGCCTGATCGACGGTGAAAGCGCGAAGTTGGTGACGGTTTCGACGTTCCACTCGCTCTGCGTCCGGTTGCTGCGGAGGGACATCGAGCGACTGGGTTACAAGAAGAATTTCGTTATCTACAGCGGAGCGGATCAACTGGGATTGATTCGCAAAATCATCACGCGGAAGGGCGGGAAGAACGCCTCGCTGGACCCGCGCCACGCGCTGTCGCTGATCGGCAACGCGAAAAACCACGGGCGGCGATTCAGCGAGATCCGGGACGATTTCGCGGCGGCGGTGGCGCAGAGTTACCAGGATGATCTGAGCACGTTGAACGCGGTGGATTTCGACGACCTGCTGCTGCTGGCGGAGCAGTTGTTGGGGGAGCACGACGATGTTCGGGCGCACTGGCAGGAGACCTTCCGCTATTTGATGGTGGACGAGTTTCAGGACACGAATCGTCTTCAGCTCGATCTGCTCCGGCACCTGGCCGGGGAGCGAAAGAACGTCTGCGTGGTGGGGGACGACGACCAGTCGATCTATAGCTGGCGAGGTGCGGACATCCGGAACATTTTGGAATTCGAGCGGCATTTTCCGGAGCCGAAGGTGGTGAAGCTGGAGGAGAACTACCGGTGCCCGATGCCGGTGCTTCAGCTGGCGAACAGCTTGATCCGGCACAACCGGGACCGGCGGGAGAAGACGCTTTGGAGCCGGAAAGACAGCAGCCGGCTGACGCGGCTCATGATCGTGCCGACGGCTGAGGAGGAGGCCGAGGTGATCGTGGATGAAATCCTGAGCCAGAAGCAGGTCGAAACGCGCGAGTGGGAGGATTTCGCCATTCTGTTCCGGATGAACGCGCAGTCGCGGTTGCTGGAACAGGCGCTACGTCAGCGGGAGATTCCCTACCGGGTGGTTGGTGGAATGAGCTTCTTCGACCGGCGCGAGGTGAAGGATTTGGTGTCTTACCTGATGGCGTTGGTGAATCCGGACGACGACGTCAGCCTGCTGCGGATCATCAATTTGCCGGCGCGGGGGATCGGGGAACTGACAGTGAAGGCGGCGACGGACGACAGCATGGAGCAGGGGCGCAGTGTGTGGAAGACGCTGCTGGACGAGGCCTTTCTGAGCAGCCGGACGAAGAAGGCGCGGGAATCGTTGGAGGCCTTCGTGGACCTCATTAAGCGCTTTGGGGAAGTGGCCCGCACGCCTTCGGCCGACTACGCCACCATGCTCGACCAACTCGTCGAGGAAGTGGCCTACATCGATCACGTCCGGAAATCCTGCAAGACGCCGGACGAAGCGAACATGCGGGAACAAAACGTCCGCGAATTCATCGACAGCGTTTTCGAGCACCGGGCGCGGTCGAGCCGGAAGGCGAAGGGGTTGCAGCATTTCCTGGACGAGATCAGCTTGATGTCGGACCGGGACGACGAGGACATCAGCAAGAAGCGAGGCGTTTGTTTGATCACGCTCCACGCGGCCAAGGGACTGGAATTTCCCATCGTCTACCTGGTTGGGGTCGAAGAGGGAATCCTGCCGCACTCGCGCTCGGTGGACGAGGGGACGCGCGATGAGGAGCGGCGGCTGCTGTATGTCGGGATGACGCGAGCGATGGAGGATTTGACGATGAGTTACAGCGCCAGCCGGAAACGCTACGGGGAGGCGGTGCCCTGCCAGCCCAGTTCGTTTTTGAAGGAAGTCGACGAGCAGTGGCTGCAGACGGTCGACTACGACGAGCAGGCCAACGAACCGGCGAGCGAGGAAGCGGCGGACGCGTATTTCGATCAGCTCAAAGCGATGCTGTCGGGGTAGATCCGAATTCGAATTTGAGATTTGAGATTTGAGAGATGAAGGCGAGACTGAGGGAATGGCCGAGACGTTCGAAGAAAAAGTGCAGCAGGCGATGCTGGACCCGAAAAACCTGGGTGAAATGGCCGATGCGGACCGGGTCGGCACGGTAGGAAACGCCGAGTGCGGCGACATGGTGCGGCTCTGGCTAAAATTCAGCGAGAAAGATGGGAAGAAGGTCATCGACCGGGCCTCCTTTCAGAGTTTCGGGTGCCAGACCGCCATTGCCGTGGCCTCGATGGCGACCGAGATGTTGAAAGGGAAGACCGTCGACGAAGCGCGCGGCATGGATGCGGAAGCCCTGAGTGCGCCGCTTGGGCCGTTGCCTCCGATGAAGATTCACTGCGGTCAGATGGTTGAAGGGGCGCTGCGCCAGGCGCTGGAAGCGGATGCGGATTCGGGGGAGAAGACCGAGGCGGGCGAAGTCCCGGCGCGCGGGGCGGAGAGGGAGGTCTCGAGCACGCTGGTGGAGAGCTTCACGGCACCGAAGTCCGGAGGCGGAAAGATGAAGGTGGTGAAACTGGACGAGTAAGCTCTTCCAGCCGCGAACGACGCAATACGGAGCGTATCATGTACGAGGAAATCGAACTAAAACGGGAAGTCACCGCCGTCCAGATCCCGAGCGGGATGGAGGTCACGCTTCCTCAAGGGACAAGGGCCAAGATCACTCAAGCGCTCGGCGGCACATACACGGTGGCGACGGACCATGGTCTCGCCCGGATCCGGGCGACGGACGCGGATGCGTTGGGCCTGGATGATGACGAGGCGAAGGCTGCGCCGAAAACGGAGGTCAAGGGCGATCTGGAAAGCGCGGTTTGGGATCAGCTCAAGACAGTTTATGACCCGGAGATTCCGGTCGACATCGTGAACCTGGGGCTCGTTTACGATTGCGACATCCAGGACGTGGAAGGCAAGAAATTCGTGTCGGTGAAGATGACGTTGACCGCCCCGGGGTGTGGGATGGGGCCGACCATCGCAGCGGATGCCCAGGGCAAGATCACGAGTTTGGAAGGGATCCAGGAGGCCAAGGTCGATTTGGTTTGGGATCCGCCGTGGAACCAGGACATGATCTCCGAGGAAGGGAAAATGAAGCTGGGAATGATCTAGTGCACTAGTCGGGTGTCCCTCTTTCCGGTGAGCGCCGTTCTTTGAGAGATGCACCGGAAACCTCATCTTCCCGAAAAGGTCTGTGCTTCCTGCGGTCGCCCGTTTGCGTGGCGGAAAAAGTGGGAGCGGTGTTGGGATGAGGTCAAATACTGTTCCGAGCGGTGCCGGCGAGCCCGGACCAAAGGAGGGGCTGCATGAAGATGAAGCGATTGGGGATCGTTGGAGCCGGACCGGCGGGGCTCGGGGCCGCATGGGCGCTTCGCGACTGGGTCGACGATTTGGTGGTCTTCGAGAAGAGCCGTGGATTTGGTGGCCGGGCAGCTTCCCGGACGCGCCATGGGATTCGTGTCGATCCAGGAGCGAACTATTTCAAAACCGACACGCCTGAGGTTCGGGAGTTGGTGCTGGAAGTTCTACCCACTGGGGACCTCACCCGCATCGAGGGAGACATCTGGACCTTCGATGCCGATGGCCGGTTCTCGCCGGGAGATCCGGAGCAGAACCGGGAAGAGCGCTGGACTTACCGGACCGGGATCAGCACGCTGGGTAAGGAGCTGGCGGCGCTTTGCGAGGCGGAATTCCGGCGCGAAACTCGTGTAGCCCGCTTGGAAGCGGCGGAAGAAGGCGGCGAGGCGGGCTGGGAGGTTTTTGATTCGGAGGGGGACTCCCTGGGTGCCTTTCAACGGGTGTTGTTGACGGCGCCGGTGCCTCAGGTGGTGGAGATTCTCGACGCCGGGGAAGCTACGGCGGCTTTGCTGAATGCCGAGGGGACGAGTTTGAGGGAATCGATTTACCACCGGCAGTTCTGTTTGATTTGGGGCTTCGATGGTCCCGTGCCGCGGCCCGGCGCGATGTATGCGGCGTTGAATGTGGACCGGGCGCACGCGGTGAGTTGGTTGAGTTTCGAGCACGATAAACCGGAGCGCGTGCCCCGCGGCAAAGCGGTGGTGATGGCCCAGATGTCGCCGGATTGGAGTGCGGCGCGGTTTGATGAGGATCCCTCCGCTGTGGAAGCCGCGGCGCTGGAAGAAGTGGATGATCTTCTGGGATGGGGCGGGATCGAACCGGAGTGGACCGACCGGCAGCGCTGGAAGTTTGCTCATCCGGCCAACCGGGTTTCGCCGGAATCGACGGCGGGGTTGGAGGCGGCAGGGATTTACCTGGCCGGGGACGGCTTTGTGGGCAAAGGACGAGTGGGGCAAGCGCTCCAGACGGGAATGGACATCGCCCGGGTGCTGAAGGGGGCCTCAACGTAAGTCCAGTTGTTTTTTACAAAGTATTCACACTTCAGGGTGAAAAAGGGCTTTCCGAGCGGCTTCTTTTCTGCTTGGGATAGGGAAACGCGAATCGCGCGCCCGCGTTTTTTAAACCCTGGTTCCTCCCCATGCCCTCCCTGACCCTGTTTTTACCGGGCCGGACCACGCAGGTTGCGCGACTGCGCGGCGATCGCGTCACCATCGGCCGCCACCCGGATAACGATCTGGCCATTCCGGATTCTTTTGTCTCGAACTTCCACGCCCGGCTCGATGCCCTGGGCGACGGACGGTGGCAACTGACGGATCTGGATTCGCAAAACGGGACGACGGTGAATGGCATTCCGGTGCGTGAGATCATCCTGGAAGATGGGGACCGGCTTTATCTGGCGATGGTGGCGGGGGTTTACACGGGCATGGAGTTCGACGAGACCACATCGATCGCGGCTGAGCTACCGAATCGCGTGGCCCCGCTGATGCCGATCGCGGAGCGGATGGGCGAGGGTTTGGTCTATCGGAGCGAACGGGTTCGAACGGAACGATTGACGGCGCCTTCGCCGGGAATGGAACCGGATACCGCCGGGGATCCGGACGTGCTCGAGTCGGCGTTCGAAGCTTGGGTGACAAAGCAGGATTCGAACGAGTTGGAAGCCGAGCTTCAGGAGGCGGTGAACGTGTGGCTGGCGCCGGGCGAGGAAGCCAGCGACCACGTCGCGACGTCAGGCGAGCCTACGGTGGCCGAGCCGGTGGAATCCGTCCATCCGGCGAGCGCCAAGGCACCGGGGTCGTTGAAGCCGGGCGCGTGCCCGAATTGGCCGCCGCAGCCGCTTCGGTCTGCCAAGGCTCGTCGCAACGGTGAGCCGATCGAGTTCGTGGAGTAGGGGCTCGCGGAGGAGGCGTGGCGTGTGGTGAAGCGCGTCTTGGACAAGAGGTGAGACGGGGGAGAGCCGAGAGGCATCGCTCAGGCGCGAGTGGCTTCACTGACTTCCAAACGGGCGGCGGCCCGGGCGGGGAAGAGGCCGGCGATGATGGCGGCGGGGATTAGCCAGAGAGGGACGGCGGCCAGTTCTCCCCAGGGGATCCGGAGCTGAATGGTCCAGCCAAAGAAGGCGAGGTTCACGACCCAAGTGAGGATCATGGCCATGCCGAGGCCACAGAGGATGCCGATGGCGCTGCTGAAGCCGCCGATCAAGGCCGCTTCGGCCAGGTAAAGCCGCCGGACCTGGTTCACGCTGGCTCCGATGGCGCGGAGGATGCCGATTTCCCGGGTCCGTTCCATGACGAGGGTGGCGAGGGAGAGGCTGACGCCGAAGATGGCCACAGCGATGGCAATGGTGCGCAGGACGTAGGTGACGGCGAAGGTTTGGTCGAAGATTTCCAGGACGCGCTGGCGGAGGGAGGCGTTGGTGTAGGTGGAAAGGCGCAGGTCCGCGGGCGCAAGCGCGAGGATTTGCTGGAGAAACGGACCGCTTTGCGACGGATCGTCCAGGAAGATGGCGATCGAGTGCATGCGGGCATCGCCCCAGTATTTGGCGAAGTCTTCGAGCCGGAGGACCGCCTTCCCGCGGTCGTCGGTGTAATCGTAGTAGACGCCGGCGATGCGGAAGGGGCGACTCCCGGCGGGTGAGGGCAGGTCGAGGGTGTCGCCGGTCCGGAGATCGAGGCGTTTGGCCAGGGGTTCGGTGATGAGGACGGTGTCGGGGCCTTCGAGGAAAGCGGCGGCCTTGGCGCGCGCGTCGCCGCCGCGGTAGAGGAGGTTTTCGACGGCTGGGTCATCGACGGCGGCCAGGGCGAGGGTGTGTCCTTCCGCGAGGGTCAGGTCGGTTTGGCGATAGGCTTCGACCTGGCGGACGCCGTCGAGCGCGCGGATTTCCTCGATGAACCCGGACGGCAGATGGTTCCGGAAGGGTGTGACGTCGTTCGCGGCCGGCGTGAGATAAAGATCGGCTTTCATGACCTGATCGATCCAGCCCGTGACCGTGTTTCGGAAGGAGGAGACCATGACACTCACGCCGATCGTCATGCCGACCGCCGTCATGAGGGCCGCCACGGTGATGGCGGAGCGATGGAGCGAGCGCCGGTGGTTTTCGGCCGCGGTTTGAAGAAGGATCGAAACTCGGACCCGGCCGGCGAGACGGGCGAGGTGGGAGCAAAGCCACGGGGTGAGCAGGCAGAATCCAGCAATGACGAAGAGACAGGCCAAGAAGCTGAGCCAGGCCGGGCCGGTCTCGAGGGCGAGGTAGGAAGAGGCGGCCGATGCGGCCAATAATCCCCATCCCCAACCGAACAATGGCAGAAGCGGGATGGCGTGCTCGGCCGTGGTTTCCCGAGGGCGAAGGGCTTGGAGCGGAGGAATGCGGGCGGCTTCCAGGGCTGGGACGAAGGAACCCGCCAAGCTGGCGACGACCCCGTAGCTCAAGGCCAAGCCGATATTGGCCGGCGAAACCAGAATATCCCGGATCTGGAGGAGGAGGTAGTGAGATGAAATGGTTTGGGCGACCTGTCCGACGAGCGCCGTGGCCAGCAGGAGGCCGAGGGGCACGCCGATCGCCACGCCTGGCAACCCCAGGACGAGACCTTCCCCCAGGAAAAGGCCCAGGACCTGTCGCCGGCTGGCTCCGTTCGCGCGGAGGATGCCGATTTCCCGGCGACGGCGAACGACGGAGGCGGAGACCGAGTTGTAGATGAGGAAGACGCCGACGAGCATGGAAACCATGCTGAGGGCGGTGAGATTGAGCTGGAACCCAGCGAGCATGCGCTGGACCTGCTTCGTCCTCTGTCGCGGGGCCTGGACCACGACGCCGGGCGGCAGTTCGTCTTCCAGGCGCTGGCGGATGGTTTCGATCGCCTGGAGATCGTCTACCCGGAGTTGAACCGAAGTGAGTTCCCCGGCTCGGCGGCTCAGTTCCTGGAGCCAGCCGATATCGATCGCCGCGAGGTTGGGCGATGCCTCGTTGCCAAGATCGTTGGCTGGCAGCAGGCCGGCGATCTCGAGGGTGACGGGGCGGCCGTCGAGTTCCGCGCTCAAGCGGCCGCCGGTTTCCAAACCCAGATCCCGGGCCAGTTCCGGGTGCACCATGATCTGCCCGGGGCGCCCCAGCCAGGTCTCGAGGGAGAAGGCTTCGACGGTGCCGGCCCAGTATCCCGCGGTTTGGAAAGGCGCGGCGGTGAAAGCGTCTGACCCGGCCAGGTGGAGGAAGCGCCCTGGATGTTCCGGGAGCGTGGCGTAGGCTTCCAGAACGGGCGTGGCGGCGGCGATGCCGGGGATATCGCGGGTTTTCGGGTAGAGATCTTCGGAAATGGAGCCGGTTCCGGAGCGGACTTCGAGGTGACTCTTGCCGGAAGTGAGATCGATGCTGGCGCGGAACGCGCGGTTGGCGCTGTGGTTGGCGGTTTGGATCGCGAGGAAAACCGAGACGCCCACTGCGATGCTCAGGATGTCCAAGAGCGCGAGAACCTTTCGCTGCAGGACATGCTGGAAAATGACGCTGCGCAGGAGAGTGAGCATGGAAGGGGGCCGAAACGGGAGCGGAGGCGGGCCGGACCGACCGGAACACCCCTGATTACGGCTGATCCTCAGACTCAGGCGAGCCCGGAGCGCACGAAGGAAAGGATCCGGCTCTGATCCCCATCGGCGGCCCAGACGGTGCGCAGGAACTCGGCGGGATGAAGCCGGTGTTGGCGAAGGAAAGCGCGGTCGCCGCCGCAGCTATACATGATGTCGGGGTCGAGTTCACCCCGCAGCTTGGCCTCGGCCTTCACGATGATCCGGGGCAACCAAGAGATCCCGTCGAGTTCCTCCTGCTTCGGGGGAAGCGAGCCGGGATCCAGAATGCGGCCGCTCCGGCGGCCGTCCTGGACCACGTGAAAGTAGTCGCGCCGCGCGGAAGCGATCATCACGGCGGTCGTGGGCGTGGGATCACCCGAATCGGCATAGTCCTCGACGAAATCGAAGAACTCGCGGGGCTGGTAGCCGATGAAATCGAGAAGTTTCCGGTCGGGCGCGTCGTAGTAGGCCGCGATGTCCTGTTCACCGGCCCGGAAGCGCTCGAGGCAGCGACTGAAGAGATCGAGGTAGGTTTGTTCCCAGTTGTAAGCGTCGATCATGGTGGGCAGAGACGTGTTTCAGGCGCCCATCTTACCGAGGCTGTCGTCGAGGGCCGCGAGAAGAGCGGCGATGGTTTCGTCCGTTTCGTTCCCCATGTTGGACAGGCGGAAGGTGCTGCCCTTGATCTTCCCGTAGCCGCCGTCCATGGCGATGGCGTGATTTCCGCGCATGAGTGAGACGAGCTGGGCGACGTCGATTTCGCGGTTGTTGGCCACGCAGGTCAGCGATTTGGAGCGATAACCCTCTGGGGCGAAGAACTCGAAACCGCGGCTGGCGACCCAATCGTGGACGGTGGCGTTGAGGCGGGCGTGGCGGGCATAGCGGTTCTCGAGGCCCTCGGCTTCGATGGCTTCGAGCTGCTGGCGCAGGCCGTAGATCGTGTGGATGCAGGGCGTGCTGGGCGTCATGTCCTTCTCCTGGTTTTTCCGGAACTCTTGGAAGTCGAAGTAGTAGCCCCGGTCGGGAAGTTGGAGGGAACGCTGGAGGGCGCGTTCGGACAGGGTAAAAAGCGCAAGGCCGGGCGGGAGCGCGAGGGCTTTCTGGCTGCCGGTCAGCATCACGTCGGCATCGAGTTCGTCGAAGGGGGTGGGCACGACTGAGAAGGACGAAACGGTGTCGACGATGAGGATGACGTCTTCGTAGCGACGGACGACTTCGGCGATTTCGGCGAGGGGATTCATGACGCCGGTGGAGGTTTCGTTGTGCACGAGCGTGACGGCGTCGAATTGACCCGAAGCCAGTTTGGCGTCGACCTGCTCGGGGAGGATGGGTTGACCCCACTCGACCTGAAGGGCTTCGGCGTCTTTTCCGCAGCGTTTGGAGACGTCGAACCACTTGTCCGAGAACGCGCCGCCGCAGCAGTTCAGCACCTTTTTGGTGACGGTGTTCCGGATGGCGCCCTCCATGATGCCCCAGGCGGAGGAGGTGCTGAGGTAAACCGGTGAGGTGGTGCCGAAAAGCCGTTGGAGTTTGGGCTGAATCCCCGCGTAGAGCGCTTGGAAGTCCTTGCTGCGATGCCCGATCATCGGGGCCGACATGGCCTCGTAGGTTTCGGGTGCGATTTCGACGGGGCCGGGAATGAAGAGTTTGGCGTGAGACATGGTTGACGGATACGCACTCACCATGCGCGAGGCCGCTCAAAAGACAACCCTCAGGCGTCTGATCAGGATCGGCGAGGGCCGGAGGAAGGAGTCGCGGCATTTGCCCGAATCTCGTTGCGGGCGGGCCGGCTGGATTTACTCCGGGCTGTAGTCGTCCCAGATGAAGTGCTTGAGGCGGAGTTCGTTGGCGATGCGGGCGGCGTCCTCGGCGCGGGTTCCGCGGGTGGCGGCCATTTTTTCGGCGAGTTGAACGGCCGCACGCCAGGCTTTTCGTTCCCGCAGGAGGGCAAGCGCGCCAAAGCCGGCGCGGTAGTACCAGGTGTAATCCGGGGCTTCCTCGGGACCGAGTTCGAAGTTGGGGGGACGCCGGACGACTTCGTAGTAAACCTGAAGGGCCTGGTCGAAATCTTTGAGTTCCTCGAGGCAACGCGCTTTGTAGACGCTGGCCTGATTCTTCCAGAAGCGGGTGACCTTCGGGCTGGAGCGGACTTCGTCGTAGGCGGCGATGGCGGCGATGAGCAGCTGGGTGCGTGCTTCGGACTGATTCGACTTCAGGTAATAGGCCTGGCCCTTGTCGATGAGGGTGGCCAAGCGCAGTTCCGGGTCGAGGCGATCTCCGTTGGCGAGGACCTGGTTGAAGACGAGCAGGGCGTCATCGGGCTGGCCCTGTTTGAGTTTCACCAAGCCCTGCTGTCGACGAGCTTCCTCGGCGAGAGGTCCGCCGCGATCGACGACCTTACCCCAAAGGACGATGGCCTGCTGAAGGCCCGTGGTGCTCATGGAGGCCTGGGCGGCTTTGGCGGCGAAAAAAAGCGCGGTTTCGGCGTATCGACTGTCCGGGGCGTCCTCGACGAGGGTCTCGAACTGGGTTTGGGCATTGGGGAAGTCTTTGTTGGCGTAATGGATCTCGGCCAGCTTCATGCGGACTTCGTCGCGCAGGGGTGAATCGGGCCAGCGCTGCAGGAAGTCGACACCCTCGTCCATGGTTTCCCGAAGGTTTCCGGAGGCGGCGGCGGTCCAGACGGCCACGTAGCCCGCCTGCATGGCGAGTTCGCGGGTCAAATCCCGCTGAAGCAGGAGATCGAGCTGTTTGCGTGCCGAGACGGGTTTGGGTGGGAAATCGAGGAGGAAGAGTTCGGCCATGGCGAGTTCGGCCTCGGGAACGCGGGGGTGTTTTGGGCGGTCGCGGATGAAGGCTTTGAGGGCTTCCAGTGCGGATCCGGGTGAACTGGCGGCAAGGAAAAGGGCGCGTTCGAGTTCGAGTTCGACGGCCAACCGGCGATTCTCGCGCTGGAGATTGAGCTGCTGGAGTTCGGTCCGGTATTGGGCGTCGTCCTTGGCATAGAGGGCGGCCACGGCACTGTTGAACACGCTGTCGCGGTCTCTCGTGCGTGTGGCGGACTCGCGGAAGGCGTCGGAGGCCTCGCCGTAGCGCCCGAGCTGGAATTGGGCTCGCCCGGTCAGGTGATCGGCGAGGCTGGCGATTTCGGGGCTGGGAGCCGACGTCCGGACGGGTTTGGCGAGTTCCAGGGAGCGCTCTGGATCGGCTTCGAGGAGCCGTTCCGCGAGTTTAAGGGAGGCGAGGGGGACGAGAGGGTGGTCGGGGTGCAGGCGAAGGAAATCTTCGAGGTCGCGCCGTGCCAGTCCGACATCCGTGCCGGTGGCCCGGTGGTAACGGGTGAGGGCCTGAAGATTTTCGGATTCGGAGCGGAGCCAGTTTTCGAAGACCGGTTGGTTGCGCTGGAAGAAGCCGAGCGCCTGGAGTCCGGCAAAGGCTTGGTGCAGGACGGGGCTGGTGGGGCGCTCGCTGACGAAGCGGAGCAGGATGCCCGTGGCGTCGTCGGTCCGGTCGCGGTCCCGGAGAACCGAGGCGAGCAGGATGCGTGAGCGGTCGTGGATGCGGGGATCGATTTGACGGGTCCTCGCGGCCAGGGCTTCCAGGCGGTTTTCGGCTTCCGCCAACCGCCCGCTGGCCAGGGCCTCCTTGGCTTGGAGGAATTCCAGGGTGTTCAGGCGTTCGGGCGGGAGATCGACGATGCCGTTGAGCATTTGCCGGGAGTCGGCCGGGCGTCCGGCATCCAGCAGGAGTTCAGCGGCTTTGAACCGGGCGTGAATGTGAAGCGGGTGAGCGGCGTCGCGCGTCAGGGGTTTGAGGCCGGTGAGGGCGGCATCGAAGTCGCCCTGCCCGGCCTGCAAATTGGCGGCGGAAAGCGCGGCGTAGCCAGCGAAGGGGTGGTCGGCGATGGAAGCGAGTTCGGTGAACTGGAGAATGGCCACGGAGGCGTCTCCGCGGAGGGCGTAAGCCGTGGCGCGCCAAAAGGGTGTGGCGCTCAATTCACTGATGAAGGCGTCGTTGGCGAAGGCGAGCAGTTCCTCGTGACGACCGGAGTGGGCGAGGCATTCCAGGAGGGTCTCGGCGAGGAGAACGCGTGCGGCTTCGTCCATGCCGGAGGCGCGCTGCCGGTAGATGGTTTTGAGGCTTTGCGCGGCGACGGCGGGCAATCCATCGGCCAGAGCTTCCGAGGCGGTCTGGAAATCTTCGTCGTCCAGCACGGGGCGGGTGTCGTCCTCGTCCTGTGCCGGTGCGAGGCCGAGGAGGAAGAGCGGCGGGAGCAGAAGACCGGTGACGAGGAACTTCAACGGCATGATAGCGTCGGTGAACAACGTCTGCATCGGGGGGAAATGCAAGGAAAGGGCGGGCAGTGGCCGGGCCGCTGGCGCGGATGTGGAGCGAGCGGGCGAAGGTTTGGGGGACCCCTTTGGTGGGAATTGGTGGCGAAGTGGGGGGAAATCGAGTTGTTGTAGGCATGGCTAGCGAGGGGTGGTGCCGGCTCGAGGGCGCTGGGTGGGACCGGCGGCAACCGGTGGCGGTTTTCAAGGGGATCGCCCACCGGACGGGAGCGGTGTTTTTGGACTCGGCACTGAACCGGGGCCGGGGTGAGGTGTCGCTGATCGCCTGCGAACCGGAGTGGATTTGGCGGAGTCGGCGTCATGGGTGGGGTGAACTGGCCGGGTGGCTTCGCGCGAACGAGGTGCGGAGCGCGAGTCCGCTTCCAGGCGCGCCGGCCGGGGCGGCGATCGGATTCATGACGTATGAAGGGGAGGCGGTGTTTGCCTGCTATCCCCGGTTGCTGGCCTTCAATCACGCACGGGGGACGTGGTGGGATCACGGCGGGGCGAAGGCCTGGTTCGGTGAGCACCGGGCAGTCACGAACGTGGTGAAACCCGGGATGGCTCAGGTGCCGGTGCCAGCGCTGCGATTCGTGCCGGAGACGGGGCGAGGCGCCTACGTCGATCTGGTGAAGCAGGCGCAGGAACGGATCGCGGCGGGCGATATCTATCAGGTGAATTTGGCCCGCCGGTTCGCGAGCCCCTGGCCGGCTGGGGCGAGCGCGTTTGGCGTTTACGAGGCGCTCCGCGAGGTGTCGCCCGCGCCGCATGCGGCGTTTCTGT
The DNA here is from genome assembly GCA_964500945.1 of uncultured Verrucomicrobiales bacterium. Classification (GTDB taxonomy): domain Bacteria; phylum Verrucomicrobiota; class Verrucomicrobiia; order Verrucomicrobiales; family DEV007; genus CAZCRA01. The sequence goes on along the minus strand of CAZCRA010000024.1, from coordinate 2,699 downwards.
ATCTGGACGGACGGCAGATCCTTTCGGCGTCGCCGGAGTTGTTTCTCCGGATGGAAGGGGGCCGGGTGTGGACGCGACCGGTCAAGGGCACGCGTCCCCGGTTTTCGGATGCGGCGGCGGACGAGCGTTCGGCACGGGAGCTGATGGCTTCGGCGAAAGAGCGGGCGGAGTTGACGATGATCACCGACCTGGAGCGGAACGATTTGGGCCGGATTTGCCAGTTCGGCTCGGTGCGGGTGACGGGGATGCTGGAGTTGGAGCGGTTCGCGCAGGTCTTCCATCTTGTGTCGACCGTGGAAGGGCGGCTTCGGGCGGAAATAGATCACGTGGAGGCGCTTCGGGCGTGTTCGCCGGGCGGATCGATCACGGGAGCGCCGAAGCTGAAGGCGATGGAGATCATCCGTGAGCTGGAGCCGGTTCCGCGGGGACCTTACACCGGCGCGATTGGGTATTTGGGGTGCAACGGCGTGAGCCAGTTCAGCATCGCCATCCGGACGGCGGTGGTGGAGGGGAACAGCTTCCGGTTTCACTCCGGGGCCGGGATCGTGGCCGACTCCGATCCGGACGCGGAGTTCGAGGAGACGGAGCACAAGGCGGCGGGATTGCTGGCGCTCCAGGGTAAGGGACACGAAACGGGCGTTGCGGCGGCGCTGGATTGGATGAGCGTGGGGTAGGTGCGTTTGAGAGGATCGACGCCGGATCAGGGAAGAGCATGGAACCGCAGCCGAAATCGTTTGCCGGGTTGGATTGCACTCCGCGGGTGCATGAGAGCGCCTTCATCGCGCCGTCGGCCGAACTGATCGGGGACGTGACGATCGGGGAGAATTCGAGCGTCTGGTATCAGTGCGTTCTTCGGGGGGACATTCACCGGATCGAGGTGGGGGCGAACTCGAATCTTCAGGACGGGACGATCGTGCATCTGTCCGACTGGTTTGGAACGGTCGTGGGGGACTGGGTGACGGTGGGGCACCGGGTGCTGCTGCACGCGTGCACGGTTCGGGACCGGGTGTTGGTGGGGATGGGAGCCATCGTGATGGATGGCGTGGTCGTCGGGGAAGAGAGCATCATCGGGGCCGGGGCGCTGGTGACGGCGGGGACGGAGATCCCGCCGGGCTCGCTGGTGGTGGGGGCGCCAGCGAAGGTGAAGCGGGAACTGAGCCCGGAGGAGCGGTCGCAAATCCGGATTTGGGCCGAGAGGTATGTGGTGACGTCGCGTCAGTATTTGCAACGGTCGAGAAGATAGGAGAGGGAGTAGGGAGTCCCACGATGAGCAACAGCGAGGTTTTGGAGATCGAAGTGCGAGCGGTTCTGCCGACCAGCGGGGGCTGCGCGGTATTTTTGGGGACCGACGAGAAGGTGTTCGTGATTTACGTGGATCAAACCGTCGGGGCGGCGATCACGATGTTCATGCGGTCGACGCCGAAACCGCGGCCGCAGACGCACGATTTGATCGCGGACATTTTGATGGCGCTGGGGGCGAAGGTCGAGCGGGTGGTGATCAACGATTTCAACGACGGCGTGTACTACGCCCGGTTGATCATCAGCAGCGAAAACGAACTTCACGAGAAGAAGATCGTGGAACTGGACGCCCGTCCCAGCGACAGCATGGCGATGGCGATCCAGCAGGAGGCGCCGCTTTATATCACGCGCGACGTTTGGGATGAAGTGGAAGACATGTCCGAGGTGCTGCGGAAGATGGAGGAACGCGGCTTCGAAGGAGACGACGAGGTAAGTGGCGAGGATTAGCGGAGGGGCTGCGCTCCGCATTCTTACGAATTTCGCTACATCCATCCTTTTGCTACCGTTTTCCGGCGTGGCGGAGTTCGTGAGAACTTCGTCCGGGCTAACCCTTCCGAGCACAAAATTCGAAATTCTCACGAATTCCGCATACGGAAGAGAGATGGGCGGACGAAATTGGACGCGTTGCTCTGCCTTTGGCAGCCTGTGTCCGCTTCGCTCCCATTCTTACGAATCCGGCGACGTTTCACGCCTTCGGCTACTGGTCCGGGGTCATTCCGAGGACGATGTCGAAGCGGGCGCGGAGTTCGCCCGCTTTGGAATCGGGCAGGGGTTCGAAGGGGATGATGAGGGCGCCGCGGCGAGCGGCCGGGGTCCGGCGCATGACGGGGTCATCGGCACGGAGGGTGTCCTTGGGATAGCACTGGGTCGTCAGCAGCGGCTCTCCCTTCTGCGAAATGGCCACGTGGATGTGGGCGGTCCGAAAACCGTAAGCGACGGGTTTGATGGTGCGGAAGTAGTATTCCCCTTTGAGATTTGTGACGAAGCGCCCGTAGCCTTGGAAGTTTCCGTCGCGCTTGCCGGCGCGGCCGGCGCCGCGGGTGTGGAGGTAGCTTCCCTCGCCATCGACCTGCCAGATCTCGACGAGGGCGTTTCGGACGGAAACCCGATTCATCGCCCGCGATAAACGAGAGCGCCGTCGGAGAGCTCGAGGAAGCGGAGGGCGCCGTCGATGCTGGTTTCGTCGAGCGGAAGACCGATGAAGGTGCCGGCTAGCGGGCCGCGAGGGACTTCGGCGCCGGTCGAGAGGTTTTCGATGGTGGCGCGGAGGTTGCCGGCGGGATCGACAAAGTGGAGGCCGGCGGCTTCGGCGCTGATGGCCAGGGCGGCGAGTTGCTGGGCGTTTTGCCGGTCGCGCGCGGTGCCGGCGGCGTCGCTCATGCCGCGGAGTTTGGCGGAGC
>CAZCRA010000023.1:0-36244 GCA_964500945.1 uncultured Verrucomicrobiales bacterium | reverse complement strand
AGGCGGCGCTGGTCACGATCAAGCGGTGGAGCTCTTTGGTGGACCAGCCCTGACGGATGAACTCGGTGGCGAGCCAGTCGAGCAGTTCGGGATGCGAGGGGGCTTCGGCCTGTGTGCCGAAGTCGGCGGCCGACTTCACGAGGCCCACACCGAAGAAGGCCTGCCAGGCACGGTTCACCGCGACGCGAGCGACGAGTGGGTTACGGTCGCTGACGAGCCAGCGTGCGAAGGACAGGCGGTTTGCGGGTTCGTCCTCTGGGATGGGTTCGAAGAGTTCGGGCACGCCCGGGGCGACGCGTTCTCTGGTGCTGAGGTATTCACCCCGGTGATGAAGACGCGTGAGCCGTTCGTGACCGGGTGGCCGCTCCCGGAAGACCAGGGTGGTGGGCAGGGCCGGCATCTGTTTCTCGAACTCGGCGATTTGCTTCCGGGTATCGGCGAAGGCTTCGGCCGTCCGGACGTAATGGCGCCGCAGCTCGTCGATGGAAGCGGTCAGAAGATCGGGCGCATCCCCACGGCTGGCGGCTCGTGCGGGGGTGGGCGAGGTGGTGGCGTCGATCCGGAACCGGCCCAGGGCGGCGGCGAAGTGACGTTCGAAGAGCAGTTCGATTTCGAGTTCAGCCGGACCGGCGAGGGGTTCGGCGAGGTTTAGGACGAGGTGGTTTGGCTTTCCTTCCTGGTTTGCCGTGGCCCAGCCTGTGGAGCCCTCGCCATCGATGACGTTTCCGGCTTTGGCGTTGCCGGAGCCGACGCTGATGTTGCCGTAGGAATGGGAGGCGTCGGCAAATCGGACGGGTGCGCCGTTGGCGGTGGCGGTGAACTCGCTAAGGAAAAAATCACCCCGGCGCCCTTCGTAAAAGGCGATGCCGGGCCCTTGCGCCGGGAGGCGCTCGTCCGGGAGCACCTCGAGCCGGAGCGCCGTGACGGGCTCGCCGTCCGGAACCTGGAACTCGAGGCGGTAGACGTCGCGTTTGGTGAAGTCGCCACTGGCGAAAACGGAGTCGTCGTCCTGGATCTCGAGTCGTGGCAGGTTCGACGTGACTTCGAGGGGTTTGAGCGGCGTCCACGCGGCAGCGGATTCTCGCTCAGCCGCGAGCCAGGATTCGAAGGCGGAGGACTGGATGGTCGCGATGGCTTCGTCTTCCAGGGACCGGATGCGGTTTTGGAGGGTTTGGCGCCGCTGTTCGACGCCTGGGTCCGGGACGACGAGATCGACTTCGTCGGCGTTGTTGAGGAGCGCCATGAGCCGGAAGTAATCGGTGTGGGTGATGGGGTCATACTTGTGGGTGTGGCATTGCGCGCAGCCCGTGGTGAGGCCCATCCAAACCGTGCCGGTGGTGGCCACGCGATCGACGACGGCGTGGTAGCGGAACTCGAGAGGATCGATGCCGCCCTCTTCATTGAGCATCGTGTTTCGATGGAAACCGGTGGCGATGCGCTGGTCCACCGAAGCATCCGGGAGCATGTCGCCGGCCAGTTGCTCGATGGTGAACTGGTCGTAGGGCTTGTCCTCGTTCAGGGCGTCGACGACCCAGTCGCGGTAGGGCCAAATCGAGCGTGGCCGGTCCTTTTCGTAGCCGTTGGTGTCGGCGTAGCGAGCGAGATCCAGCCACTGGCGCGCCCAGCGGATGCCGTAGTGTTTGGAGGCGAGAAGATCATCGATGAGGCGCTCCCAGGCGCCGGGGCGCGTGTCCTTGACGAACCGGTCGGCCTGTTCCGGCGTGGGTGGAACGCCGATGAGGTCGAGGTAGACCCGGCGAACGAGGGAGTAGCGGTCGGCTTCGGGAGCCGGTTCGAGTCCTTCTTCCGCAAGCCGCTGCAAGACGAAGGCGTCGATTGGGTTTTCACCCCAGCCCTCCCGGGGCACCTTCGGCGGTTCGTGACGGACGGGTTTTTCGAAGGCCCAGTGGGTCTCATACTCAGCGCCTTCCTCCAGCCAGCGTTTGAGGAGGGCGATCTGGTCCGGCTCCAGCTTCCGGTGGGATTTCGGAGGCGGCATGACATCGATGGGATCATCGGTGGTGATGCGGTAGAAGAGTTCCCCATCGGCACCCAGGACCTCCTCGGCGGCCTTGCGCGAATCGAGGCGGAGCCCGGCTTCGCGGGTTTCTTCATCGGGTCCGTGGCAATCGTAGCAGTTGCCGGCGAGGATGGGCCGGACGTCGCGATTGAAGGACAGTCGCTCCGGGGCGGAATCCGCCCGGATGAGAGCGGGCGAGCTGAGCAGGGGGAGAAGGAGAAAAACGCGGAGCATCAGGGTCACGTTACGATCACGGGCGGGCCGAGGGGCGGCTTTCACGTTGGTATACGGAGCGTCCATTCGTGGCGAGTGGGAGGAAAAGACCGTTTTGCGGCTGCTAGCGGTTCTGGGATCGGGCGTCGGATTGGTTGGCGATTAGTCGGAGAGCCAATAGCAAGCGAGGGGGGCCGGGATCGCAAGAATCCTCGCGCTCAGCTTGACCCGTTCGGAGCCTTTTCGAGCCGAGGTCGTTTCGATGACGCGGAAGTCCTCCCAACGTTGCGTGATGACATAGCCTTGCTCGACTCCCCGTTCCTCCAGAAACAGCCGCAAGCCCTTCAGCTTTCGAGCGGTGGGCTCCGCATCGTGATACTTGACCTCGAAAGGCACGAGGCGATCGCCGGTTTGAGCGATGAGGTCCACCTCCAGATTCCGGTTCCCCTTGTCCTGCCAGTAAGAAAACGTGGGTTGGCCGGCGTAGTAGCGGGCGAAGAGATGTTTAAAGAAGGCGGTTTCCACGGCGGCTCCCAAGCGGTCCTCTTTCTCCAGAAGCCGGCGGCCGAGGAGAAGAACTGCGCCCGGGAGAGCCGCGTCCGCCAGGTAGATTTTGGATCGCCCCCGCAGGACCTCTTTCCCATACCCGAAAGGCCGCAAACGGTAGACGAGATGGGTGGCCTCAAAGAGGTCCAGAAAGTTGTTCACCGACTGTTTGTTGATCCCGTCCAATTCCCGCGAGAGAGTCGGGATGTCCAGGATGCCCCCGTCGTGGTAGCAGAGATAGAGGAAAATTTTCTCCACCTCGAGGACACGGCGAACGCCGTAAAGCGCGGTCATATCGCGCTTTAGGACTTTGTCGACGATGTCTTCCCGCAGAAACCGTTGGCAGCGGGTGAGATCGTCCACCATCGCTGGCTCCGGGAAGCCGCCTCGAAGGAGGTATTCGTGAAAGTGTGCCGTGAGCGGTCTCCCCAAGGTCGAAGCCCGCGAGAAGTCGCCAGGGCTCCATTCGAACAGCTGCCGGAGGTTCCGGACCTTGGGTAGGGAAGGGATTTCGACCTTTCGCAGTCGCAGGTATTCCGCGAAAGACAGGGTCGGAAGCGGGATCGTTTCCCACCGTCCGACTCCGGATTCGGTGGATCCATCCCGGAGAGGGCTCGCGGAGCCCGTCGCGGCGATGCGGTGTCGCCGGCGAAAGTCCACTTCGTGTTTGAGCCAGGTTTGCCAGTCTGGAACGAATTGAATCTCGTCCAGGAAGAGCATCCTAGGGTGGCTTGCCACGATGGGAAACAGTTCGTCCCAGGCCTGCAAAGTGCGCTCCAGGCCGGCCAATTTGAGGATGGGGTGGTCGAAGGTGGCGTAGAGAAGGTTTGCTGTCGGGAATCCTTCAGCAACGAGTCGCCGGATGGCTTGCCGGAACAGGGTTGTTTTGCCTACCTGCCGCGCTCCGGTCAAGAGCAGGGCCCGTTTGCTGGAGGTTTCACGGATCCAGTCTCCGATCTGCCGGCTGGCGGAACGCTCCCAATCGGGAAGATCGGTCACAGGCTGGCCGGTCCACCATGGATTAAACTCCTGGAGGACAGAAAACAGCTCGTTTTTCGGGATTTCCATCCTTAAAAATCAAATATAAGATTTGTATAGTTACCTTATTTTGATCTAATTGTCCACTTTGGGACTAAGAATGGCTCAAATCCCGCCCTACCGGTTTCGCTTCGCGATGGTGCTGGGCTTCAGCCTGCCTTTCCGATGGCGCGGAGGAGTTGGAAGGCGAGGAAGGAGGCGACGAGGCAGCCGAGGACTCCCGGTACGGAAACGCCGGCCGGGGCGGGCGGGAGTTTGGAGCTGAGGAGCATGGCTGAGCCGATGAAGAGGGCGGAGGCGATGAGGCCCTTGACGAGGCGGTTGACGGATTTCTCCAGGCCCCGGTGCTCCAGGTGGACCTCGAGGCGCTCCTCCCGGATGCGGGAGATGATATCGGAGAGATCGCGCGGGAGAGCGTCGAAGAGCCGGCGCCAATCCCGGTAAGACCGGGCAATGCCGTGCATGATGCGATTCGGGGCAAAGCGGCGCTGGAAAGCGAGCTTGTAATAGGGTGCAAGGAGTTCGGCCAGGCTGAAGCCGGGGGTGACCTGGCGCGACGTCCCGTCGAGCATGATCAGGGTTTTGAGGAGCATCGCGAAGCCTTGGGGCAGGCGAATGTGGTAGCGGCGAACGAGTTCGGTGACGCGCGTGAGGGCCCCGCTGAGGTCGAACTCACTGAGCGGCTGGTTCCGGTAGTCGGCGATGAGGTTGGAGAGTTCGACACGGAGGTCTTCCCGGTCGAGTTCGGGTGGCACGGAACCGATCCGGCAAACGATGTCGACGAGCTCCTGCGGGTCGGGTTCGACCGCGGCGAGGAGGAGGCCCTCGATTTCGCCGCGCAGGGTCTCGTCGATCCGGCCGACCATGCCGCAATCGACGACGCCCACGACGTTGCCCTTCATCATGAGCAGGTTGCCGGGGTGAGGATCGGCGTGGTAGAAGCCGTCGCGGAAGATCATCTCCAGATACATGACTGCTCCTCGCCGGGCGAACTCGGTGAGGTCCGCCCCGCTGGTCTTCAGGGCTTCCCCGTCCGAAACGAAGATGCCCTCGAGCCGCTCCATCGTGAGGACGCGCCGGGTCGAGTGGGAATCGACGACGAACGGGAAATGGACGGTGGGATCCTCCCTGAAATTGCGATCGAACTCCAGGATGTGACGGGCTTCATATCCGAAATCCATCTCCCGCAAGAGGGTCTGGCGGAAATGACGGGCGGTCGCCAGGGGCTGGTATTGGCGAAGCCATGGGGCGTGGTTCTCCATGAGTTCGGCCAGGAAGAGCATGAGGTCGACATCGCGCTCGACGCGTTCGGCGATGCCATCGTGCTGGACTTTGACGACCACCTCGCGGCCATCCGGAAGGCGGGCGTCGTGGATTTGGCCGATGGATGCCGAGGCGCGTGGTTTTTCCTCGAAATGCCCGAAGAGTTTGTCGATGGGTTCGCCGAGCTCGCGCTCGATGCTGGCGCGGATTTGATCGACGGGGTCGAACGGGGTCTTGGCCTGGAGACGGGCGAGTTCGCTGGCGAGCTTCGGGCCGATGAGGTCGGGGCGGGTGCTGAGGATTTGGCCCAGCTTCACGCCGGAAGCGCCGAGTTCCTGAAGGGCAAACCGGATCCGTTCTTCGGACGAGTGTTTTGAGAGGATCTCGCCGCTGTCGCTGCGGAGGCGGGTTTGGATCCAGTCGACCTCGACCTCGCTCAGCCAATCGGCGAGGCCGTATTTGGCGAGGACACCAACGATTTCCGCCATCCGGCGCGCGCCGCCTTCGATGCGGGAGAGGGTGTTGAGCGGGGCGGGGAGGGACATGGCGCGGGGGGCTGGGGACTGAATCGGAGTTGGCTGGGGTGGGGGATTTGGCTAAACTACGGTCATGTCCACGGTTCCTGCGGTCAAACCGGTCGAGGAGGAGCAGCGTCCGCTGGTGCTTCACGGGTATTCCTGGGAGCAGTATCTCTCGATCGAGGCGTTTTTCGAGGAGACCGGGACGCGGGTGAAATTTTTGCACGGGGACCTGGAAATCATGCCTCCCGTTTCTGAGCACCACGAGAACCGGAAATCGCACATCGGCCGCTTAATCGAAGCCTTTTGTTTGGAGCGGGACATCGAGTACTTTGCAAAGGGCAGTTACACGATGCTGAAGCCTGGAGAGTCTGGTGGCGAACCGGACGAGTGCTACTGCTTTGGCGAGAACAAACCGTGGCCGGATCTGGTGGTCGAGGTCGCGCTGACTTCGGGTGGCCTTAGTAAGCGCGCGTTTTATGCGACCTTTCCGGTGCCGGAACTCTGGATTTGGCGGAAGGACCGGCTGGAGGTGCACGCCTTCGACCCGGACCGTGAGGCTTACGAGGCCGTCGAAGCCAGCCGGCAATTGCCTGGGATCGATCTGGGGTGGCTGGTGGAGTGTTCCCGGCTCGAGGCGACGAGTCAGGCCGTGAAGGCGTTCCGGGCGCGGCTGTGACTGGGTGGTGACCCCGGTCTTTTCTTCATCGGCTGATAGATCAAACCAAAGCGTCGTGGTAGGGTAGGACATGGACCTCCCGAAAAAGAAAGATGAGATGGTGGCGGAATTGCACCGCCGGATCGATGAGGCTTCCCAGCGGATCGATGAACTTCGCGTTCAGGCGAAGCTGGGGCAGACGGAATTCAAGCAGCGGGTGCATGACCGGGTGACCGCTTTGGAAGAGCGCAGGGAGAAGCTTCGCTCGGACTTGCGTCAGTTGAGTGAGACGGGTGAAGGGGCATGGGAACAGCTCTCGGAAGGTTGCAAGAGATCGTGGCAGGAGTTTCGGCAGGCGGTGGAGAATGCCGTGGCTGAGTTCAAAAAGCCACCGACTGGGGATGCCTGAAAGAATTGGGTCGCCCGCGACCGTTTAAGTGGCTGGATGACAGGCGGCAGGTTATGGAGGCTCGGTGCGTTGCTTTTGGTTTGGTTGGAGACCGGGCCGGGGGTGCGTGGGTCCAGTCTGGAGGTGGTGGAGTATTTCGAGAGCCGGATCCGTCCGGTGCTGGCGCAGGACTGCTATGAGTGCCACCAAACCGGGGGCAAATCGAAAGGTGGCCTCGTTCTCGATCACCGGGCCGGGCTTCTCGAAGGAGGTCGCTCCGGTCCTGCATTGATCCCAGGAAATGTGGAGGAGAGCCTCATTTTGCGGGCGATCCGTCACGACTCGGAAGATCTGCAGATGCCGAAAGCCGGGGTGAAACTCGATCCGGAGATTATCGCCGATTTCGAGCGCTGGGTGGCGATGGGAGCGCCCGACCCGCGGGACGCGCCTCCGAGCGAGGAGGAACTGGCGGCCGACCGGTCGTGGGATGCGATTTTGGAGCGCCGGAAATCGTGGTGGAGCTTTCAGCCGGTCGGCGACCCAGTGCCTCCGGTGTCCTCCGAGGCGGATCACCCGGTTGACGCCTTTGTGCGAGAGCGACTCGACGAGGCGGGTTTACGGTCGGTTGGCGAGGCATCGCCGGAGCGGCTGGCGCGACGACTGTATCTGGTGTTGACCGGGCTGCCACCGGCGCCCGAGGAGGTGCAGCGCTTTGTTGCGGCTTGGTGGAAGGATTCGGATCAGGCGTTCGAGACGAAAGTGGACGAGCTGCTGGCCAGCCCGCATTTCGGGGAGCGCTGGGCGCGTCACTGGATGGATTGGCTGCGCTACGCGGAGTCGCACGGGTCGGAGGGAGATCCTGCAGTGCCGTATGCCTGGCGTTACCGGGATTATCTGATCCGCGCGCTGAACGCAGACGTGCCCTACGACCAGCTGGTGAGGGAACATCTGGCGGGTGATCTCCTGCCCGAACCGAGGATCAACGAAGGGCTGGGCCTGTCCGAATCGGCGATCGGTCCCGCGCACTTGCGAATGGTGTTTCACGGTTTTTCCCCGACGGATGCTCTGGAGGAGAAGGTGCGCTTCGTCGATGACCAGATCAACGTGGTCACCAAGGGGTTTCTGGGCCTGACGGTGTCCTGCGCCCGCTGTCACGACCATAAATTCGATGCCATCAGTCAGGCCGATTATTATGCGATGTTCGGCATTTTTGCGTCGCCACGGCTGGCCTTGATCGATGCGAATCTACCGGGTCACGGAGCGGCGGCGCGTGCCGAAATGGCTTCGCTGAAGGAGGAAATTCGTCCTGCCTTGGCGCGGTATTGGCTGCGCGAAGTCGAATCCATCGCGACCCGGCTGGAGACGAAGGGCGCCGTTGTGGAACCGAAGGGGAAGGAGAAAGGGAAGGATAAGGATGCGTCCGGAGCGCTGGTCCGGTTTTGGCGCGAAGCCCGGGAAGACGGAGCTGCGTTCGAGCGAAGGTGGATGGGGAGAGTGGAATCGCTTTCAGCGGCGCAAAGCCGGGCAGAGGGTCGTGTGGACCGGTCCTGGTCGGGGCCTGGTTTGATCGACGCGGTGGCGGAGGGGGCTGAGCCTCACCTGGGCGGATGGCGGCAAGGCGGCGAGTTTGCCCTGGCGCTTTCCGGGGAAACGATGGTTCGAGGCATTTACCCGGCCGGGGTGTATTCCCACCTGATTTCGGACCGCGATCGTGGGATGCTGGGTTCGGATGGTTTCGAGGTGGAAGCCGGGCGGGTGTTATGGCTTCGCGTGGCTGGGGAGGGGGAGGCGCTGGTGCGTTACGCGGTGCAGGACTATCCCCGGCGAGGCACGATTTACCCGGTGGAGCGGTTGGAGGAAGGCGACTGGGACTGGGTGCGGTTCGAGCTCGATTATTGGAAGGGCGACCGGGTGCACTGGGAGGTGACCACGGCGGCCGATTCTCCGGTGCTGGCACGAATCAATCGTCAGCGTTCGTGGTTCGGCATCCGGGAGGCGGTTCTGGCTGGGGAGGAGTATCGGCCCGGCACCCGTAGCGACGACGAGATTTTGGAGGTCTTGATTGGGGGGAACGGAGACGCACCGCAATCGGCGGGCGAGTTGGCGGAGCGGTATGTCGTGGCGATCGGGTTGGCCCTGAAGGCGTGGGCACGGGGACAGGCGACGGATGGCCAGGCGCTGCTTTTGGATGCGGCGCTTCGGGACGATTTGCTCACGAACCGGATGGAGGCGATGGGTGAGGTGGCGGATCGGATTCGCCGGTATCGCGAGTTAGAGACCTCCCTGCCAGTGCCCAAGCGGGTGCCGGGCCTGGTGGAGACCGGGGGACGCGACCAGCCGTTTTTTCCACAGGGCAACCACAAGCAGCCTGGAGAGCCCGTGCCACGCCGGTTCTTGGAGGCGTTTGCCGAGGGGAGCTACGGGACAGCTCAGAGCGGTCGGCTGGAACTGGCGCGCGAGCTGGTGGACGGGGGAAATCCGTTGGTATCGCGCGTTATCGTGAACCGGGTCTGGCATCACCTTTTCGGGGAGGGCCCGGTTCGCACGCCGGACAACTTCGGCCGCATGGGGTCGAAGCCGTCGCACCCGGAACTGTTGGATTACCTGGCACGGCGCTTCGTGGAAGAGGATGATTGGTCGCTGAAGCGCTTGATTCGTTTCCTGGTCGTGAGCCAGACGTGGCGGCAGGACAGCAGGCCGGATGAGAAAGCGCTGCAGCTGGATCCGGAAAACGTTTGGTTGAGCCACTACAGCGTTCGCCGTCTGGAGGCGGAAGCGATTCGAGACGCCATGCTGGCCGTGTCGGGGCAGCTGGATACGGCGCGGTATGGAGAACCGGTGGACGGGAACAGCCGCCGCCGGTCGATTTACGTGAACGTGATCCGGAACCGGTTGGATCCGTTTCTCACGGCCTTCGACGCGCCGGTTCCGTTTTCGACGACCGGCCGGCGTGCCGTGACGAATGTGCCGGCGCAGTCGCTGCTGATGATGAATCACCCCTTTGTCGTGCGGGCGGCGGAGACGTTGGCGTCCCGCACGACTGGAGAAGCGGAGGTGCGGAGCCGGATCGAACGGCTCTGGTGGCTAGGTCTCGGACGCGCGCCTGTTGACGAAGAGATCGAGGCCGCGGAGCTTTTCCTGGCCTCGGCTGGTGGTGAATCGGGAGGCCCATCCGGGCAAGCCTGGCGCGACCTGGCCCATTCGGTTCTCAACCTCAAGGAGTTCATCTATGTTCAGTAACGATTTTCCCAGGTTGTCACGTCGCGAGGCGTTGGCCCGGACGTCGAGCGGTTTCGGTCTGGCAGCTCTCGCCGGTTTGATGCGAGGCCAGGCGATTGCGTCTCCCGGGCGTTCGCTTCGAGGACCCGTTCCGAAGGCGCGGAGCGTGATTCTCTGTTACATGTCGGGCGGAGTGTCTCACGTGGACTCGTTCGATCCGAAGCCCCGGCTGAGGGAAGAACATGGGAAGCCAGTGCCCTTCGGGATCGAGCGGACAATGTTCAACGACAACGGGAAGATTTTCGGGTCGCCCTTCACCTTCCGACCGCATGGGGAAAGCGGGTTGCCGGTCAGTGAGATTTTTCCCTGGATCGGCTCCTGTGCGGACGATTTGACGGTGATCCGGTCAATGACGTCGCCGGTGAACGAGCACGCGCAGGGGAACTTCATGATGCACAGCGGGTTTCCTTTCCTCGGGCACCCATCGGCCGGGGCCTGGGTGAGCTACGGTTTAGGTCAGCTGAACGAGAATCTGCCAGGTTACTGCGTGCTGCAAAGCGGGGATGCGACAGCGCCGCACGGGGGGGTGGGATTGTTCAGCAGCGGCTTCCTTCCAGCGCGGCATCAGGCGTCGATTTTGAAAGCGGACAAGGATCCGGCCGTTCCGAATCTTAACCCGGCCCAGCCGGTGCCGGCGCAGCGGTCCCGCCTGGATTTCGTTAAGGGCTTGGACCGGCGTTTTGCAGCTGCCGCTGGGGGTGATCCGGAGATCGAGGCGGCCATTGAGAATTATGAAACCGCTTTTCGAATGCAGGCAGCCGTGCCGGAGCTGTGCGATCTGAGTGGGGAAACCGAAGCCACGAAGAAGCTCTACGGGCTGGATGATCCAGATCCGGAGAAAGCGGCGTTCGCGCGGCAGGCGATCCTGGCGCGGCGTCTGGTCGAGAAAGGCGTGAGGTTTGTCGAACTGTCGTGCCTGACGAAACGGGTCGGCTTCGGGAATGCGCCGAATCCATGGGATCAACATCGCGGTCTGGAGAAAGGGCACCGGGCCATGGCCTACCAGGTCGATCAACCGATCGGGGCCTTGATTCAGGATTTGAAACGGCGCGGGCTGCTGGACGAGACGATGGTGGTGTTCACGGGAGAGTTCGGGCGCACGCCGTTTTCGCAGGGGAGCACCGGTCGGGATCACAATCCGCAGGGCTTCAGCCTATGGATGGCCGGGGGCGGCGTGCGGGGTGGGACGGTGTATGGAGCGACCGACGATTACGGTTACCGGGCCATCGAGAAACCCGCGACGATTTACGATCTTTGGGCGACGCTGCTGCACCTCCTCGGGATCGATCACGAGAATTTCACCTACCGGTATGCCGGGCGCGACGTGCGGTTGACGGACGTGCACGGGAATGTGCTGAAGGACGTGATCGCCTGAGAGGTTCTGCTGACCCACCCGTTCAGCCTGACCACTCTTCCACCAACGAAAGGTCCGAACGACCTTTCGAATCAAGGAGCGTGACGGAGTGCAACTCCGCCCCATGGCGCGCGCGGCGCCGCATCCACCGGGCGATGTTTAGATTAGCGCTTCGAGAACTGGAAGCGTTTCCGTGCGCCGGGTTGTCCGGCCTTCTTCCGTTCCCGGGCGCGCGGATCCCGGCGCAGCATGCGAGCGGCTTTCAGGTCGGAGCGCAGTTCGGAATTGGCTTTCAGGAGGGCCCGAGCGATGGCCAACCGGATGGCGTCAACCTGACCGGTGGTGCCACCGCCATCGGCAAGAATCCGGGCGTCGAACTTGTTCACGAGGTTCACGACTTGAAAGACCTTCAGAAGGTGATTCTGGAGCGCGACGGTCGGAAAATATTCGTCGAAGGGGCGGCCGTTGATTTCGAGTTTGCCGGTGCCTTCGGTAAGCCAAACGCGAGCGACGGCGGTTTTGCGGCGTCCGGTGGCCTGGTAGACTTCTGCCATGGGTCGATGGGATTCGGGTGCGGGTCAGGGGAATCAGCTTTGCGCGGTGGCACGAGCTGGGAGTTCGAAAGACTTGGGATTCTGCGCCTCGTGAGGGTGCTCAGCTCCGGGGTAGACCTTGAGCTTTTTGTAAATCGCGCGGCCTAGGCGGTTGTGCGGGATCATGCCGCGCACGGCCTTTTCGACGATGCGTTCGGGGTATTCGGACTCGCGGATCTTTCGAGGCGTGGTGACCTTCTTCCCTCCGACAAAACCGGAGTAGCGAGTGTAGATCTTATGCTCTTCCTTCTTCCCGGTCAGACGCACCTTGGCGGCGTTGATGATGACGACGAAATCGCCCGTGTCGACGTGGGAGGTGAAGACGGGCTTGTGTTTGCCGCGGAGGAGGCGCGCTGCTTCCACAGCGACGCGTCCAAGGACTTGGTTCTCCGCGTCGATCACCCACCATTGGCGATCGATCTCATTGGTTTTGGCCGAAAACGTCTTCATGAAAAATGCTCCTCCTAAGGGCTCCACGCGGGGTGGTAGGGAACGGAATTGCCAAGGGGCAAACGATGGCCGACGAAGCTCGAAAACGCCGTCTAGACCGCTCCCGGGTTTGGAGGGAGCGCGGAGTGTAAAAAATCTTCCCCGGAATGTCAAATGCTTTGAGTAGGCCAAAGCAGATCTTCCGGAAGGTTGGGGGCGTGGCATAAAAAAACCACCCGAGCCAGGGCCCGGGTGGTTTGGATTTGGTGATGGATCGTCGATGCGATCAGGCGGCGGAGGCTTCCTCGCGCTCGGAGGAGTTTTCGGTTTCCTCCTCCTCCTGCTCCTGATCGGCGTTGCTGCCGCCCTTCGGCCCGGAACTCTTGGCTCCGCTGACCCAGAGGACGCGGCCCATGAAGTCCTGGTTGTTGAGGACCTCGACGGCGCGTTTGGCCTCCTCGATGGTCGCCATTTCGACAAAGGCATAGCCTTTCGAGCGCTGCGTGTATTTGTGACACACGACTTCGGCGTCGCGGACGCTGCCCACACCGTTGAAGAGGTCGTAGAGGTCGCTCTCGCTGGCGTCGTAGTCGAGGTTTCCGACATACAAACGCTCCGAGGTGACATCGTCGGGGCTGGCGGACCGGGTTTCACGGGCTTTCTTCGCCTGTTTGTCATCGGTTGGTTCGTTTGCCTTGGGGCTCTCGGAGCGTTCGGGGCGTCTGGCTGGTTCCGGCTTCGTGCGTTTGTCCGAGTCACCGCTGGCGGGCTTGGCCTTGGTGGCCGGCGTTCCGAAAAAGCCGAAGGTGATGATCGAGAGGATCTTTTCGGCCAAGGTCGGCTTTGGCGGGGCCGGTGCCGGTGAACGGCGACGTCCGCCGCGGTTGGACCGGTTTTCAGTGCGAGGGCGTGAGCCTCCGGAATTCGGGCGGCCACCGCGCCGGCGCGAACGGTTCCGGTTCCGTCCGGAGTTTCCGCGAGAAGAGGATGGTTGGTTCGACATATTTTTTGTTTTCGGGTATTATTTTAGTTGTTTCAGGCCGTGGAGAGGTGGCCGCTGCTTTCAGATAGCCGACCGGGTTTTTCGGCCCGGGTGAGCCGCTTCACGGCGGACGCTGGGTTTGTCGAGGGCGCTGGCGCACCAGGGAAGGCATCTGCGGGATCGATCCCGCTGGACATTCCCAGAAGAAGCGCGAACCGGAGGCGCGTTCACCGGTGTGAACGGAAACACCAACCGGAGCGATAGAGGTCCGAGCCCCCGAGAGCTGGGCGCGACGCGTCCGAGGTCACACTGCTCTCCAAGTTCGGGAATCCGTGCTTTTGGCCAAGGATCTCTATGATTTCAACTCCCTCAGGTGGAGTATAGGCGCGCAACGCGGCGGCGGCAAGCAGGCATCATGCCGTGATAGGGAGGGGTTGGAGGAGGGCCTCGACGATGTCGTGGGAGGTGATGATGCCGAGCGGTCGTCCGCCCTTCCCCTGGATCAAAGCCAGTTCGACTCTGGTGCGGCGGAGGTTCCGCAGTGCCACTAAGGCCTTTGTCCCCGCCGGAACTCGGAGGAGGCGCCGAACGTAGTCGCCTGCCGTGGCACCGGCTTCGCTGTGGCGGAGGATTTCGAACACACGGACGAGGCCGACGAGATCGCCATTGGCGGCCATGACGGGGAACTGATCGAAAGGCGTGTCCCGGGCCAACTGAAGGACGTTTTGGGCCGGCATGGTGGCGGGCACGGCGGTCACACGGCTCAACGGTCGCATGAGATCTCCAACTGTGATTTTCTCGAAGTCGAGGATTTGCTCGATCATGGCGGTTTCACCTGCGGTGAGGGTGCCCTCGCGCTGAATCGAGCGGGTCAGCGCCCGGAGGGCATCGCGGCCCTGGTTCAAAGAACCGAGGGTTGGTTCGGCAGGCTGATTTCCGCGGAAGAGGAAACGTCCGAGAAGCGTCATTGGGAGGGCGATGGCGCGAAGAAGCCGGAGCATCCAGGCGCAGTGGCGGAGCAGCCACCAGGGGTAGTTCCGGAACAAGGTTTTCGGCGCAAGTTTTCCCCACAGGAGATACACGGGCAGACCCAGGACGAAAGCGAGGAACAGACCCCAAACGCCGGCGTTTTGGGCGAGAAGAAGCGCCGTGAGACCGAAAGCGCAGACGTTGGCGGCGTTTTCCAGGACGAGGATGACGGCCAGGAGGTCGGCCTTTTTTTCGAACAACTGGCGCAGTTCGGTGGCCCGGGTGCCTTCCTTCGAGGCTTCGGTTCGCAGCCGGGCTTCCGTCATCTCGACCAAGGCCGCCTCCAATCCCGAAAACAGGAACGAAGCGAGGAGCAAGAGAGCGGTGGCGAATTCGAGGGGCATGGTGGCGGTCGCGCTCAGCCTGGGTTTCGTTCGACGATGAGTTCTTCAATCCGGTTTCCACCGGTCTTCCGGATGATGACACGGCAGGGGCCTGCCGTCGTCCGTTCACCCGGGAGAGGGAGATAGCCAAGCTGCATGAAAACGAGACCTCCGATTGTGTCGGCCTCGCCGGAAGGAAGAGTCACTCCCAGCTCTTTGGCCACGTCTTCGACACGGGTTGTGCCCGTCACAATGAGGCGATCGGGAGAGAGATGAACCATTTCGGGTGCCGGGATGCCATCGCGGGGTGATTGCCCTGGGGTGGACAGGTCGCCAGCCACTTCGCGGATGATGTCCTCGTGGGTGAGAACGCCTTCCGTGGCGCCGAATTCGTCCAGCACGACGACGATGCTGTGGGGCCGTGCCAGGAAGTCGCGGAAGGCGTTCAAGGCCGGCATGGTGGCCGGGACGAAGAGTGGAGGCGAGGTCGCGGCCTCGATGGGGCGTTCCGGGTGCAGGAGGGCCGCCGGGGCATCGAGGATTCCGACGATCGTGTCGGGGCTTTCTCGGTAGAGTGGAACCTTCCATCGACCGGCGTCGCGGATGCGTTCCAGCATGGTGGCATGCTCGAGGTCCGCAGGCAGGAGGAACGCACTGACCCTCGAGGTCATGCACTCCTTCACGGTGCGATCGCCCAGTTTGACGATTTCGGCGATCACCAGGGATTCTTCGGCATTTAGGGTGCCTTCCTCGCGCTGGATGGCGATGAGCGCGTCGAAATCGTCCTCGGTGTAGCCCGAGCGGCTGCGGCGGTGGACGGAAGACGGCAGGGTTCGTTCGACGGCGCGTGTCCAGGCCTCCAGACCGTCGGCGAGCGGTTTCAGGCAGGTGGTTAGCGCGAGGAAAGCAGGGGAAAAGGTCCGGAAGATCCAGACGGGGTGGGAGAGGGCGCCGAGTTTGGCAAACACGTCGATTCCGATGAAGAGCGTGAAGATGCCCGCTACCCACGCCGGAAAGGAAGCGGCGAGGGTTTCCGCCTGACGTGCCAAAGCCGCCACGCCGAGGACGAGGGCCGCCAGGTGGGCGGTGGAGGCGAGGAGGAGGACCCGGATTTCGTGATGCCAAGGGCGCCTCAGGAGGAGGCGGAGGGTGGCGCGGAGGCGCTGATCGCCGGCTGCGAGGCCGCTCACGTGATGGTCCCTGAGGGAGGAGAGGGCCATTTCAAAGCCCGCCCAGATTGCGGAGACGACGGCGAGAATGATCGCCAACGAAACGAGGGCGAGGCTTCCACCGGTCAAGGGGAGCAAAGCCACGAGGGCGCTGGGAGCGGCGAGCATCAAACGCGAGGCTCACCCGCGAAGCTCGCCGGGTGGTTTTGCGCGTCCGGACGTCCACTCACTGCCAGCCGTGGGCGTCCCGGACCTTCAACATCGTGTCCAGGATGGTGTTCCAGGTCTGGGGCGTCTCCAGCGTCGTGTTCGGGAACATGCATCCGTCCCAGCAAATGTGCTGGATGCCGCGTTCGGCAGCGCCTTCGAGCCAGTATCCGGAGCAGCGGACGACATCCAGTTTGCCGGCCGTGTCGTCAGCCGGGCAGTGTTTCCCGGTTTTGTCGTGGGATCCGGTGCCGTGGACCTGGCCGTCGTTCTGAGCGACGTGGAAATCGATGGTCCACGGGCGGAGCTTGTTGGTCATGTTCTGGTAAGCGGCCCAGAACTCCTCCTCACTGTAGTCTTCCTTGAGCAGCGCGTGTTCCGGGGCATTGTATCCGAGGAGATAGAGATAGGTGTGGGCGAGGTCGGCCTGGAAGCCCAGCGTTTCGGGCATGCCCACCGCCTCGAGGAGATCGAGCATGTCCTTCCAGCTGTGCATGCCGGCCCAGCAGATTTCGCCCTCTGCGGCCAGGCGCTCCCCGTGGTCTGCGGCAACCTTGGCGGCCTCCTGGAAGGTCGCCGCGATCTTCTTGGTATTTCCTTCGGGATCCTGAGCCCAATTCTGAGGATTATCGGCCGAATCGATCCGGATGACTCCGTATTCCCGGACGCCATGTTCGTTGAAGATCTTCGCGATGCGGCAGGCTTTCTCGACGGCGAGGACGAACTTCCCGCGCTGTTCGGCGTCGCCCATGGCGGAATCGCCAACGGTGCCGGGCCAGATGGGTGCGACGAGGGAACCGACCTTGAGGCCTTTGGAGGCGATCAGGTCAGCGATGCGCCGGATTTCGTCGTCGCTGGCGTCGGGGTCCGTGTGGGGGAAGAAGAGGAAGTAGTCGATGCCTTCGAAGCGTTGGCCGTTGACTTCGGCGTTCGCCGTGAGTTCGAGCATGCGCTCGAGGCTGATGGGTGGGTTCTCGGTGCCTTCTTCTTTCCCGACGAGGCCGGGCCACATGGCGTTGTGCAGTTTGGGAAGGGAGTGACTCATGGGATTGTGGGTTTCGGTCGAGACGAGGGTTTCCACGCCCATTGGAGGGCTGGGCTTCAGGGAGACGGAAGCTTCCCGAACGGAGCGCTTGAGATTCTTCTTGAGCGTTGGAGCCATGCCGGGATGTCACGCCTTTGCGGGCTCTGCCTCCGTTTCCTCCTGCTTCAGGTTCTGGTAGAGCTGGTAGGCTTCGTCCGGGCTGAGTCCCTCATGCACGACGCCGCGCACGGCGCGCATCATGGCGACGGGTGCGTCGGACTGGAAAATGTTCCGGCCCATGTCGACGCCGCTGGCGCCCTCTTCGCAGGCGCGGTAGGCCATTTCGAGGGCGTCCCGTTCGGGGCGCTTTTTGCCACCGGCGATGACGATCGGCACGGGGCAGCAGCTGGTGATGGTGTCGAACTCCTCATCGGTGTGGTAGCACTTGATGATGTGCGCCCCGAGTTCCGCCATGATCCGGGTAGCGAGGCGGAAGTATTTCGGGGTGCGCTCCATTTCCCGGCCGACCGCGACGACGCCCATGACGGCGATACCGTAACGGTTTGCTGCGTCCACGAGGCGGGTGAGGTTATGAATCGTGTTTTTTTCGTGCTCCGAGCCGATGAACACCTGCACGGCTAGCACGCAAGCGTTCAGGCGCAGCGCGTCCTCGATGTCGCACGCGATGATTTCATCGCTCAAATAGTCAGGCCGCGCCATGGACGTGCCACCGGAAGCGCGGAGAGCGACGGCCTTCTGGGTTTGAGCGGGGATGACGGAACGCTGGATACCGCGGGTGAGCATCAGGCAGTCGCAGTAAGGTTCGAGAGGGAGGATGGTTTGGTCGACGCGCTCCAGACCCGTGGTCGGGCCCTGGAAATAGCCGTGGTCGAAAGCCAGCATGATGGTTCGTCCATTCGCCGGGTTGAAGACGCGGGAGAGGCGGTTTTTCATCCCCCAGTCATACTGGTGAGAGCCTTTGAGGAAGAAGCCGGGGGCTTCCTGAGGGATGCCAGTGAAGAATTCTTTCTCCGCTTTCTGAGTGGTTCCGTCGAGATCTGCCATGCTGATAAGTTTGGGTCTGAACCGCTTCTATGGACGGTTTTGGCAGGCGGGTCAAGGGTGCTTTGGGAAGGCATGGCGCCGCGTGGCGATGCATTCCGGGTTGACCGCCATGAGGGTTCGCGGAGATTGGCGATCTCGCTTTCCGAGCCGGTCTTTCGCGGGTCGAACCCGGACGGAATCGAGTGTCATCCATCCATGGCCAACGAGAGCAGACCCCCAAGCCGCCACGCCGTGATCAACGTGGTCGGGTTGACGCCGCGATGGTTGGGGCGGGACCTGCCCGCGATCACCCGATTCGTGGAGCGGCAGGAAAACGTTCTCCTGCGCATACGCCCTCCGCTTCCGGCGGTGACATCGACGGTTCAGGCCACCTTCCTCACGGGGCTGAATCCCGGCCAGCACGGGATCGTGGCCAATGGCTGGTATGACCGCGAACGCGCGGAACACCTCTTTTGGAAGCAGTCGGACCATCTCGTCCAGGGAGCGCGGCTCTGGGAGGCGATGCGTCAGGATTACCCGGGCTTCACCTGTGCGCGGCTGTTTTGGTGGAACAACATGTTTTCCACGGTGGATTACTCGATC
The DNA here is from genome assembly GCA_964500945.1 of uncultured Verrucomicrobiales bacterium. Taxonomy (GTDB): domain Bacteria; phylum Verrucomicrobiota; class Verrucomicrobiia; order Verrucomicrobiales; family DEV007; genus CAZCRA01. The sequence goes on along the minus strand of CAZCRA010000023.1, from coordinate 17,564 downwards.
ACGCCGCGCCCGATCTACGGCGCGGACGGGAAGAAGACTTTCGACATCACGAGTCATCCCCTCGAGATCCGGGACGAGATCAAGAGCGACCTCGGCGACTTCCCTTTCCCGGCCTTTTGGGGGCCCGGAGCGGGGATCGAATCCAGCCGTTGGATCGCGGAGTCCGCGCAGTGGATCGAGGCCCGCCATCAACCCGATCTGAGCCTGATCTATCTGCCGCATCTGGACTACAACTTGCAGAAGTTGGGGCCGGACGACTTTTCACTCGGTGTCGATCTTCAGGCGATCGACGAGGTGACGGGCCAGTTGATCGACTTTCTCCAGGATCGCGGGGTCCAGCCGGTTCTGGTATCGGAATACGGGATCACGCCGGTCGAAAGGCCGGTGCATCTGAATCGCGTCTTCCGGAAGCGCGGATGGCTCGAGGTCAAAGAGGAGTTGGGGCGCGAGATTCTGGAACTCGGCGCGTCGCGCGCGTTCGCGATCGCCGACCACCAAATCGCCCACGTTTACGTGAACGACGCTTCGCTCCTCCAGGCCGTGGCCGAGGAGTTGCGATCGACGCCGGGCGTCGGCGAAGTGCTGGACGCGGAGGGCAAGCGGCGGGCTGGCCTGGATCATCCGCGGGCGGGAGATCTGGTGGCGGTCGCCGATGCGTCAAGCTGGTTCACATACTACTTCTGGGAAGACGACGAGCGGGCGCCGGATTACGCGCGAACGGTCGACATTCACCGGAAACCTGGTTACGACCCGGTGGAACTGTTTATCGATCCGGCGATTCGGTTTCCGAAGCTGAAAGTGGGATGGAAGCTGGCCCGGAAGGCGCTCGGCTTCCGCATGTTGATGGACGTGATTCCCCTGGATGCGGATTTGGTCCGGGGATCGCATGGGCGGATTCCGGAGGACGAAGCGGATTGGCCGATGTGGATAGGACCGGTTCATCGCGACGTGCCGGACGGGCGAGTGGAGGCAACGGCGGTCTTTGGTTTGCTGCGCGAAACGATGCTATCGGGAAAGGCGGCTGACTAGTGTGGTCGTTCCGAGGGCGCCGCAGAGGATCTGGTCTTCAGGCCTTCTGGCCGTAGTAGGCGCCGGGTCCGTGTTTGCGGAGGTAGTGTTTTTGCAGGATGTGGGCTGGAAGATCCGGCCCCCCGGGATTGAGCAAACGGGCGCCGATGAACATCTGGCAGCAGACCTCGAGGGCGATGCTGTTTTTCACCGAGTCCTTGGCGCTGGTTCCCCAGGTGAAAGGGGCGTGGAATTTTTGGAGGGCCGCCGGGACTTCGAGTGGAGCGAGTCCATGCTGGCGGAAGTGCTCGACGATGGCCTTGCCCGTGTTGACTTCGTAGGCCTCCTCCACCTCGAGTTCGGTGAGTTCGCGGACGAGTGGAACGGTGCCGTGGAAATGGTCGGCGTGGGTCGTTCCCTGGCAAGGGAGCGGCAGCCCGGCCTGGGCGAGCATGGTGGCGTGAACGGAATGCGTGTGGGTAATGCCGCCAATTTCGGGGAACTCCCTGTAAAGGACCGCGTGGGTCGGCGTGTCGGAAGAGGGATTGAGCGAGCCATCGACCGTGCGGCCTTCGAGATCGACCGCGACGAGACTTTCCGGGGTGAGTTCCGAGTAGGGAACACCGCTGGGTTTGATCAGGAAAATGCCGCGATCACGGTCGATGCCGCTGACATTTCCCCAGGTCAGCTTGACGAGGCCCTCCGTCTCCAACTGGAGATTGGCTCGATGGACTTCTTCTCGGAGATCGGGCAGGAGCATCGGCTGGCAAGCGAATCGGAAACGCCTCGACTGGTCAATCGGTTTCGATCCGGGCGCAAGAAGATGGAACTGACGCGGTGGCGGATCTCAATCGTCCGCAAACCGCTTGAGCAGGTTCCGGAAGCGTCCCTGGAGACCCCTGCGGGCCTTCTCTGTTTTGTCTGGCGCGGGCTCCGCTGCTTCCTCCTCGGCCGGTTTTGAGGTGTCTTCGGTCATGCGCCCGAAGGAGCTGTCTTTGCCCGCCACGCCGAAGGCTTTCCCGCGGGGCGCGGTATCCCGCACGTCCGTGGCGGTGGTTGGCACGGGGATGGCCGCTTCCAGAGTGTCATCGGCTGGCGCCGAATCGGGAAACCCGATGAGGAGGTGCGAAGAGTCCTCCGGGTCGAGGGCGCTGGCGGCCGTCACCGGGATCAGGTCACCGTGGAAGAGCGAGGGATCCTGAACAGGCGAAGAGGAGGGGGGAGGAGGGCTTTGGACGGGTGAGGATGGCGAGGACGCGGAGGGAATGAAGTCGCGGAAACGGAGCACGTCAGGATGGGCGGCTAGATCGTCCTGGCCGGTTGACCGGGAGGCCGGGCGGTTCCTGGCCAGCAATTGACCAGGCAGTCGGGCGAGGCTGGCGCCTCTCTCACTTGAGCGGTTCGTGCCGGAGCGCCGCGAGGGCGCCGGGTCATCATCGTTCTGGAACAATCCGTCCGGGAAATGGCTTGTGAGGCGTTTCACGAAGCCTCCGCGCTCATCCGGGGCGATGTCTTCCCGGGGTGAGGGTTCTTCGGCCGGAGTGGACGGCGTATGGTCGGCAAACCAATCGCGATCCCGGGGTTTGACCGAGGAGAGAATCAGGGTCTTGCCCGGGTCCGCCGAGGTGGCGGGTTGGACTTCGACGATCGGGGCGGGATCGACGGGTTCGACCGTTTGCGGATCGCGAACCGTTTGCCGAGATGGGAATGGCGTTTCCGGTTCGAGCCCTGAAGCGATGTTGTCGGGAACGGGTGGAGGCAGCGGGGTCGCCGTTTCGATCTCGACCGAACCGGGAGTGGATGGGGCGTCCGTCCCGGGGGCCTGGGAACCGACGGGGAACTCCCGGATATCCGCAGCGGGCCGGCGGCGGACGCGATCCTGCCAGTTGGCGAGCTGAATCGCGGGATCCTTTTCAGGTGCCTCCGCGTCTTCGGCCTGTGCGGGATCCCATTTCTGGTAGATCCGGACCGGGCTGCCGTGCTGGGTGAGCTGAAAGATCCATGCGGCGGCGGGGACGGGTAAACGGATGCAGCCTTCAGCCCATGGATAATTCCGCAGGACATCGGCGTGCAGCCCGAAATCGCTGTCGCCAAGGCGCATCCAGTAAGGCGATTTTGTTTCGAAGAAGTTGGCGACTTTCCCGCCCTGGATGCGCTCGGTCATGGGGAAGAGTCCGACGGGAGCGCGGGGTGGGACGCCGGCGAGGGCAATGTCCGATTCGAGGGCGATGTGCCCTTCCACCCGAAGAATGGCGCGCCGGCGAGCGAGATCGATCACCACGTCCGTCTCGGAAGGGAGGGCCTCGACCAGGAGATCGGGTTGGGTGTAAATCCGGAGTTTTTCCCGGCCTGGAAACGGCGCTTCAAGCGACATCTGCTCGACGCGGCGACCTCGCTTTTCGCGGGAGTGGCGTTCGGAGAGGAAAACCGGTTTTGCCTGGTGCCCGCCGGTCGTGGTGGAAGTGGGGCGTTCCGGCAGCTCGATGATCTCGATGGGCACCGCCGCGGAGACGGATCCCGCGGAGAAGGCGATGGGGAGGAGAACGCGGAAGAAGGTGAGGCGTTGGAAGAGGGTTGGGCGCATGGGACTCGGTCTACCCATTCGCGCGCCCTTACATTAACGTCAAACAGAGAATTAAGCAGTCTGTATTTTATTTAGTCCAAAGCTGTTTTGTCTGTCTGACTTTATGTGGTTTCTCGAGATCTGCGCCTTTCGAATGCACCCATGGCAGGAATGGCACTCGGTTACGTGGCTGCATCGTCGTATGCTTCTGGGAGTAGAGGTGGTGACACTTCAGAAATTGACATTCATCCTAGCAGGCTGTTTGGGGCTTGAATTCGTGTGGGTGGCCTGACAGGATGTGCACGGTTCACGCGACGCCAGATCGCACTCAGCCCAGACATCCATGACCCTCGGAGAAATCGCGGACCGGCACAAGAAGGGGAACCTCATCGATCAGTGGTGGGTCAACGATGGCATGCAGACGTTTCGCCGGACGTGGCCATTGGCGGAAATCGGACGTGCCTACATCGGGATGGAGAAGCAGGTGCTGTTGCGGAACGCCACGCTGCCGGTGGAGGAGGAAGGCGATTGGTTCCCTCTGAACCGGGTTCAGGCCGTGCTCGGCATCGATCCCCGGAATCTGCGGGTAGAGGTCAATGAACCCTTCGCAAAGAAGGACTCGAATCGCCAGGTGGGTGGTGGTCGGGGCGCGACTGCCCGGGATCGTGACTCGGGAGGTGGCGTTTCGGCGGCGATCGTCGTGGGTGTGGTCGTGGTGATTCTGGCGGTCGGCGGATATTTTGCCTGGCCGTATCTTCAGGGCGCGCTGGCTCAGGGTGGCGATCCGGAACCGGATCCCGGGGAGCCCTCGACGCTTCCCGTGATACCGGTTTCCACCGCGGACGGCGGGTCGATTTTCGAAGGAGCCGCGGAAGCCCCTCCGATTTCGTTGGATGGACTTCCGGACGACTTGTTGAAGGCCGTCATCGAGGCGCGACAGACGCTACGCATGGGAAGTGCCGACGTGAATCTCTGCTTCGGACCGCCCTCCAAGGAAAATCCGACGCGGGATTTGGTGACACGGATCTCGGTTCTGCGAAGCTTCCGGCTCTACAACTGGACGCTGGATGGGGAACCGATGGATGTGACGAAGGAACTGGATCCCACCCAGAAAGCCTACGAGTCGGCCGTGAATGCGCTGGCGGCTTACTTCGAATCGAGTGGTCATCCGACCGATCCGGTGTTGGTGGCAGCGCTGGAAGAACGGGACCGGCTTCAGAAGGAACAATACCGCGATTTCCTGGAGGAAATGGACGAGCTGCCGCCGGACATGCTGGAAATAGGCGATGGTTCGGACGGCGGAGTGAAACTTGAGAAGGTCATCAAGCGGATCACGAGCGATCCGGCCTATCAAGAGAGGCAGGGTGCGCGAGAAGCGGAGCTTCGGCGGATCCTTCAAACCCGGGATCAGCACCTCCTCGACACCTATGATGACGGTGCGGAACTCGTGGATCTCCTCGATGAAACGACGATCCGGTCGCGTCTGGACGGGGCGCATTTCGCCGCCTGGCGTCAGCGTCACGCCGGTTGACTACTGCGGTCTCGATGGGGGGGAAGGAGCCCGGGGATGCTCACAGATTGATGCGGACGTAGGTCTGCCCGAGATCGTCGGTCGGGAGTTTGCCCGATTTGCGATCTCGGCGCCGGTCGCTGCCGTCACGCTGAGGTGAGGTTCCAGCCGTCTGGTCGATGGGGCGGGCGCGAACCGTGGGGGTCCAGCGATTGACGATTCGGACGACGCTGCCCCGGGCAGTGGATTCATAAATGATCCGCGCCGCTTGATTGGGCAAACGGATGCATCCAGCCGACGCCGGGTAGCCCGGCAGGTAGCCCGCGTGGACGCCGTAGGCGGTTTCATCCAAGCGCATCCAAAACGGCATCTCGACGTCGTAGAGGTTTGAAATTTTACCGTCCCGGACGCGCTCGGTCATCCGAAAGGTGCCGAGTGGCGTGTGTTTGCCGGTTCGTGCGCTGGAAATTTCGGTCTCCAGTCCCATGCGACCATTTACCATCAGGAAGGCACGCTGCCTGGCGATATCGATGATGACTTCGGTGTTCGACGGGCGCGCTAGTTTGAGGATGGGAGGGCACTTGTAAGTCCGAACGCGATTGATCTCACCAGGATAGGCGTCGGGGCTGCGCTTGAAGTAGCGCTGACCTTCGCGCGATTGGGCGAAGCGCTCACTGAGGATGGGCGAGAAGGCGAAATCTTTGGGAGGTCCAAAGAGGCCGGCCTTGATGGGCGTCAGGTCGACCGGAACCTCGATGATTTCGAGATAGACCTTCGCCGACGCCGACGGGGTAGCGACGACAAGAGCCGCGAAGACCGTCAGAAGGGAAGGTGGCATGGTAGGCATGAGGTTTCCAGTTTTTCGATAAAATGTCAGGATGGTCAAACGAAAATTCCGCACGAACCGGTTGTGTCAGTGGCTGAATCCTGGCAGATGACCTGTGTCGTTTCGTCCGATCCCATGATTTGCTGCGACTTTCATCGAGCCTTCCCGTCCCGCGCGTTGGTTTGGACGGCCGCGATCGTCCTCGCCTTACTCCCGGGCGTTTGGAACGCGGGAGCCCACCAGCTGTCGGCGATCGCGGGAGAGCTAACGATCAGTTGGGACCGGACTTTTGTGCTGGAGGTCAGCTTGAACATCGAGGCCTCACCCGATCCCGAGGTGAACGATGCGATTTCGGCGGATCAGGTGGCGTTGGATTTTTTGAGGGACGGGGTCCGGGCGCAATTTGACGACGGCAATCTCTTCGCCCCGGATTTTGGACCGCTGGAGTGGGTGGATTTGAGCGAGACCTATCCGGATCAGGCGTTCGATTTCACTCAGGCGGTTTCGCGCTCCGGCGGCCGGATTCCCAGAGGTGCGGAGGCGATGTTCCTGCAGCTATCGCCGGAATCGGAGGTGGCGCTGGTTCTGCGGGTGGTGAAGGGGACGAAGCCGGATCGCCGGGCGCACACGCTCTTTGCGGGAGAATACACTCGTCCGATCGATCTGACCTTCCTGTCGCAGCCGCCCTCGACCTCCGATCCGTTTGCCGTGGAAAATGCTCCGCCGCCGCCGAGCGTTGGAGAGGGATTCCGCGCTGGTTTGGCCGAATTGACGGGTGAGCAGGCGCGGCGGGCGCTGGTCCTGGGCGGGTTGTTTTTGCTGGCGACGAGATTTGGGCACTTCGCGGGTCAGGCGGCAGCGCTTTGGGGGGCGGCTTTTTTTGGGCAGCTTTTGATGTGGTGGAGCCAGTTCGCGGTTCGCCCCGCGTTGGGGGCGTTTTTGGTGGCGATGGCGTTGATCAGCGTGGCGGTGGACAATATCTTGCGGCAGGAGAGCGACCGGCAGCGGTGGCTGGTGGCCGCCGGGGCTGGGCTGTTGCTCGGGATGGCAACGCGGGCCGTGGCGTATGAGCGCGCTTTTGCGGCCCTGAGTGGGTTCTATGCGGGTTTGCTGGTGGCGACGGTGGTTTTAGGGCTCGTTTTCTGGGCGGTGCTGGGTGGATTCTGGCGGCGCGAATGGTATCGGAGGTCCGTGGTGCGGCCGGTGAGCTATCTCTTGCTAGGGGCCGGGCTTTTCTGGGCGGTCACGGCCTGGCGTGGCATGTGAGGGCGGCGAGCCCGTTTTGCGAGGAAACGGTCCGGAAGGCGGGAGCGGCGCGCTCGGGGAGCCCGCCCTACCGGGGGAGCTGTGGGAAGGGCGGGGCGATTGGTCTTCCTACCGAGGCGTCAGGCGCCAGTTTGGGTCGTCGGCCTTGGCGGCTGGGTTGGCCCAGCGGCGCATATCCTGGAGTTCCTCGGCGTCGAGGAGTTCGACATGCCCGTCCATCATGGCGGCGACGGCTTTGCCGCGATGCCGGAGGTGAACGTTTCCGAATTGGGAGGGGTGAGCCTCCTCGCGATAGTGATTCGCCCACATGCGGCTGGTCATGTTTGGCGGAGTGATTTTGAAGTAGCCATCGATCTCGTCGGCGCCGTGGCGACTGCGCGCGGAGGCGAAGACGATGAGGCGTGAAGGATCGTGGGCCTGGATGTCGCGGGTGACGCAGAAGGGGCCGAAGTGGGCCCCGAGCCCCTGCGGATGGAGCGTTTCGTAGTCACCTCCGACGAAGTTGACGTTCATGCCGAAGGAGGGGGAAACGGAGATGGCGTAGGCGTTGTCCACGCCCATTTTCCCGAGTCGGGCGGCGGCCTGATTCACATAGAGGGTTTCGAACTCGTAACCGAAGTAAGGTGCCAGCCGCCAGGGGTAACGGCCGGACGTGGGAAAGGAGAGAGGGTTCCCAGATTCGTCGCTGGCAGTGAAGCGGCCGTAGCCAGGAAGAACCCGGCCGGCGTGGTCCGAATTGTAACTGAGGAAGGCCGCGATGGTCCGGCGAGCGGCTCCGACTTCGTTAACGGTCTCAGCCCGCTGTTTGACCGACTGGTAAACGGGGAGGGCGATGGCCATGAGGATGGCCAGGATGGAGACCACGGTGAGGGTTTCCATGAGGGTGAAAGCACGAAGGTTTGGTCTTCTGTTCATGAGCGACGACGGATGCGGGTGAGCATGAGGGCGGCCACGAGCGCGAAGAGGGCTGGAGCGGCCGGTTCAGGGATGATGCTGTAGTCGAGTGAGAGCGTGGCCGGGACGGCGGCGGGATCGAAGTTGTCCTGGGTGTAGAGATTGGGATTTGAGCCGCCGGACATCGACGTGTCGTGTAGGGACGAGATGGAGAAGAAGAGCCCGCCGTTGGTGAGGCCGGTTTGGAGATAGCTTTGGATTGCGGCGTCGACCGTATTGATGTCGAAGGTGAAGGTTTCCCCCGGGGAAAAGCCCGGATTGGCTTCGCTGACGGTGTCGCCCGGGCTCAGCGGAGCCTGACCGACCGCCCATGGGGTGAAATCGAACCCGTCATCGACGTTGTTCGACACGTTGCCGAAGGGATTGGAGCCGGACACGGCGTTTGGATCGAAGGCAAAAGCAGAGCGGGTGTCCTTGGCGGCGGGGCTTCCGAACCCGAAGGTCTCCGCCTCGGCATAGAGCGGTGGTGCGGCGGTGTCGAAGTCGGAAAACGCCAGGGAAGTGTAACCGACGGTGGTTTTGACGGCGGCGCCGGTGAGCACGATGGGCCGGCCGGGATCGGAGTCGGCCACGAATTTCGGATCCGAGATGTCGAGGTAGGTTTGATAGATGTCGTAGGTCGGGTCGTAGGCGAACGAGCCGGTCGAGTGCGTGGCCGTGACGGTGGCGGAATTGATCTGGTAGGATTGGCCGGGGCCGAGCGCGGGCACGGCGGACGAGGTGTCGAAACCGATGAGAAACTGGCCGTCGCGATTATCGAAGGTGGAATTGAAGGCGCCGAAGACCGGGGCGGAGCCGCGTGTGCCGGGCGTGCCATTGAAGGGGTAGTTCCAGCGGTCGAAGTCCGGGGTATTGAAGGTGACGGTGGTGGCTTGCGCGACCGTGACACAGGCGAGGAAGGCAGCGGCACAGGTGATTCGAGGGTTTGGTTTCATGGGGAGCACGATGGGGGCTGGTGGAGGGGCGTGCTTGCTGCGGGTTGCGACAAATTGGCGTTGGTTTGTGAAGAAGCGATCCGGCCTGTTCACTGGGCAGCAAGTGGTATCAGCAACCCAGGTTCCTGCCAGTCCACGAGCTTCGACCGGTCAGCCGGTGAATTGAGAAGGGAGGCATCCTTTCTCCGCCTGAAACGCCTTGCTGAAGTGGCTAAGGCTGTTGTAACCGACCTCGATGGCGGCTTCAGAGACGTTGTAGCGGCCGCTCCGAAGCAGTTCGGCGGCGCGCTCGATTCGGAGCTGGCGGAGCCGGCGGCGGATGGTCATGCCGCGCGTGTCGGAAAATGTCCGGCAAAGGTAGTGGGGGCTGCACCCGACGAACCCGCCGAGGGTAGCGAGGTCCAGCGTTTCGTCGAGATGTGCCCGCAGGTAGGCATCGACCTTGGCCGCGCGTTCCGAGGCGACCTTTCGCTGGCGCGTGCAGAAGAAATCGCTCTCGGGCTTGCCGGATGGGAAGGCGTAGTAGGCGAGAATTTCGCGGATTCGCGCCCTGAACCAGAAGACGCAGGCGTGGCCTTCGAGGGGCGGGTTTTGGAGTTGAGCGATCCGTGAATGTTCGTCCTGGGGGAAGGCCCGTGGGGTGAGAGGGGCGCTGCCTTGATCGAGCCAGGCCCTGAGGTGGTGGTCGAGGGCGGGCCGGGCGTCATGGAGGAGGGAGGCAATGGCTGGGCGGTGCCAGCAGAGGGCGACGGCGGAGGGAGTGGGGGAGGGATCGAGGATCCAGGTGAGTTGGCTGCCGAGCAGGAAGGTGGAGGGCTGGAGGGCGCAGTTTTGGCGGGTGCCGGGGTGGGAGGCCGTGGCGGAGCCATTGAGATGGAACCAGAAGGTGATCGTGTTTTGGGGCGGGGTCCAACCGCCCGGGAGAAGGAACTGGCGCAGGGTCCAACCCTCGAGATCGTCATGCCAGATGACGGTAGGAGCGAGGGATGGAGGAGGCGGCTGCACGACTGAAACTGAGACTCATTCTCATTGCGTTTCGGTGTCGTCCAGTTCTTTTTTTGGTGGGTGCTGGAGCGCGGCATTTTGAAGGGTCTGCGTGCCCGGGCGTTGTGGCGTCCAAACGGGGGCGCCTTCTGGCGAACGCGGAAATGAGGATGAGGATGAGGTGGAGGGGCTATTACGCCGCTAATTCTCCGCAATCCTGCGCTAGCTGGAGACTTCGAGTTCGATGAGGAATAGGTCGTCCATCAAAACGACCGGGAAGCCTGTTTTCCGGGGGCGAATCGCGGACGGTCATCCATCAAACATCGTAGTCTCTTTAAATGAAATCCACCCAACCCCTTTTCATCGCATCGACGCTCCTCATTATTTTTGGCGGCATTCCGTCAAGAGCCGTGGCCGGGCCTTCCGAGGCCGACCGGGAAGCAATCCTGGCGATGGCCGGGAAATATTCCGTTTTGTTCAATTTCGAGGAGGTGGTGGCGTTGCAACCCGGCTACAAGCTGAAGCCCGCCTACCAGGAGGAAGCGACCGAGATCGTGGTGGTCGTCGAGGAGTCCCCGGAGCGGATCGTTCTACAGCATCTTCTGCAGACCAACGGCGGCAAACGGGTGGTGAAACATTGGAAGCAGGTCTGGACCTACGAGGACACGCGGATCGTGGAATTTCTCGGCAATGACCGGTGGGCCCTGCGCGATCTCGAACCCGAGTCGGTGAAGGGAGGCTGGACGCAACTGGTGACGCAGGTGGACGACAGTCCGCGGTATGAGGGACTCGGGCGCTGGGTGCATGAGTCCGGATTTTCGCGTTGGGAATCGGGTCCCACCAATCGTCCACTCCCGCGTCGAGAGCACACGAAGCGGGATGATTACCAGATTCTCAAAGGGATCAACCGGCACGCCATCACGCCAGCCGGGTGGGTGCACGAACAGGACAACCTGAAGCTGGTGACCGGTGACGACTCACGCTATCTCGCGCGTGAAGCGGGCCTGAACTACTATGACCGCACGGACGAGACCGATTTCTCCCCCGCTCTGGATTACTGGAAGGAAACCGCGGCGTTTTGGGGGCGTGTTTCCGCAGTTTGGGAGGACATCATGGCGAATGAGGCCGGGTTTGCCTTCGTGGCGAACGACAAAAACGTGCCGATGTGGGATTTCCTCTTCGACCGCGTCAAAGCGTTGCGAGCCGGTGAGGAGAGTCTTCCGGAATCGGAGCAAATCCGGCTTTGGATCGCCGATTTCGTCAAGCTCGAGCAGAATGTGGCGCTTACGGAGTAAAGCGTCAGGGTCGTTCGGGGGCATACCAGCGGAGGAGTTCCACGTCGCAGACGACCAACTCGGGTTCTTCTTTGTCGGGAACGACACGCAATCGACGGATGGCGCGGAATTCGGACGGTTTCTGGATGGTGTGCAGCCAGCGGAAGAGGTCGTTGAGTTTTCCGCGAGCCGTGAATTCGATTCCCGCCTGGGCATAGGCTCCGGTGGTGACGGGCTCGAGCAGTTTGGGGTTCTCGGTCCGGATTCCGGGCAGATTGGGGGAGCGGACGAGATTGACGAGTTCGTTATCGACCTGGTCGGGTGAGCCGGGTTTGGGTTGCGTCCGGTTCAGCCAGTCAGCCCGGGCCATCCAGAAGTCTTTTTCCTCCAGGTAGACCTCGATTTCCGCCTCTCGAAGGGCCAAAGCGTGTTCCCGGTCCTTCAGATCGGCGAGTTTACCGGAAAACCCCTTCCAGAGATAGAAGGCCGACGCACCGATGGCGAGGGTCAGGAAGAGGCCGAGGAGAATCTGTTCGCTTTTCTTCAAGGCGGATGGGTGGAGGGGATTAGCTTTCGGGATTAAAACCGCGGAGAAGGCCGAAAGCTTCGAACTTGGCGCGGTTGTCGGGCAGAATGTCGGGCTTGGGCGAATCCCACTCATACTGGGCGAGGGCCGGGGCACTGACCAGGCTGTTCCGATAGCGCAGGGCTTCGCCGGTGGTGGTGGCTTCCCCGCGGATGATGATGCGGGGACCGTCGACTTCGAAATGGGTGAGACGGACGCCTTTGGCAGGTAGAAGCAGTGCACATTGGTGGAAAACCTCAAGGGGGTAGCGCTCCGGTTCGATGGCCAACTGGAGAGCGTCCCAACGATTCTGGATGTCCTGAACCTGACGGGCTTCGGGGGCGATCAGGGCGATTTCCGCTTCGGACGAGCGCAGTGCTCTTTCGCGCCCTGCGAGGTAAAGCCAGCCGGCGATCGCGACGGCGGCGTAGGCGGCTCCGAGGGCGACGGCGCCCCGGATGATCCGGGTGCGTTGGAGGCGGCGGGTGCGGCGAAGCGCCACAGTGGGTGGATCGAAACCCGGGCTCTCACCGGCCCGTTTGCAGGAGGGGGGTGGGGGCGTGCCCGCAGTGACGGGAGCGCCGAGCTGGCGTTCGAGAAGCTCAGCGACGTCTTGGGGCGGCGGTGTGCCGGTCCAAACCTGGATTTCGCGCAGGGTAGGCAGCAGATGTTGTTCGTGAAGCTGGAGGTAGACGCACTTGGTTTCTCCGATCAGGTCTTCGTCGAGCAGGCCTCGTCCGAGGGGATGGAGGTAAGCCAGGTGGTCGCCGCGGGAGAAAGCCGCGACCCAGTGACCTTCCTCTTGGAAGAAAACCAGGGCGTCATGGGGCAGCGGCCAATAGCGGGCCGCCACGTCGAACCGGGCCCAGTCCGCCTCGCAGGCGGGACTGGCGGCGGCTTCGGGAGTGAGCACCGCGGCTTCGACCTGACGGCGCGGGCCATCCTCGGCGACGATCCGGTAATCGATGACGCGGCCGGTTTCGTGGCCCAGCTCGAACTTCTGGCGCTCGAGTTCGACCCGGACGAGCTGATCGATGAGTGATGGGTCGGCGGTGTTGACCCAAAACGGCACGGAGATGACGTTCCGGGCGCCGAATCCGTAGGCGCTTCGGCCTGGATCGACGTTGGCAGTCGCGGCCAGAGGTTGAGCGCTTTTCCCGGCCAGCGACCAAGTCACGCGGGACTCGGGGCCGGGAAGGCTCAGGGTCTGAAGGGTTTTGGAGGCGCCGCGGCTCATCGTGGGGAGGTGGGAGGACGGGGTTGGATCGACCGTGCATACGCTGCCAGGACCCGCATGCCCGGGCCTCGGCGCGCGACGACGATTTCCCGCTCGGCGGATACATCGCCCATGCGCCCGACCGAGCGCAAGCGCAAGGTGGAGCCGCCGATCGTCACTCGACTTTCGATGGTTTCCCGTTCGACGTAGGAAGCGCCGATCACATCGAGTGCTTGTTGGACCGAATCGAGTTCGGGATCGTCCTCGGAGTTTTCGATGCCGTCGCGTCCCTGCCGGAACGAAACGAACGAGGCCGCTTCGCCGAGCGTGCAGCCGCAGGTGGCCGCGATGGCCTCGGGTGAGGCGTCGTCGAGGGCGAGACGGCTGTCGCCGAAGAGGGTGAAACTGCGTTCCCAGTCCGGGCGGACGGCGGAGAGGATCTCGATGTTCATCACGCCGTGAACCTCGTGCATGCTGCCAAAGGCGCGGTTTGGCGGGAAACCCGGGGCGCCGGAGCGGAGATACGCCTCCGATTCCGCGCCATCGGGGGATCGATCGTCGTCGGCATCCACCCAATCGATCAAGGAATCGACGATGGGTTGGGCGTCGGCGCGGGGGAGGCCCCAGATTTCGAAGAGGCGATAGAGCACTTCCGTGTCTCCGCGACGCAGGATGGCGTTCAGGTTCAAGCGACCGTTCTCTGCTTCGATGGTGGCTTCGAAGGACTCGAAATCGGAGACGACTTGGCGCAGGGCATCTTCTCCGGGTTTCACGCCGGGGTGCGAGGCGATGGCGATGCCCATTTCAGCGAGTTCAAAAGCTCGCGCGCGCTGACCGGCGGCCGCCTGGGTGCGGAAATCGGCGATGAGGAGCTGGGCCGTCGTGAAAACGAGGAGGCTGAGGAGGGCGATGACCCAATAGACCACGATGAGGGCGGAAGCGCCCCGGGAGCGGTGAACGACGAGGGTGGGGAGGCGGGTCGTCATGGCTTTTTGGCGGGGGCTAACGCGTAGCGGGCACAACGGAGGGGCCGCTCGATTCGTCTCCGGACGACGCCCCGGCCTCAGACTCTTGGGCTTCGGCCGGCGGGGCGGGAATGCCGGTGCTGGAAGGAAGCCAGAAAACGCTGCGGGTCGTGAGCGGATCGCCGGCGAGTTGGAAGTTGAGTTCGATGAAACCCGGGCGCAGGGCGTCGTTGTCCCAGAACTCCGTCCACTCGCGTGTTTCGGGATCGTAAAAGCGCCAGAAAAAGACGCTGACGCCCCGGAGGAGCGTGACCGGGTCCGGCGGCAGGGTTCCAAATCCGGGGGCTTCATCGAAGCGGATCGACTGTTCGTTGTCGAGGTGGTAGAGCTGGACCATCCAGGAGCCGCTCCCGTCCGGGCGAGCGGTGAGGACGGCGGAGGTCAAGAGGAGCCGTGCGGCATCGGTGCTGGAACCAACCGCGGCGCCCATGGGAAAAGCCCGGGGATGTCCCCCGATTCGCAGGGCCTGGACGGGCGCGCCACGACGGCCACCTTCGAGTTCCACCAAGCGGAGCCGGGCCGAGGGAGGGACTTCCCGGAACGTGCTGCGGCAGAGCTGGATGAAGCGGTTCTTCCCCAGCTCGCGCTTCTCGAATTCGCCGACCTCACGGGTGAGTTCCAGGGCGCCGGAAGCGAGCCCGAAAGCACCTGCGACGAGAAGGCCGAAGATGCCGATGGCAAGGGTGAGTTCCAGCAGCGAGAAACCGGCCGCCGGTGGGGGCGTCGTGTGGCGGTCAGTTTGCATAGAGGTAGCGGTAGCGGTAGGTCGAGCCCTGCTCGAGCAGCTGTTCTTCATTTCCCCGCGCGGTGCGGAAGAGCTGGACCGAAACCTGGTAGAGGTCGGGGAGCGGGGCGGACTGGTCTTTGACGTAGACCTCGACGGGTTCGACCGTGATGCGGACGAAGTGCTCCGTGTTCTCGAGCCGGATGACGTTCGTGCCCGGCTCGATTTCGGGCGCTTTACCGACTTCCTCCAGGTAGGCGCGGACGACCTCCAGACGCCAGGCCGATTCCGCGGATTCCAGCGTGGCCAGCCCCATTTGGGAAAGGGCTTCGGTCAAAGCCACGGCCGCCAGAGAGAAGACCCCCAGGGCGAGGACGACCTCCATCAGGGTGAAGCCGCGGCCTCGTTTTCCGGGGTGGCGAAGGTGTCGGAGCCGGGGCGTCGTCATGGGAAGTAAGCCTGTTCGGCGTCGACCGCGCCGGTGAGGGGATTGAATTCGAGTTCGACGTAGGCGCCATCGGGGGTGGTGAGCCGGACAGCGAGGGGTTCGGCGATTCCGGAAGCAGGAAAAACCCAATCGTAAGGATCGGGGACCCCCCATTTTTTGGACCAACGATTCCGGATTTCGAGGACGATGCCTGCCGGCAGTTCCGTGGGTGCTTCGATGTCGCCCGATTCGGGGAGGATGGCGTAAAAACCGCTTGGTTCGAAGCGAATCCGGTAGTCGAGGTTAAGCGCGGAGGCGGAGCGGCTGCCCTGTCGGGCCAAGCGCTGGAGGCTGGCTGACGAGTCCTTGAGATCCTGGTGCCGGAAGAACTCGCTGAAATCGACCATCGCCGCGCCGGCTAGCAGGGCGATGATGAGGAGCACGAGGAGGACCTCCAGCATGGAGAATCCCCGGGTGGAGGCACCTGCACGCAGCCTGGAGCGGCGGGAGACCCGACGATCACGGGCTCCAGTTCCCGATGTCATCCTCGGTGCCGAGTTTGCGGTCTGGGCCGAGGGAGATGATGTCATAAGAATCGGGATTCTGTTTTCCTGGGTAGACGTAGTGGTAAGGCGTCCCCCAGGGATCGACGATGCCCTCGGGTTTGATCACGCGCTCCCAAACGGCGGGCTGGGGGGCGGTAGTGGGTTTGCTCACGAGAGCGCCGAGCCCCTGATCGGTCGTCGGTAGCATGCGGGACCGGGTGCGGTAGCGGATGAGGGCCGTGTCGAGGGTATTGAAGTCGGCTTTGACGCGACCGACCTCGGCATCTTTGAAGGCGCCGACCATCATGGGGACGCCGACGCCGAGAAGGAGGCCGATGATGCCGAGGACCAGCATCATTTCCATGAGGGTGAACGCCAGCAGGGCACTGGCCCGGCTACGAAGGAGGGGAGAGATCCGGGGAGGGGATCCGAAACGCTTTAGGGGACCTCTAAAAACCCCCGCGGCCGCGCCGTTGATTGGATGGATATGTAAGCTAGCGTCTGGCGACGGAAGGATTGAAGGGCGGCCCTTTGGGAGCCTGCGCGCTGAGCGCCAGTGCTTTGTCACTCTTCGCTCAGGGAGGCAGCTCCCTTCGTTCATCGTTCCGCGCTCTGACGCCCAGGGCTTGGCTCGCGGCTCGCGCTGATTTCTAGAGGTCCCCTTCATATCGTGAGGGTGACGCAAAGCGGTCAGGTGCGCAATAGTGAAATGGTGTCGTAAATGACAGAGATCATGATGTAGGCCATGAGGCCGACGAGGCAGGCCATGAAGACGATCGTGACGGGTTGGATCATCATGCTGACCCGGTCGATCTGCTTGTTGAGCTCCTTGTCGAATCGTTTGGCGGCCTTTGAGAGGGATTCCGGGAGCTTGCCGGTTTGTTCGCCGACGCGAACGAGGTCGGTGAGGAGGGGCGGGAACACCTCGGTCCGGTCGAGTGAGCGGGCGAGGGAGGCGCCATCCGCCACCTGGTCCCGGACTGAGGCCAGCTTCGACTTCAGAATGACGTTTGGGGTGGCGCCGCTGCTGAGTTCCAGGGCTTTGACGAGCGGGAGGCCGTTTCCGACCACGGTTGACAGCGTTTCGAGAAAGCGAACGTAGAAGCCGCCAAGCAAAATCCTGCTGACGAGGGGCATCCGGATTTTCATCCGGTCCCAGGGTTCGCGGCTGCTCGGTAGTTTGGTCCAGGCCACGGCCACGGCGGGGATGACGACGGCGGCGATGCCCAGGATGAGCCCGTGCTGACGGACGAATTCGCTGGCGGCCATGAGCACGACAGCGGCCAAGGGGGGCTCGCTGCCGGTGGCCTCCATGAGGCTGGCCAGTTTCGGGATGAGAAAGGTCACGAAAAGGACCGTCACGGCCAGGCTGGAGAAGATGAGAAAAGACGGGTAGATCATGGCCGACACAACGCGGGAGCGCAGCTCGGTCATGGTGGTGAGGTAACGGAGTTGGCGTTCGAGGACGGCACTCAGGGCGCCGCTCTGTTCCCCGGCGGAAGCCAGATTGCAATACAACTCGCTGAAGCTCGGGGACGTGCGCTTCAGGGCGTTCGAAAAGCTCATGCCGTCGCGCAGTTTGGCCCGGAGCGACGTCGCGGCCTGCTGGATGGAGGATTTGCTGCTCCGGTTCTCCATGCTTTTCAGCGCCTGCTCGAGCTGGAGACCCGAGGCGAGGAGATCGCTGAGTTCTTCGGTGAAATCGACGAGTTGTTTGTCGGTCAGGCGAATCGAACCGGTTG
>CAZCRA010000022.1:0-37526 GCA_964500945.1 uncultured Verrucomicrobiales bacterium | reverse complement strand
GGCGGGCCAAGAGGTGTCGAGCAGCCGGATCACGGCCGAACTCAACCTGGCGATCGAGAAGCTGATCCGGCGCGCGCCCGAGGAGTGGTTCTGGGTGCACAACCGCTGGCGGGTGCCCGAGCCGGAATTCCTTTTGAGCGCTTACCGGCGCGGGATCGAACTTCCGGCGGGCATGAGCGTCGAGGAGTTGAAGCCGTTTCGGATTGTGATTCGATCGCCGAACTGGCTGGGCGACGCCTGCATGGCGGTGCCGGCGGTGCGCGCCATCAAGCTGGGGAGGCCGGACGCGCAGGTGGTGGTGGTCTGTAAGCAGAACCTAGTGGAGCTATGGAATGCCGTGCGCCACGTGGATCTGGTGGTGCCGATTCGGGGCGGGCTGTTGCAGGCAGCGCGAAGCGTGTCGGTGGTCGGGCCCTTCGACGTCGGGATCTTGCTCCCGAATTCCCTGCGCGCGGGACTGGAGATGAAGTTGGCCGGGGTCAAACCGCTCGTTGGCTACCGTGGCCATCACCGCGCGTGGCTGGTGAATCAGATCGTTCCTGAGAGGCGAACGCCGGGGCCGCCGGAGCATCACGCCTGGCGCTACGTGCGGATTGCTCATCACGCTGGGGCCGACCGGACCGATCCGGCTCTGTACGCGCCGCGGGATCATGAACCGGCGTTCGAAGGCCAGTGGGTGATCGGCCTCTGTCCGGGGGCGGCGTATGGGTCGGCCAAGCGCTGGCCGCTGGAGAATTACAGTCGATTCGTGGAGCGCCTGCACAAGGAACTTGACGGGCAGGTCGTGTGGAAAGTTTTCGGTGCGCCCAATGAGGCGTGGCTGGCTCGGGACTTCGTCGAGAACTGTGCGGTGTCGATGGTGAATTTGGTGGGTGAGACGACGATCGCGGAGCTGATGGAGGAGTTGAAAACGGTGCACGTGCTGGTGACGAACGACACGGGCACGATGCACCTGGCGGCCCTCCTCGGGGTGAAGACGGTGTCGATTTTCGGGTCGACGGAACCGGCGCTGACAGGACCGCTGGGCGAACAGCATCGGGTTCTCCGAGAGCACGTCGAGTGCAGTCCGTGCTTTTTGCGGGAGTGCCCGCTGGATTTCCGGTGCATGAAACGGATCGAGACCGAGGACGTGACACGGGCGACGCTGGAGCAGCTAGTGCACCATCCGGAAGCAAGCAGCTCAGGCGAACCCGCGGGGTCCCGGCTGGAGGCGGGGTAAGACTTCCCGGTTGATCGCTTGCGGGGGTTGGGCTCTTGTGAGCGCCGTGCTGGCTTACTACCTCCACAACATTGATCCGTGGCTGATCCAATTCCGGGAAGGCGTGGGGATTCGGTGGTATGGCGTGGCGTATGTGATGGGTTTTCTGGCGGCCTATCTGCTGTTCAAGCAACTGGCGAAGCGGGGCTACGGGGAGCTGAAAGAGTCCGAGGTGGGGGATTACATCACGCTAGCGGCGCTGCTGGGCGTGATGCTGGGTGGCCGGTTGGGATTCATGCTCTTTTACAATTTCCACGAGTTCATCCGGGCACCCTGGATGTTCCTGGAGGTGTGGAAGGGAGGGATGGCCAGTCATGGAGGGATCATTGGGCTGGTGTTGGTGACGTTTTTTTATGCTCGACGCCGAGGCTACGACTGGACGGGGGTAGGGGACAACCTGGTGGCTGTGGCGCCGCTTGGGGTCTTTTTCGGGCGGATCGCGAACTTCATCAATGGAGAGCTTTATGGGAAACCGGCGACCGTGCCCTGGGCGATGCAGTTTCCGGAAGAGATGGAACGGTATGAAGTGTGGGCACGGGTGTCGGCGCGTTTTCCCGAGTTCCAGTATCCGCAGCAGGTGATCGCGGCCATGTCCGAGAGACCCGAGGTGGTGGAAGCGCTCCGCGAGATTCTAACGCCGCGTCATCCGTCGCAGCTCTATCAGGCGGGGATGGAGGGTCTCGCGCTGTTTGCGATCCTGTTCGCCATCCGGTTGCGCTGGAAGGAGCTGCCCTATGGGATTCTGACGGGGTTATTCTTCATTGGGTATGCGACCTTCCGGATTCTGGGCGAGGTCTTTCGGGAGCCGGACTACGTGGGAGGGCTGATTTTTGGGATTCAGAAGGGACAGTTCTATTCCTTCTTCATGTATGCGGCCGGAGCGCTCCTGATCGTGAGAGGCGTGAAGCGTGGAAAACCGGCATCCGTCTGAGGCTGTGGTGCGGAAGATGGCGGGAAGGTCACCGATTTCGGCGAAAAAGGACTTTCGGATTCGGGAGTTGTACGATGTAATGAGGCTGCGCACCCGATTCGACCGCTCGCCTTCCTCCCCTTTGATCGAATCATGCCCACCCTAATCTTAGAATTCCCAGAGGGAGCGTCGACGGCGTATCCTGTGGCTGGAGCTCGTGTGTCCATCGGCCGGCATCTCAGGAACGACATCACCATTGGCGATCCGCACATTTCGTCCTTTCACGCGGAGCTTCGGCAAGTGGAGGGTGACGTGTATGACTTGGTGGATCTGGATTCTCACAACGGGACGGCCGTGAACGGCAGCCGCATTGAGCAGTGCCGGCTGAAGGATGGGGACAAAGTGATGTTTGCGATAGTCGAGGCGAAATTCCGGACGGCCTTCGCCGAGGAGACCCGGACGCTTCCACCGGAGAAGCTGAATTTGATGCGCAGCATCGATCCGGACATTCTGAGGACGACGGATGAGATCCAGCTCCACCCCGAGTTGGCGCGGGCGGCGGCGACGCTGCAGAAGCAGATCGAGCAGGCGAAATCGTCGATCCGGAAACGGGAACCCTCGCAGCAGGTGCCGATTGAACGGCATCGTGAGGACATGTTGGCGCACGAGCTCCGGCTCAAGGCTGCCGAGAAGGAATTGGGCCGTTTGAAGAACGAGTCGGTCCAGGTTCGACAGGATCTTCAACGGCAGGTGGAGGAGTTGGCCGATCAGCTTCAACGCGCCCGGGCGCAGGCGGAAACGGCGCGACGCGAATCGGAGCGTCACCTGCAGGCGCTGCGGGAGGCCAAGGCGCGCCTGGCGCACAATCTTCAACCCGAACCGGTTCGTCCGGCTCCGGCGGTTTCGTCGAAGCCCGATGTCCCGGCCCCTCCGACAGGGGTCCCGAAGCCCGCCCGGCTGGTTCCGCCGCCCTCGATCGCAGGACCGTCCGCTGGGTCGGCGAAGCCAAACGGGAGTGGTTATCCGGCGGCGATCCCGTTGAAGCGCGATCCGAATGGGGCACCCGGCATTCCGCGGCCGCAGCCGACGCAGACTCTTCAGCCCCGGCCAGCACCGACCGTGCCTGGTGCTCCGCCCCGGCCCTCTCTAAGAACGCCCGTGCTTGGTGCCAAACCGCCGGCACCGAGAAAGCCGGGGGACGTGGACGCCTTCAAGCCAGGTCAAGGCGCGCTAAAGCCGCCGAAACCTGCTCCGATGAACGGCGAGAACGGCAAGGCAGGAGATTAGCACCCATGGCACTCGGTTAACAGGCTGTTTAGCTGTTTGGTCGATCGTCTTAGTTGGGTTTGGCCGACTTCTCTCCAACTATGTGGACCTGGCCTTTTTCCAGGCGCACGATGCGGTCTGCGACGAGCTCCGCCTCCCGCGGACTGTGAGTGATGTGGAGGGCGGTCATTTGGTGTTCGTGCACGATGCGTTTGATCAGGGCGATCATCTCGCGGTGGGTTTCTTCGTCGAGGGCGCTAAGGGGTTCATCCAGGCAGAGCACGCGCGGCCGCGCAGCGAGGGCGCGTCCCAGGGCGACGCGCTGGCGTTCTCCGCCGCTCAGGCCGTGAGGTGTCCGGCGGAGCAAATGGGCAATCCCCAGTTCTTCCGCCAACTCCTCGACGCGACTGGCGATCTCCGATTTCGGCCAGCGTTGGAGGCGAGGTCCGAAAGCGAGGTGACCCGCGACGGTCCGGGTGGAGAACAGAATCCCGTCTTGGGGAACGAAGCCGATGCCGCGCTGGCCCGCGGGCAGGCCGGTGACATCGCGTCCGTGAAGGAAGATGCGTCCGCCCGTGACGGTTTTGAGGCCACAGACGGCTTCGAGGATTGTGGTTTTTCCTGAACCGGTGCGGCCCATGAGCACGCCGTATTGGCCCGCGGGGATCTCGAAGCTGACGTCCTGGAGCCCGAAGGCGCCGGCGCGGACGGAGAGATTTCGGAGTTCAATCATGGTAAAACCCTTTCCGGTTTCCGCGATCCCAGACCCGGACGGCGATGAGGACGACCACAGCGAGGCTGACCATTAGTAGTGAGACGATGACCGCACCCTCGAGGTTGCCGATGGAGATTTCGAGGAAGACGGTGCTTGAAAGGACTTCGGTGCGGTTTCGGACGGTGGCGGCGAAGACGAGAATGGGGCCGAATTCGCCCATGGCGCGTGTCCAGGCCAGGGTGCCGGCGGTGGAGACGCCACGCCAGGCTTCCGGAACGACGACGCGGAAGAATGCTCCGAAGCGGCTGCAGCCCAGGGTGAGGGCGACCTGTTCGGTCCGGGGACTGATTTGGTCGAAGGTGTTTCGCATCGTCCGGACGGCGAAGGCGCAGGACACCGAATACTGGGCCAGAATGACGGCCGGCACGTGATAGGTGACGGGAAAACCGGCACCGGAGAGCATGTCCTCGAAACTCGTTCCGCCGGGCGGGAGTTTGTTGAACAGGATGAGCAAACTGAGGCCCACGACGAGCGGGGGGAGGACGATGGGAATGTCGATCAGCGTGTCGACGAGCATCTTGCCTGGGAACGAGTAACGGGAGAGCAGGTAGCCGGCGGGAACGGCGGTGAGAATGGAGAGCAGGGCCGTGATGGTGCAGGAGAAGAGCGTCAGGCCGACCGAGTAGCGGATGGCTTTGCTATTCCAGATCTCGCCGAATTGCTCGCGGGAGACCTTGGTGGCCGCGTAGTAGACGTCGGCGCCGAGCATGGCGATGATCAGGACGACGTAGACGCCGGCGAGCGCCGCCAGCGTGCCGATGAAGGGGAGATCACGCCTCATGGATTCGGTCCGGCCACCGCTGAGGCGCGATCCCATTCCCAACGGAACCCGTGCTGAAGGAAAGCCTCCCGGCCTTCTCCACTGACGCAGGCGTTCAGGAAGCGATTCATCAAATGATGATGGGGCGAGCGGATCGAAACGGCGAAGGGCTGCTCCGCCACGGCTTTGGGCCGGCCGATGCCGATGACCTCGCAATCGTCGAGGGTGGAAGGATTGGCCAGGGCATTGCTTCGATAAACGATGGCGCCGTCGAGCGAGCCCAGTCGCATCTGGTTCACGAGAAAATCGCCGGTGGCCGAATCGGCGGTGAGGTTCCCGGCGTCGATGATGGCCTGGTAAAGCCCTTCGCTCTCGAGCAGCCGTTTCGTGAGGAAGCCCAGGGCGGACTTTTCCGGGTGAGAGAGGCCGAGCTTGAGTCCGGGACGCGCCAGGTCTTCGAGCGAGTGGAGGTTTTTGGGGTTGCCCTTCGGCACGAGGATGACGAGTTCGTTTGCCGAGACCAAACTGCCGGGTTCGAATTCGTCCTGGACCATGTCGAGGAAGGTGACGTCGCAGGAGAAATAGGCATCGGGCCATTCGCCGGACTTCATTTGGGAGACCAGGATGCCGCAGCCGTTGTAGACGGTGGTGATGGTGATGCCCTCCCGCTCTTCAAACGCTTCGATGGTGTTTTCGATGGCGGGCCGCAGCATCGAACCGCTGAAGAGGACGATCTCGGGTTTTTCGGCCCAAACGTCGCCCTGGATGGTTTCATACCCGTGTTTTTGGAAGGCGGGCATTCCCTTGTCGCGTGAGGTGAGGTAGCGGCTGAAGCGGAGGGCCTCGGTGGGTTGGTCCGAAGTCGCCAGGATCCCGAGTGTGACCTGCTTTTTCTCGGCGTCGAAGGCCGGGACGTTGACGAAGTCGATGTCTGTGAACTGATTGGCCAGGGCGTCCCAGAGGATCGCCACGTCGATGGTGCCTAGTTTCAGGGCATTGGCGAGTTCGTTGACGGTAGGAAAAAGGACGTCCGGTTCCAGTTCGTCCCAGAGGTTCTCGCCGGAGAGCACCTTTTTGGTGAGTTTGCCGATGGAGGCGGCTTCGGGATTGCTGATGCCAACGCGCAGGTCGTTGCGCTGGAGATCGGCGAGGGAGTGGATGTTTTTTGGATTTCCCTTCGCGACACCAAAGCCGGCGGTCATGTAGCAAACCTGGAGCGTCTCGGCGAGGAGCCCTTTTTCCTGTGCGATGCCGGTGTAACTGGCGTCGGCGGCGAGGTAGATATGGCCCTTTGCGATGTCCAAGCTACTGAGGAGCGTTCCGGAGCCGGCGAACTGGAGCTGGATGGGAATGCCGTAGTCGGCCTCGTATTGTTTCGCGATCTCGGCGACGGGCAGGCGGAGTCCGGCGGCGCAAAACAGGATGAGGGGCTGCTTTGACGGCTGGGGTGAGCACCCTGAATGGAGGAAAAGGGTCGCGATGAGGGCGAGGGAAGTGAGGAGGATTTTCATGCGGTCAGGCCGGCGCAGCAGGAGCAATTGGGATTCCGGGTCAGCTGGATGGTGTTGAAGCGCATGGTGGCGCTGTCGAAATAGATCATGCGATTGACGTTCGCGATTCCGAAGTCCGCGAGGAGTTTCAGGCCTTCGAGCGCGCCGATGTTGGCGGTGAGGGCGGAGACGGCGCCGATGACGGGAAAGCGGCGTTTCCAGTGGGGCGGGACTTCGGGGTAGAGACAGGCGAGGCAGGCGCCGCGTCCAGGCACGATGGGGATGACCTGGCCTTCGAGGCTGTACATGGCGCAGTCGATGAGGGGCTTTCGCTGCCGGACGCACTCGCGGTTCATGAGCAGGCGCTCTTCGAACAACGGCGCGGCGCCGAACACGATGTCGGCGCGTTCGACGAGCGAAGCGGCGTTCGACTCGGAGAGGTTCTCCGGGATGGCCTCGACTTCGACGTTGGGATTGAAGTCGCGGAGAGTGGCTTCGAGGCTCTCCACGCGGGGGCGTCCGACGCCGTTCCAGCGCATGAGCACCTGGCGATTGAGATCGTCGAGCCGCAGATTACCGGCGTGAGCCAGGAGGAGTTTTCCGATGCCGGCGGCGGCCAGGGAAAGGGCGAGAGGACCGCCCAGGCCACCCACGCGGGAGACGAGGGCCGTGGCGGAGCGAGCTTTGGCCTGACCCTCCTCGCCGAAACCGGGAACGTCGAGCTGCCATTCGTAAATGGCGCGGTCCTGGTCGGAGAGCGGGCTCATCCTCCAGCGATGGGCGTCATGAGGGTGACCGTCCTGGCGTTGGAGAGGTCCGTGGCGGCGGGGTCGCCGGCGACCTGCTGATCGTCGATCGCGACCAGAAGGGTGGGGCGCAAGCGGCCGGCGTCGTCGAGGAGGAGGGTGGCGTAGTCGGCGCCGTGGCGGGTGGTGAGGGTTTCGATGGCGCCTTTGAGGGGCGTGCCGGGTTGAAGTTCGACGTCTTCCTGGTGCGCGCCGGCGGCCTTGGCGAGTTGGCCGGTGTATTGGAACGTGATGTTCATCATGAGAAGCGATGCTCGATCGTTTTAGCGCGAATTACAACGTTTCGGGGAGGGCGACCCGGCCTCTCTCCAAGCGGATCGAGCGATCCGTGGCGGCGCGGGCGGCTTCGTCGTGCGTCACCATGCAGACGGCTCCGCCGCTTCGAGCAAAATCGGCGAGCGCGGAGAGGATGATTTCCGCGTTGCCGGGGTCGAGGTTTCCGGTGGGTTCATCGGCGAGAATCAAAGCGGGGTCGCTGGCCATGGCGCGGGCGAGGGCGACGCGCTGCTGCTCTCCCGCGCTGAGAGCGGAGGGACGGTGAGTCAGGCGTTCGCCGAGCTGGAACCGGTCGAGGAGTTCCCGCGCGCGGTCGCGGAGGTCTCTCCCGGTGTGCGCCAGTTCGCCGGCCAGAACGTTGTCGAGGACGTCGAGGTAGGGGATCAAGTGAAACTGCTGGAAGACGAATCCGACCGATTCAGCCCTCAGTGCGGCCCGGCGGTTGGGTGGGAGGGTGTAGGGATCGACGCCGTTGATCCGGACGGAACCTCCGTCGGGCGAAAGGAGACCACCGCACATGAGGAGGAGCGTCGATTTGCCACAGCCGCTGGGGCCGTGAACCGAAATGAAATCGCCGGCGGCCACCTGGAAGCTGACGCCATCGACCGCGACGACGGTGCCGTCCTCGGAAGCGAAACTTTTTCTCAGTTCGGAGACGTCGAGAACGGGCCCGGGATCAGTCATGACGGATGATGAGGGATGGATCCCGCTGCGAGGCGATCAGGGCGGGGAGCCAACCGGCGACGAGGGCGAGGAAAGGGGCGAGCAGGGCGGCGGCGAGAAGCTCGGCCGTTTGCAGGCTTTCGCGGTAGGGCGAGAGCACGAGGAGGACGGCGGCCGATAGGGCGCCGGCCATTCCGATGAGGGCGGACTTCCCGAGGATCGTGGTCAGGATTTTGCCGGAGCGGACGCCGATGGCGCGCAGGATCCCGATTTCACTCCAACGGGCCCGAACATTCAACATGGTCAGCAAAGCGACCCCGGCCATGGCAGCGACCACGAGCAGCGGCAGGAGGACGGAGAGCAGACCCTCTCGTTCCTGACGGAGCGCGGCCCGGTCGCTGCGGGTGCGCTGGAGCTGGGCTTCGGCCGTGCGTTGGGCCTGGTTCCGGGCTTCGGCACGGGCAAGAGCGCGGCTTTGTTTTTCGATGATCTGGACGCCGGGCAGGATGGCGCCGAGTTCCGCGCGGATTTCGCCGAGACGATCGATGCTCTCACAGTTGCACTCGAGTGCGAGGATGGAGGTGATCTGACCGGGTTTGCCGAGGAGTTCCTGGGCTTCGGCGAGATTGATCCAGACCGTGATGTCATCGATGGTGCCGCGTTCGGCGTGCACCTTCGAGATGGTGAAATCGCGGCCGAGGAGGGTGGTCGAATCCCCTGGCGCGAGGTCGAGACTCTGGCTGAGTTCGGAGCCGATCACCATGTCGCCCGGCTCGACGGGGTCCATGATGGGTTTCTTTGGATCGCGGTGGGCGAAGGGGACCTGGCCTTTGATGCCGATGAGGAGGATGGCGCGCTGGTATTCCTCCCATTTCAGCCGGGTGGTGAGCCGTGGGAGGAGGTGATTGACGGTGACGATCTTGGAATTGGCCAGGCGATGGACGTATTCCTCGGGCATGGTTTTGGTGGCGAAACCTTTCTCGAAGACCTCGCTCATTGCCTGGCCCTTCGGGTAGATGAAGATGTTGAAGCCCAGGCCCTTCATCGACTTCCGGATTTCGTCCTCGAGCTTGGCCATTTCCACGCGGGTTTCGTCTTCGAGCGCGCCGGTGATGCGTTCGGTCTCGGTGTCGAAGACGCGCAGCATGCCGATGGCGCCAAGGACACTGACGACGGCAAAAGTGACGAGGAGAGCCCCGGCCACGAAGGTGCCGGGGCGGTGACGGATTTCGCGGGTGATCAGCCGGAGAGTGTTCACGAGCGAGGGTGTTTGGCGAAGTAGACGGCGGTGGACCCGGCGACGAGGATGACGCTTCCAGCGATGGCCAGGGTGAGGGTCCGGCTGACCGGGTTTCCCGCGTTGGTGGCGGAGGCTTCGGCGGCTCCTGAGGCGTGCGGGGGAGGGGTCGGAGCGGCGAGAAGCGCCGCGCCTTCGAGCGGGGGAAGCGTCTTTTCCGTGAGGACGCGGCCTTCACCGACGAGCGCCTCCCAGTCGGCGCTGATCAGGAGGTCCATGCCGGGGTTGTCGCGTTTCACCTGGCAGGAGCAGGCGCCGCAGAGGTAGCCAGTGATTTCCCAGATCCACTCTTCCTGCATGCCTTCCGCCGGGAAAGGCGGGAGCATCCGGCCCTGGCCAAACACGGGGACGACGAAGGTCTCGCCTGTTTGGAGGACGTCAGGGTATTCGGCGGCAAGGATTGGGAGAAGGGTGGATTCGTCCACCTCTTGAATGCCGAACGCGATTTGGAGAGGCACCCCTTCGGACACGATGTTTTCAGGGTCGAAATCGGGCAGAAGGGCGAGTTCATCCGCCGTTCCGACATCGCCGGGAAGCTCGAGGGTGGTCTCGGCCTCGCGGAGAAGCGGGCGAAGCCGGGCGTGCCTCCCGCCACGACGAAGACGGCCGATTTCCCTGCGGCCAAGGCTTCGACGACGGCTTGTCGATCGGGGGAGTGGAGCAAATCGCCAAGGGTTTCGGCGGTCAGGGCTCCGCTGAGGAGGGGCGGCGAATCGGGGCTGGCTTCGGGGCCATAGAGCAGGTAGCCGGGGCGCTCATCGAGAGCTTCGAGGCCCGGGAAGGTGGCGATTTCCTCGGGGGTCAGCGTGCTGGGATCGATGACACGAGTTTGAAGGTTGGCGTGGGCGCCGGCCGAATCGAGACGGTCCAGAGCGGCCTTCAGCGAGGGGTCGAGCGGTCCGGATTGGACGGCGACCAGTTCGTAAAGGTCTGGGTTCCATCGCTCCAGTGCGTAGCGGAAGACGGGCACGGAGCAGGCATCGAGCGAGACGAGTCCGCCGAAGAGGAGGCCGCAAATGAGGCGAAGAGACATAAGGTGAGGGGGGCGCTGCCCGGACAGCTACACGAAAGTGTCGCGCTGGATCTGACAAGATTGTTGGCAAGACGTGGGCCCCATTTGTAAAAGCTCAGCCACCGGATTGACTCCATTTACCATGAGATCGTTGCGAATTGCCATGTCCTTTTTCGTTGCCGTCGCTGGTTTTTTGGCCATCAACAGCCGGGCGGACCAGCCGATTGAGGTCGGCACCGTGGAATGGGGCCGGGATCACGATGCGGCCCTGGCGGCGTCGAAGGCCTCGGGCAAGCCCGTGTTTTTGCTGTTTCAAGAGGTGCCGGGTTGCGCGGGGTGCAAGCAATTCGGGTGGGACGAACTATCGAACGAGCTCGTCCGGGAGGCGATCGAATCGGAATTCGTGCCGCTGATGATTCCGAACAACCAGAACGGCGAAGCGGCGGGGTGGCTGTAGGGCCGGGAAGTGACGCTGGGGGACCTCCGCAAACTCCTGCGGCCGCGCCGTCATTGGCAGGGGAGGAACGGCGGCGAGACGCCCGATCGGGCGCTCGTAGCGTGGGGCTTGGCTGGCGGCTCTCGCTGGTTTTCGGAGGTCCCACTGGTCGAATACTGCAGCGATTTGATCGATTTCGCCGGGTTGGTCGGGCGTGCGGCTGAGGTAAAGTGCGCGCGGAAGGTGTGGGCGACGGAAGAGGCCGAATTGGCGAGCCTCGGGGAGATGCGTTTGGAGACGGGCTTGCTGACCGACGGCTACCGGGCGGCGAAGGAATCCGACCAAAAGCGGCAGCTTCGTGGGACGGCATTTGCGCAACTCGATCTCGATCCGATGCAGGCGACGAAGGTCAACGCGTGGGCGCGGCGGGATCGCGAAAAGGGGCTCGGTTACCTGAGCCCCCGTCAGCGGGCAGCGCTGAAGTAAGGCGAGGCGCCAGCCGCCCGGAGGGACGGGAGGGTTAGCGGAAGCCGGTCACGTTTTCGAGTGCCTCGAGTCCACGCAGGATTTTCAAATCGCCCCGGTTCCGGCGGGTGAGCCGGCGGAAATGGTCGCGGTCCTCGTCGTCGAGTTCCTCTTCCTCGCCGAGGAAGAGGACGATGTGGATTTGCGGCTGGTCGGGTTTGTTCTTTCCGTAGTTGGCTTCGATGAGGCCTTTGATGTGGTCCTCGACGTCCTCGCGGGTGTAGGGTGGCAGGCGGTCGATTTCGACGTCGAGCGGTGGCAGATCCTCCTTCGGGCGCGGCGGGCGAGCTCCTGGGGCCACCTGCTGAATGATCGGTCCCATGTTGAGCACGACTTTGGGCGGCAACCCGCGCTCGCGACGGGCCTGGTTCTCGCGCCGGAGCCACTCGCGTGCCTTTTCCTGCGCCTCTTTCCAGGCTTCCACTTCGCGTTCGTCGTAGGTGAGTTCCATGCCGTTGATCGCCTCGCGGCGCCGCTGCTGAGCTTCCTCGAGGCGCGCTTGGTCCTCGGGTGAGAGGCGGCGCGACATTTCGCGCCAGCCGGAGGTGATGCAGAATACGGCATCGACATCCTGTTCGAGGGCGAGTTGGATCGCCTTGGCGTAGTGGGCGATTTCGGCGTGATGGATCGGTTCTGCTCCCGGGCGGACGTCGACGGGTGACCCGATGGCATCGGAGAGACCGAGGGCGCCGTAGTCGCGATTGACGGGTTCGAGGAACCGCAAGGCCTGGGACACCGAAGAGTGGAGGGCGCGGACGGGCTCGGGGCGGAACATCGTCAGCCGGGCGTTCTCATACAGGATGAGGTTGAAGGCGGTGCGATTCTGAAGAGCGCCGAGGAGGGCAGCGATCTCGTTTTTGACCTTGTCGTAGGCGAACATGCCGCCCTTTTCGTCGAGGAGCATGTGCGGGGTGGTGTCGGCGATGATCGCGATGCGCTGACCGCCGCCCTGAATGCCGAAGAAGGTCACGGCCGACTCTGCTCCCTGACCTGCGTCGCTGAAGCCCATGGACGGTCCGAGGTCGGGGAGAAACACCTCCGAGGCGAAGGGGCTGCGGGCATCTTTGACGGTGGGGATCGCCACGGCAGACTCGGTGAGGCTCGTGACGATTTCGGGAGGTGCGGGGGCGGGGGCGGAGGGTTTCGGGTCGGGCACTTCCCGAACGATGCGCTGACGCGGCACCTCGGGGTCGGGTTCCGGCGCGGGTCTCACGGTGATCTGGGGCGGGCTCGGTATCGGCACCTGCCAGACCGCCAGGCTGAAGGCGATGAGGATGAGGAAGTGGGCCATGAGCGCCGCCGAGAACGCGCTCACCCGGCTGGATCCGGCATGGGATTCGGCCGGGACGGGCAATTCGTCGCGCCGGAGCGGCGTCACTGAGAGCGAACGCCTTCCAGCACCCCCTTCAGGCTGCGAAAAGCGCAGGGACGCCGGGGCGGGCTTCGGCCGGTCAACGAGGGGGCGTCCCGGGGAGGAGCGAAATCGCTGAACCGAGCGCGCCAGTCTGGCCTTGGCCGTGAGTTTTGGACGGCCCGGCGATGTCGATTCATCCGGGCCGTGCACCGTGATGCTGGCGGCCGGTGAGAGAAGGGACCAGAGCGCGCGCTGAATCTGGTAGGGCACGGGTCCGTCGGGCGCCTCCCGGACGAGGCGGCGGGCGTCTTCCCACCGTTTTTCGCGAGTCAATTCGCGGATGGCGGAGAGGCGTTTGTTCCAGTCGGGATCGCCCGGAGGGATGGTGGGCGTGGATTCGGACACAGCAAAGGTGGGTTCATCGTCAAGATGAGGCAGCGGTGGCGGATTGGCGAGAGGAAAGAAGGGAGGCGAATCCGGGGGAACGGCGCCGGGGCAGAACCGAAAGGCCTCAAGAGGGGATATTAATTGGCAATTCCTTAATATCGCGTATTCTTAATGTCTAACAAACCAAGAAAATGGCTGGATTTTCGACGCATGTGACGGTCAGCACCACGCTCGGCGTGGCCTATGGGGCAGTGGGATACACGCAGGGAATGCCGCTGGTGACCTGCGCGGTCGGTGCCGGATTGTGCGGCGTGGCCGGGATGCTGCCGGATTTGGACGGGGACACGGGCGTTCCGGTGCGCGAGACATTGGCGCTCGCCGCGGCGGTGGTGCCGGCGCTGTTGGTGGAGACGTTTCAGGGATGGGGACTGTCCGGGGAATCGATGGCGCTGGCGCTGGTGGCGGTGTATTTGCTGATGCGGTTTGGGGTGGGGGGAATTTTCAAGCGAACGACGCGGCACCGGGGGATGTGGCACAGCATTCCGGCCGCGCTGAACGTGGGATTGCTGGTTTTTCTGATCTGCAGCCCTCAAGCACTGGAGGTGCGCTGCTTCAAAGCCGGGGCGGCGGTTTTGGGATTCCTCTCGCACCTGCTGCTGGATGAAATTTGGTGCGTCGACGTGCTGAGGTTTCGATTCAAGCGGTCGTGCGGGACGGCCATGAAGCTCTGGTCAGCCCGTCCATGGCCGAACCTCCTGACCTACGCACAACTCTTCATTCTGACGGTCGTTGCTTATCACCAGTCGCGGATGGAATGGCCGGGGGCCGAAGGCACACGAGTCGTGGATCAGCCGGAGGCGATGGTGGAAGAAGCCGGGTTCGCGACGAAAAGCGAAGAAGAGTGAGGGCGGGTCAGCCGAGTGAGCGTGGGACGCGGATGTGTTCCACGAGTTCGGCGATACGTTTTGGGGGAGGTGCCGTGACGAGGCACACGGAGACGGCCACGGCGAAATTGATGAGCATGCCGATGGTGCCGATGCCTTCAGGCGAGATTCTGAAGAGCCAATTCTCCTGCTTGTTGGCCGTGGGGTTGATGAACTTGAAATAGATGATGTAAGCGGCCGTAAACAGCAGGCCGATGACCATGCCGGAAATGGCACCCTCCCGGTTCATGCGTTTCCAGAAAATGCCGAGGATGATGACGGGGAAGAAGGATGAGGCCGCGAGGCCGAAGGCGAAGGCAACGACCTCGGCCACGAAGCCGGGCGGATTGATGCCGAAGTAGCCGGCGATGACCACGGCAAAACCGGCGGCGATTCGGGCGACCAAGAGTTCGCCTTTTTCGGGGAGGTCTCGCCAGAAAAGGTTTTTGAAAAGGTCGTGGGCGACGGAGGTGGAGATGACGAGGAGGAGCCCGGCCGCGGTGGACAGGGCGGCGGCCAATCCGCCGGCCGCGACGAGGGCGACGACCCAGTTCGGGAGGCGGGCGATCTCGGGGTTGGCCAGCACCATGATATCGCGATCGACGTAAAGCTCGTTCGGCCCATCCGTGAGTGAGTTGGAGATGAGTCGCTGGCCGTGGGAGCCTCGCTCGTCGGTGAATTCCGGTTTACCGACGAAAGCTGGGCCGGGGGCGTAGTCGATTTTGCCGTCACCGTCTTTATCGACCCAGGCGATGAGGTCGCTGTTCTCCCAGTTTTTCAGCCAATCCGGCGCGGCGGTGTAGGTTTTGCCGGGGATGGATTGGAGGAGGTTTGTTCTGGCGAAGACGGCGACTGCCGGGGCGGAGGTGTAGAGGATGGCGATGAAGAGGAGGGCATAGAACGCGGAAGTACGGGCGGCCTTGACCCGTTTCACGGTGTAAAAGCGGACGATGACGTGGGGTAGACCGGCGGTGCCGACCATGAGGGCCATGGTGATGCAGAAAATGTCGATGATGGGTTTGCTTCCCTCGGTGTAGGGGGCGAAACCGAGCTGTTCGTGGAGGCCATCAAGTTTATCCAGCAGATAGACGTCCTCGCCGGAGACTTTGCCGCCGAAGCCGATTTGAGGGATGGGGTTTCCGGTGAGGAGGACGGCGATGAAGATGGCCGGGACCAGGAAGGCAAAAATGAGGACACAGTATTGGGCCACTTGGGTGTAGGTGATGCCTTTCATTCCTCCGAGCACGGCGTAGAGGAAGACGATCGTCATGCCGATGACGACGCCCCAGTCGATCGGCACCTCCAGGAAGCGTGAGAACACGACACCGACGCCGCGCATTTGGCCGCAGACGTAGGTGAACGACACGAAAATGGCGCAGACGACCGCCACGACACGGGCGGTATCGGAGTAGTATCGGTCGCCGACGAAATCGGGGACGGTGAATTTCCCGAACTTGCGGAGGTAGGGGGCGAGGAGGAGGGCCAGGAGGACGTAGCCGCCCGTCCAGCCCATGAGGTAGACCGAGCCGTCGTAGCCCTGGAAAGAGATGATGCCGGCCATCGAGATGAAGGAGGCGGCGCTCATCCAGTCGGCGGCGGTGGCCATGCCGTTGGCGAGCGGGGGCACGCCCTTGCCGGCGACATAGAATTCACCGGTGCTTCCGGCACGGGACCAGATGGCGATCCCGATGTAGAGGGCGAAAGTTCCGCCGACGATGAGGTAGGTCCAGTGTTGAACGTCCATGACGTGGATGCTGCGGGGCGAGCGAAGTGGGAAGGGTCAACCTTCTTCGTGGACGTCGTGTTTCCGGTCGAGCCGGTTCATGAGGACGACGTAGACGGCGATGAGAATGACGAAGACGTAGATGCTGCCTTGCTGGGCGAACCAGAAGCCGAGTTTGAAGCCGCCGAGGCGGATCTGGTTGAGCTGATCGGCAAAGAGGATGCCGCAGCCGTAGGAGACGACGAACCAGATGGATAGGAGGACGGTCAGGTAGGTGACGTTCTTCCGCCAGTAGTGCGCGGCGCTTTGGGAATGGTCTTCCGAATTCGAATCCACGATGGGTTTTTGATTTGATTCAGTGGGCGGACGGACTTTTTTGGGGTGTTGTCACCGGGAATTCCCCGTCCTGGCCGAGTCCGATATCAGCGGCGGAACATGGCGCTGTAAAGAAAAAGAACTCGATTATTTGACCCGGTTGACCGTGAGTGAGTGGGCTTCGCACACGGTCGGAGCCGGATGCGCGAATCGCTTCTCCGATGGCCAGGCATACCAAAGACAAAATCGTCGTGCTAGGGAAAGAGCGCCTTCCGGAAGGCGGGGCGCTAATCGTTCCGAACTACCTTTCGTTCCACGATCTGCTGATGCTGGAGGCGGAGCTGGAAGGGCGCCGGGTCAGCTACCTGATCGAGGATGGTGCGATTTTCGATCCCCTGCTGCAGGCGCATTTGGAGAAGGACGGGGTGACGGCGTTCGAGTTCGTTTCGGACCCAGTGCATCAGGAGACTTTTCAGAAGCAGGTGGGGGAAAACGTGGGTGCCGGGGAATACGTCATCTTCGTTCAGGGGCAATCCGCGACGCGGACGGGAGCGCTGACGGGAGTGCCGAGCGAGACCCTGAGCTACCTCACGGGTGCTGGGGTGCCCGTGGTGCCGCTTTTTGTCGCCCGGCCGCAAGGGGAGCGGCTTTCGATCGAACCGGCTTCGAAGTTCGAGAGCCTGGTCTTCGTTTTCGGTCGCAGTCTCGAAGGGGCTGATTCGAATTTGGCCGCCTATCAGGAGGCGCTCTACCAGGCGGGGACGGAGGCCTTCGAGCAGCGGAGTTGCCTTCAATGGAGCCTGGGTTACGCGCTGCTGTTGGGACTGAAGAAGCACGGTGCCGAGACGAGGGTGATCACGGGGGACGACGGCAAGGAGGAGCGCTTTGACAAGCTCCTGGCGCTGGCGATCGTCCTCAGTCAATACGTTCGGCAGCAGACGACGAAAAACCGGGTGGGCATTGTGCTGCCGCCCAGTTTTGGAGGGCTGCTCGCGAATGTGGCCGTGTTGTTTGCCGGGAAGACGCCGGTGAATCTGAATTTCACGGCGAGCGAGGCGGCGATCGAATCGGCGATGAAGCAGGCGGACATCGACCGGTTGATCACCGTGGACCCGTTCGTGCGCCGGATGCAGCGGTTTCCTTGGCCGGCGAACCGGAATTTGATCTATCTCGAGCGGGTTTTGCCCCGGATGAAAGCGAAGATTGCGGTATGGATGGTGCTGAGCCGGATGCTTCCGGCGGGTGTTTTGGCCGGGATTCTCGGATTGTCCAAGCGGGGAGGTGACCGGGAGGCCGTGCTGCTTTTTACCAGCGGCAGTTCGGGAGATCCGAAGGGGGTGGTGCTGACGCATCGCAACCTCATGGCGAACGTGAATCAGTTTTCGACGCGGCTCCAGCTCCGGTCGGACGATGCTGCGCTAGGTTGTCTGCCTCTCTTTCACAGTTTCGGCTGCACCGTGACGATGTGGTATCCTGTGATCGAGGGGGTGAACCTCGTGACACACCCCAGTCCTCTGGAGATCGGAAAACTGGCGTCGTTCATCGAAAAGTACCGCGTCAGTCTCCTCGTGACGACCCCGACGTTTCTGCGGGGATACATCAAGAAGGTGAAGCCCGAGCAGCTGCAGAGTTTGAAGTATGTGGTGACGGGTGCGGAGAAGCTGCCGCGCAAAGTGGCTGAAGCCTTCGAGGAACGGTTCGGCCATCCGGTGCTGGAGGGCTATGGCCTGACGGAGACGTCACCCGTCACCAACGTGAATCTGCCTGATTCCGAGCCGGAGGATCCGCGATTCCCCGTCCTGCCATGTTACCGTCCCGGGTCGGTGGGGCAATTCATCCCGGGGATGGCGGTGCGAATCACGGATCCGGAGACGGACGAGGCGCAGCCGCTTCACGAGACGGGGATGATTTGGCTGAAGGGGCCCAATGTTTTCCAAGGTTACCTGCACCAGCCGGAAAAGACCTCGGAGATGCTCGAGGACGGCTGGTTGAAGACAGGCGACATCGGACGGGTCGACGAAGATGGATTCCTCTTCATCGACGGCCGGCTTTCCCGGTTCTCGAAGATCGGTGGTGAGATGGTCCCTCACGAGACCTTAGAGGACAGCATCAATTCCGTGTTGGGCCTGGATGCGGAGTCGGAGCGCAAAATCGTGGTGGTGGGGCTCCCGGATGAGGCGAAGGGCGAGACGCTGACGATGCTTTCTGCCATCCCGGGCGTGGAAGCGACCGATCTGCGCTACCGCTTACTCGACAAGGGCGTGCCGAGTCTTTGGATCCCGCGCACGATCATCCAGGTTCACGAGATCCCGCATCTGGCGTCGGGCAAACTCAATCTGAAGGAGTGCCAGCGGATCGCCCAGGACGGCGGCGAGGAGGTGCTTTGAGCTCAGCGGAGGTTTGGTGACGAGTGCCACTCCGTCCTCACGTCGGGAGGAGGCGCGTCGGGAGGAGGCGCGTTTGGCAGGGGCGCGTTTGGCAGGGGCGCGTTTGGCAGGGGCGCCGCGGGAAGGTGATGCGGGGCAACGCCCCTTCATCGGGCAAAGTCCGAAGCGGAAACTCAGCTTTTTCCGCTGAAGAGATTCCCCAGGCCGCCGGGAAGACCGCCCCCAGAGAATTTGGCGAGGATTTTGTCGATGACCGCGGTGTTTCCGTCCTGCTCGACCTGAGCGATGAAGTCCTCGCGGCCGGAAGCCTGGTAGGATTTGGCCACGAACGCCATCACGACGGGGACGACCATGGGAAGGATTTTGAGAGCCTGATCCTTGTCGACCTCGAGCTTTTTGGCGAGGGCTTTGCCAGCCATTTCCTTGATGCCGCCGCCGAGGATGCTGCCGAGGGGGCTTTTTCCGGAGATGAGATCCTGGACTTGGGGGGCCGCGCCTCCGAGCATGGCGCCGAGGTCGGCGAGAGGGTCCTGGGACTCGGCCTGCTTACTCATGAAATTCGGCAGGTCGTCGAGGATCGATGGGTCTCCGTGGGATTTCACGGTTTCCTCGACGCTTTCGGCTCCGCGATCCTGGGCCTGCTTGGCCAATCCGCCCAGCATGATGGGTGCGAGCTTCGGGACGATGGACGCCGCCTGTTCCTCGGAAAGACCCAGATGGCTGGAGAGTTGGTTCGAAATGGTGTCTCCGTATTGCTCGGTAAGCTGTTGTATCAGGCCCATAGACGGGCCTAGCAGAGTCGCATTCAGGGGTGAACGCAAGCGCGTTGTTGCGTCCGCTCAGTAGAGGCAGTTTCGCCAGTCAATCGATTTCCCGGATCTGCAAGGTATCGACGACCTTGCCGCGGACGACGATGTTGGTGACGAGAGCGACCTGATCACCGGGCCGGCACCAGTTGGTTTCGACGAGGGTTCGGCAGGCGCGATGGATGGTTTCCTCCATGTCATCGGCGAAATCGATGAGGAAGGGTTCAATGCCCCAAAGCATGAGCATCTGGCGAAAGGTGGAAGGGACGTCGGTGAACGCGTAGATGGGGACCCCGTTCGGGCGGAGGGCGGCGGCGACGTGGGCCGTGAATCCGCTTCTCGTGAACAAGACGATCCCGGCGTTTTCGAGTTCCTGAGCAAGGACGGCCGTGGAGCGAAGGAGTTTTGCCTTCGGCTGGCGCAATTTGATGGTCCGGTTAAGCTCAGCGGTGTTCAGTGTCTCGGTGGCGGCGATGACCCGTTTCATCACCTCGACGCATTCCAGTGGGTATTTGCCGGTGGTCGTTTCACCGGAGAGCATGACGCAGTCGGCTTGTTCGCGAACGGCGTTGGCGATGTCGGTGATCTCCGCCCGGGTCGGCATGGGGTTTTCGACCATGGACTCGAGCATGTGGGTGGCGACGATCACGGGTTTGCCGGCGGCGAGGCAGGCTTTGACGCACTGATTCTGAACGAGGGGGAGTTTCTCGAAGGGGATCTCGATGCCTAGATCGCCCCGGGCCACCATGACGGCGTCAGCGGCTTCGACGATCTCGGTCAGGTTCCGGAGACCAGCCTGGTCCTCGATCTTGGCGATGATCCGCGCGGGAGAATTGCGTTCCTCGAGATAGTGTCTCAATTCGTGGACGGCGGCGGCGTTTCGCACGAACGAGAGGGCGAAGAAATCGACACCGAGTTCAATGCCGCAGTCGATGTCGGAGTGATCCTTGTCGGTGAGGGACGGGAGTTTGACCTCGACGCCGGGGAGGTTGATGTGGCGGCGGGAACCGAGTTCGCCGCCGGTGAGGACACGCGTTTTGATGAAATCCGGATGAGATTCGAGGACTTCCAGTCGGATCAACCCGCTATCGACGAGCATGGTGTCGCCGGGATGGACGTCATCGGGAAGGTCGCGGTAATTGACGTCGACCCGGTGGGGGCCGGGACCCTCCGGGACGGTGGTTCGGGCCCAAAGCTCGAGGATTTCACCCGGAGCGAGCTGGATGGCTTGTTCGAGGAAACCGGTTCGGATTTCGGGTCCTTTGATGTCCATCATGACGGCCATGTAGCGGCCGGTGCGCTGACAGACGGCGTGAACGCGGGCCACGGTTTCGTGGGTCCATTCGAGGGTGGCATGGGCCATGTTCAGGCGGCAGACATCGGCTCCGGCGCGGATGAGGGCCTCGATGCGATCTTCGGCGCAGGTGGCGGGCCCGATGGTGAAGATGATCTTCGTATGGTGATAGTGAGAGGTGGGAGGCATGATGAGGAAGCGAGGTGGACCGTGACGATTGAAGCAAGAGGCGCTGCGGAGCAGGATTCCTGCCTGCACGATAGACAGGTGGCGATGAGGACCGAGTGGGATTTCAGCTTTCCGAGAGGCCCATCTGCTTCAGGCGGCGCTGGAGGGTTCGCCGGCTGATGCCGAGGAGGGCGGCGGCTTCCGTTCGGTTGTTGCGGGTGCGCTCAAGGGCCTGTTGGATGAGTTGCTCCTCCATCGAGGCGAGATTGAGATTGGAGTCATGGGGGGCGCTGCCCGGGGTTGAGCTGGGAGGGCAGGGACGAGATGGCAGGCCCTCGGCCGCGGGAGGCGAGGAACCGTTCGTTGGGGCGGCGGAAGGGCGGGGCACACGGACGGTGGAAGGAAGATGGCGGACGGTGATTTTCGGCCCGGAACTCATGACCACACCGTGTTCAATGGCGGTGCGAAGTTCGCGGACGTTTCCCGGCCAGTCGTAGGCGAGGAGGGCATTCATGGCGTCCGTCGTGAGTTCGCGGCATTCCTTGGCGTTCTCCTCGGCGAATTCGCGAATGAAGGCGCTGGCGAGGAGAGCGATGTCCTCCTTCCGTTGCCGGAGGGGTGGCATCGAGATTTTGACGACATTCAGCCGGTAGAAAAGATCCTCCCGGAAACGGTCTTCCTGGACCATCTGGAAGAGGTTCTTGTTGGTGGCGGTGATGAGGCGGACGTCGATCTCGATGGCCTTGGAGCTTCCAACACGTTGGATGGTGCGTTCGCCGAGGGCGCGGAGCAGTTTGACCTGAGTGGGCGGATCGATTTCGCCGATTTCATCGAGGAACAGGGTGCCGCCATGGGCCTCCTCGAAGTAGCCGATTCGCTGGGTGCGTGCGTCGGTGAAGGCGCCCTTTTCGTGGCCGAAAAGTTCGCTTTCCATGACGTTTTTATTGAGGCCGGCACAGTGGATAGTGACGAGCTTGGCTTTGGGGCGGCCGCTGAGTTGGTGGATGGCTTTGGCGACGAGTTCCTTTCCGGTGCCGCTTTCGCCTTCGATGAGGACGGTGGCGCGAGTCGGAGCGACCTGACGGATCATGTCGAAGACCGGCTCCATCGCCGGGGATTTTCCGATGATGTTGCTGATGGACAGGCGGGACTCGACCTGTTTTTTGAGCGAGCGGTTCTCGGCTTCGAGGCGGCGGCTGTTGAGCGCTCGTTTGATGAGCAAATCGAGCTCATCGATGTTCAACGGTTTGCTGACGTAATCGTAGGCGCCCTGTTTCATCGCCTCGACGGCGGAGTCGACGCTGCCGTAGGCGGTCATCATGACGCAGATGGGCGGCTTCGGGAGGCGAAGAGCCTTTTGGATGAGATCCATGCCGTTTTCGCCGCCCAAACGTAGGTCGGTGATCATCAAGTCGATGTGCTCGCTCTCGAGAACGTCCAGCGCACCGCCAAGGTTCGATGCGACATAGACGTCGTATTCGTCCTCGAACGAACGGCGCAAGCCGTCGCGAGTGTTCTTTTCGTCGTCGACAATGAGAATGGTGGGCTGGGGGGACAAGGGTGGAGATTGGGAGGCAGGAGGCAGGAGGCAGGAGGTTTGGCGCGGGCGCGCCGCGTGCGGGGAAAGGGTGATGGGAGGTCTCGACTGGGGAAGGAAGATTCGATGGTCGTTGGCCGGTGAACAAGAAACACCGGGGAGGCGGCAAGTGCAAAAAAAGGCGGGCCACCCTGAGGTGACCCGCCAGAATCGATTTGGGAGACTTGTTTGAAGGCTCCCTTTAGATCAGCCGTTTCTTAGAAGGAGACGGTGATGCTGGCGCCGCCGTGGATCTTTTCGTCCTGACCGGTAGCGTCTTCAACTGCTTCGAGCGGGAAGTTGCCGCCGACGTAGATGTCGAAGGTTGCCGTTTCGGTGAGCGCGTAGCTCAGACCGGCGGTGGCGAAAGCGTGGTTCCAGCCGCTGAGGCCGAAGTATTCGTCAACATAGGCCACACCGGCTCCGAGGTTCAGGGCCAGGCAGTCGGTGAGCAGGACGCTCTTACCAGCGGAAAGCTCGAAGTACCAGCCTTCTCCGGTTTCGTCGTAAGCGGACAGAAGACCGAGGTCGAAGTAGTCGCCAACGCTGTAACCGACGTTCAAGAAACCTTCGAGGGTTTCACCGCCAAGCTCGGGGAAGTAGTACCAGGTGGTTCCCAGAGACATGTCGAAGACCCAGAGAGGGAAGTTGAACGACAGGTAGACATCGAGTTCGTCGTCGAAACCAGCAACGTCCTCGGTCGGGTTGATGTACCAAACGCCTGCGTCGACGCTTGTTTGACCGAACCAGTCGAAATTGATCTCAGCGCCCAGCCAGGGGGCGTGTTGACCGAATTCGACGCCACGGAAGATGTAGTCGGTTTCATACCCAGCGGAGACCGATCCCGAGAAGGGAACGGCACAAACGGGATCTTCGATGATCACCATTTTTTCAGCGGGTCCAGCAAGGAGAGCTCCGGGGATAGCCACGAGAGCGATGATGGATTTCAGTTGTTTCATTCTAGGGTGTTGGTTCGTGGTTTGTGACCAGTTTAGTGTATGTGGCATTCCTACTCATGCATTCCGCGTGCCAACTTAGGGACCAGATTGCAATTTGAGCGTCATGCCGCAGTGGGAGCCATATTAGGCGGGATTTCGTGAACCTGGCAACTATTTGTCTGAAAAAATTTGTCACAATTGCGTCGCACCCCTGCGAGGCCACGATTTCCTCCCTTAATTCTTAAAAATGAGGTCATTCCGTGACCATTTGGC
Source organism: uncultured Verrucomicrobiales bacterium (assembly GCA_964500945.1). Lineage (GTDB taxonomy): Bacteria > Verrucomicrobiota > Verrucomicrobiia > Verrucomicrobiales > DEV007 > CAZCRA01. The sequence continues at coordinate 13,908 of CAZCRA010000022.1, read as the reverse complement.
GTTCCGTTAGCGGAGAGGAGCCTGAATTCGGGCGGCGGCGCAGGCGCAGCGCGACACAGGAGGGTTCGTGTCCTGTGAGGGGTGAGCTGCGTTCCGCGCCGAAGATTGGCCAGGAGCACCGGTGAAAAACGGACAGCGAGCCGTGGCCGGACCAGGCGGTCTGTCAGTTTTTGAGCAATTGCGCTTCGAGTTCGGCCCTGTGGGCTTCGGCGAAGGACTGGAAATCGTCCTCGATGGTTTGAAGACGGAGCCGGTGGGCGCGGTGAGCGGCCCAGTAACCCTTCATTGCCTCCCTGTAGCCTTCGCTGAGGGGTTCGAAGTTCTGGCGAAGGCGAGCGAGATTCGAGCGAAGCGCTTCCCATCGAGCGTTTTCGACGCGACGAGCCTGAAAGTAGCGTTCCCGGCGGTCCCAGTATTCTTCACTAAAGCTTTGACGAATGCGGCTTTCTCGGGGGGAGGTGGTTTCGGGCGTTTCCAGGCTGACACGTGACACCGAGCCGAGGAGGCCAGGGGTGGTGTATGGGAGCTGATGTTCCACCACGATCGATTCACCGGGTTCGAGCCGATGGCGGGTGGCGATGACGGCCTCATCCGAGCTGACCTCTCGCTGCAGGGCAGCCTCGGAGGCTCCGAGGGAAATCAGTCCGACGAATCCACGTGAAATGGTTTCGAATCCCCCTTTTTGGGGCGTGGAAGTCTCATCGTCCGCTTGGATGAAGCGGGTGCGGATGAGGAAGTTCACCGGCTCGTTGTCGAGGCAGGTGAGGGGCAAGCGGATCGTCTGGAGTCCCTCGGGCATGGCGAACTCCACTTTCCCGAGCTTCAGCTTACCCACGCAATCCGCTCCGAGGGATGCGCTTTCGCGCGGGGCGGCTGCCAGTGGTGCTGGCGTTTCGTCGGCCGCAAGCGCGGTGCCGGAGGCCAGGAGGATGCAAGCGAAGACGGTGAGACGCATGATGTGGGAGGAGCGAGACAGCCGGATCGGGGAATCTCATACCAGGGACGGCGCTAAATCGCAAGTCATTCAGGTTGGCACCGCTCCGGGATGTGGCTGGTGGAAGCCATTCTTTCTCAGCCGGATGGAGTTCTTAGACAACAGGATGGGCCAGGACCATCAGGGGGCGGTCGGGCCCCAAGGTGACGAGCGCGCGGTGGCGGACTTCGTGAGCGTTCAGGGCCTCGAAGCGGAAACGGCGCAGAAGCTGAGCGAGGACCAGCATGATTTCCATGAGGGCAAAATGCTGGCCGACGCACTTCCGCGGTCCCAGCCCAAAAGGCATGTAGGCGTCCAAAGGCAGATCCTCTGCGAGGAAACGCCCGGGCTGGAAGGTTCCGGGTTCGCTCCAGAAATCGGGCGGGCGATGCATGCTGTAGATGCACACGGCGACGACGCGGCCGGCCGGGATGAGGTGGCCGTCGAGTTCCACGTCCTCGATCGGGGCGCGATCGACGATCCAAGCGGGAGGGTGTAAGCGGAGCGTCTCATCGACGCAGCTTCTCAAGTGGGGCAGCGCGCCGGTGTCGGCCGCCGTCAGATCGCGCTCGCCCACCGCGCGTTCGAAATCGGCTTCGGCGAGGCTTTCGCCGAAGAGGGCCTGGGCCATGACGTTGGCGGTGAGGTTAATCATGGCCTTGCCCCAATCGACGGGTTCGTCCCGGCTGAGAGCGAGGGTAGCGGCCAGCTGGTTGGCCTCGTCAGCCATGACCTGGCCTCGCGATTGGATTCGCGAGGGGTGAAATCCGTCCGAAGTTTGGTGCGCCCGCTGATTTTTGAGCGTAAGGGGTTGGATATTTCCGGAATGTGAGTATGGGCTGCTCGATGGCGACAGCGCCCGAGCGGCCTATGAGCGAGCGACCGGCTTGAATCCGGGGCTTCAGGGCGAAGTGACGCGGTCTTGGTGTCGGGCGTGAGAAGCCCCGAGCGGGAATTTCACGGGATTTCCGAGGCGTCGCCGGTATCGAGGGCATGCGTCCACACCGTGCCTGCGTCGGGCAGCTGGCTGACGTCGCGTTCGTAGAGGTAAATCAGGACGTCCCCGTGCCGATCCATGGGCGGGAGGAGCCGGGTGGAGCCGCGACGGTAGAGTCCGGCGTCGATTTCCTCGAGCCAGTCGAGCCGGACGAGCGTCTCGGCATCGATCTCGAAAAGTTCGCCCTCGATGGAGCGGCCGTTTTGGGGGGACGGGACCACGGCCGGGAAGCCGCCGTAGTCGAACATCCGGTAGCTGGGAGTGGTCTTCGCCTCGCCGACGAAGGGCTGACCGTGCAGGAAGTGGTGGTTCGAGAAGCCGCGCTTCAGGCTGCCGTAGACGAAAACAAGCATCGCCTGGAGCCGGCTGGCAGAGTCGGTTCAGACCGGGATGAGATCCCGGACGGCGTCGCGTTCTTCTTTCAGCTCGTTGACGGTGGCGTCGATTTTGGATTGGCTGAACTCGTTGACCGGCACGCCCTGCACGATTTCCCAACCGCCATCCGGCCGGGTGCGAACTGGGAACGACGACATGATGCCGGGTTCGACGCCGTAGCTGCCGTCGGACGGGACGGCCACGCTATGCCAGTCGCCTTCCGGCGTGGGGATCGTGAGGCTCCGGACGGTATCGACGACGGCGTTTGCGGCTGAAGCGGCGGAGGAAGCGCCCCTGGCTTCGATGATGGCGGCGCCGCGCTTCTGAACGGTGGAGATGAATTCGCCTTGGAGCCAGTGGCGGTCGGTGATGACTTCGGGGACGGGTCGGCCCTGGATGCGGGCGTTGTAGAAATCCGGGTATTGGGTGGCGGAGTGATTTCCCCAGATGGCGAGGTTGGTGACATCGGAGCAGTGGACCCCGGCTTTGGCGGCGAGCTGGCTCTTGGCACGGTTCTCGTCGAGTCGTGTCATCGCGAACCATTGGTTGCGCGGGACCGCGGCGCCATTGCTCATCGCGATCAGGCAGTTCGTGTTACAGGGGTTTCCCACGACCAGGATGCGGGCGCCGGGGGCGGCGTTTTCCGCGATGGACCGGCCCTGACTGGTGAAGATGTTCCCATTGACGTTGAGCAAATCCTTGCGCTCCATGCCAGCTTTGCGGGGCACGCTGCCGACGAGGAGAGCCCAATTCACACCGCGGAATCCCTCGTCGAGGTCGGTGGTGTGGACGATGTCGTGGAGCAGGGGGAAGGCGCAGTCTTCGAGTTCCATGACGACGCCGCGCAGGGCGGGGAGCGCCGGGGGGATCTCGATGAGGTGAAGGCTGACGGGTTGGTTCGGGCCGAACATCGAGCCGGAGGCGATGCGGAAGAGCAAAGAGTAACCGATTTGGCCGGCCGCGCCCGTGACGGCGACGCGGATGGGTTCAGTAGCGTTCATGATGGGTTCGAAGAAGGGTTGAATGCGTGCTTCGTTGCCAATTCATTAATCGGGCTGACCGAATCGGCCAGTGTCTTTTAAGAGATTCTTCATGGAAGCGATTCTCTCCCGCCAGGGGCTTTTTTCCCTCAGTTCTTGAACGGTCATGGGAAGGCGATGGGTCCAGTTCGCATCGCTGAGAGTTCCGGGGACGTTGAACCGGTCTTCCAGGCCGAGCAAATCGGTGATCATGACGGCGGCGTATCGCGAGCTGGCTTCGAAGAGGCGGCGCAGCATGGCCTCCCGGATGCGGTCGTCGAAGGGCGGGAACGCGTTGTCGTGGATGCCTTCGATGCGTGCGAAGCGAGCCATGCGATGGAGGAACCAGGCCGCCTCTCCGGAGGCGTCGGGCGAGGCGTCGTTGAGGACGGTCAGCCGGGCTTTTTCCCACTGCGTCCGGATCGGTTCGTGGTCGTGGGTCGCGTAGGTCGTGAGGCTGAGGTAGGGGTAGTCCTCGGTGGCTTTGAACTCACCATCGGGATGGGCCTCCCACTGGGGCACCTTCATGATGGCGAACCCGAGGCCGAGCAAACTCTCGGGGACGTATTCGGGCACCAATCCGAGGTCTTCGGCGACGATGTGCGAATCTCCGGCGGCTTCCCGGATGGCGCGGTAGTAGGTTTCGCCGCGCTCGCGATTGTAGGCCCGGTTCTCGACGGTGTCGTCCGGGCGAGGCTTGAAACCTGGAAGATGGCCGCTGGCCAATTCCTTGGCCTCCTCGTCGGAGAGGTGAAGGAATTCCGCATTCCGCTCGGGACGCCAGGGGAAACTGTAGATGCGGTAAAATCCCAGGGCGTGGTCGATGCGGAAGATGTCGAAGATCCGGCAGGTTTTCCCAACGCGTTGTTTCCACCACGCGAATCCGTTTTTCTCCATGAGGTCCCAGCGATAGAGCGGGATGCCCCAGTTCTGACCCCAGCGAACAGTGAATTCATCGTCCTTGAAGTTTCGTTCGGGAGGAGCGCCACCGCACCACTCGAGGTCGAAAAGATGGGTTTGGGCGAAGACGTCGACGCTGGTTCGGCTGACACCGTAGGGGATGTCCCCCATGAGGTGGACGTTGCGCTTTCGGGCGTGTTCGGCGACGTCCTGCCACTGTTCGAAGGCCAGGAATTGAACGTAGGCGTAGAAGGCCAGCTGGTGTTCGGTTTGGTCCTGGGAAGCCTTAAGCATGAGATCCAGGTAGGCCTGGGCTTTTTCGAGGGTATTGTATTCCTGCGGCCAGGTTTCCCAGTTCTCCAGCCCCAACTCCATGTCCATGAAGAGGCGGAAAATGCAGTAGGCATAGAGCCAGTCGCTTTCGCGCGAGCAGAAGTTCACAAAAGCGGTCTCGCGCGGCGTTCCCTGGTGGGCATGTCTGTCGCGGAAGCGGCCGAAAGCCTGCCATAAGAGGTCGGACTTCAGCCTTCGGACCGCGGTGTAATCGACTTTTGGCCCGCGGAGTGCTTCGAGATCGGTCTTTTCCAGGATCGACTCGAAAACGGCGGGATCGAGGTCGGGGATGGCCTCCGGGGAGACCTCGAGGGTCAGGGGATCCAAAGCCACGGAGCTGATGGCGTTGTAGGGGCTGTTGTCCCCGGCCATTTCGTTGATTGGCAGGAACTGGAGAAACTGCATGCCGTTGTCCGCCACCCAATCGATCATTTCGCGCACGCCGCGTGTGTCGCCGATCCCGAGATCGCCTTCGCGCCGGATGGCGAACACGGGGACGAGAACACCGGCGAGGCGTTCCTGTGGGTCGGTCTCGGAGTCGGACATGAGATCGTCGGGGAGCAAAGTCAGGGGAGCTAGCCTACACGGCGTTTTGCGAAAGTCGAATGTAGGGAAACCTTCATTGTTTGTCGGCTGACGTTTCCGTCGGCGAAGAGCGGGTTGACGGCGGCTCCAAATGAGGATGAGTAGGCAGGGTGATCCAAGGCTTTCCCTCGCGCTTTTTGAGTTCTGTGGTTTGGATGGGCGTGCTCACCAGCTCTCAAGCGGATTTGCCGCCGGTTCCAGCCGAAAGGAAGGACCTGGTGGAGGAAATTCACGGGGTCGAAGTCGCGGACCCCTACCGGTGGATGGAGGACGTCGATTCGGAGATGGTGAAGGCGTGGATTGCGGCGCAAAACGCGAGGACGGAGGCGTATTTTGAAGAGACTGCCGGTCGCGAGCGAATTCGGGAGCGGCTGGAGACTCTTTGGGATTACGACAAATATGGCATTCCAAGGATCCGGGGTGATCGACTCTTTTTCACCCGGAAGTCGGGGCTTCAGAACCAGGCCGTTCTCCTGAGCCAGCCCAACATCCCGGACGCGGAGGCCGAGGTGTTGCTGGACCCGAACGAATGGTCCGATGATGGCACGGTGGCTCTCTCCGGCTGGGAGGTGAGCCGCGACGGCCGATGGTTGGCCTACGGGCGTTCGACGGCGGGCTCGGACTGGCAGGAGTGGCGGGTGAGAGAGGTCGCGACGCAGCGCGACTTGGACGACCGGGTGCGGTGGGTAAAGTTTTCAGGAGCGGAGTGGGCACCGGACGGGTCGGGCTTTTACTACAGCCGGTATGACGAGCCGCCGGAAGGCGAGGAACTGGAGGCGGTTTCGCTGAATCAAAAGGTCTACTTTCATCGCCTGGGAGAGAGGCAGGAGAAGGATGAATTGATTCTGGCGCGGCCGGACGAGCCCAAGTGGGGTTTTGGCGCGGGGGTCAGCGACGACGGAGCCTATCTCTTGTTCCACGTTTGGTCCGGGGCGGGAGGAAAGAACGCGTTCTACTACCGAAACCTGGACGACCGGGAGGCCGAAGTGAAAGCGGTGATTCGTGGGTTCGACTCCAGCTACGATTTTTTGGGGAACGACGGCAGTGTGTTTTATTTCCTGACGGATGATGGAGCGCCGCGATCGAAGATCGTGTCGGTGGACGTCGAGGCGGAGGAGCGGGTGTGGAAGACGCTGATTCCGGAGGGTGAGACACCGATACGGAGCGTCTCGCTATTGGGAGACCGGTTTTTCGTCAGCCGGTTGCGCGACGTGCAAACGGAGGTCGCGATTCATCGGCTGACGGGGGAGCGTTTGGAGAGGTTCCCTCTGCCGGGTGTTGGGTCGGTGTATGGATTCGGGGGAGAGCGGGACGCGAAGGAGACGTTCTACTATTTCACTTCTTACACCGTGCCGGGCTCGATTTATCGCTACGACCTCGAGAGCGGGGATTCGCAGGTTTTCGTCGAGCCGGACGCGGGTTTCGACGCCTCGAGTTACGAGACGCGGCAAGTCTTTTACCGTAGCAAAGATGGCACGCGTGTTCCGATGTTTTTGACTGGGCCGCGAGGGCTGCCAAAGACGGGTGAGGCGCCGGTCTATCTTTACGGCTATGGCGGATTCAACATTTCTCTAACGCCTTATTATTCGTCGGCAACGGCGGCATGGCTGGAGATGGGTGGTTGGTATGCGGTGGCGAACCTGCGGGGTGGCGGGGAATACGGAGAGGCCTGGCACGAAGCTGGAACGAAGGGGCGCAAGCAGAGTGTCTTCGACGACTTTCAGGCGGCGGCCGAGTTTTTGGTGAGGGAGGGCTACACGCGTCCGGACCGTTTGGGGATCGGAGGCGGGAGCAACGGGGGGCTTTTGGTGGGTGCTTGTGTGAATCAGCGGCCCGGGCTCTTCGGTGCTGCGATCGCGGATGTCGGGGTATTCGATATGCTGCGATTTCACCAATTCACGATTGGCTGGGCGTGGACGGAGGATTTTGGCGATCCCGCAGATCCTGAGGAGTTTCGATCGCTCCTGGCGTATTCACCCTACCACAACACACAAACCGAACGGCCTTATCCGCCGGTGCTGCTGATGACCGCGGATCATGATGACCGGGTGTTTCCGGCGCACACCTTCAAATTTGGAGCGGCGCTTCAACACGCCCAGACCGGGGAGGCACCCATTTTGGTCCGGGTCGAGACGAAAGCGGGCCACGGGGCCGGCAAACCGACGTCGAAAGCGATTGAAGAGATCGTGGACAAGTGGAGCTTTCTGTCGAGAGAGCTCGACATGGACATCCAGAATTGAGCTGACGTTCGATGAGACGGTTGCGTCCGAGAGGACGAAGGCGTAGAGGGAGGTATGTCAGAACCCCGTCGCTTGGAGCCCCGGGATTTCATCCGGGAAATCGTGATCAACGATTTGGAGTCGGGTAAGCACCAGCGGGTGGTGACGCGTTTCCCGCCGGAGCCGAACGGTTATCTCCACATTGGCCACGCGAAGGCTTTCATCCTTGATTTCGGGTTGGCTGAAGAGGTCCCCGGAAGCCAGTGTCATCTGCGCATGGACGACACCAATCCGATCAAAGAGGAGGAGGAGTTCGTCCACGCCATTCAGGAGGATTTGCGATGGATGGGGATGGACTGGGGAGAGCATCTCTACTACGCGTCCAACTACTACGAGCAGCTCTATGAGTACGCGCAGGAATTGATTCGCAAGGGGTTGGCTTACGTCGACAGTCAAACGCCGGAAGAGATCAAGAACACGCGTGGAACCACGACGGAGCCTGGGAAAGAGAGTCCGTATCGCAACCGGACGGTCGAGGAGAACCTCGAGCTTTTCGAGAAGATGCGGCGTGGGGAGTTCGGGCCCGGCGAAGCCGTGTTGCGTGCGAGAATCGACATGGCGCACCCGAACTTCAACATGCGTGACCCGGCGATCTACCGGGTATTGAAGGCATCGCATCACCGGACCGGGGACGCGTGGTGCATTTATCCCCTGTATGATTTCGCGCACCCGTTGTCGGACGCGATTGAGGGCATTACTCATTCTCTTTGCTCGCTGGAGTTCGAGCATCATCGACCGCTGTATGACTGGTTTGTGGAGAATTGTTCCGTGCCGGCCCGGCCGCGGCAGATCGAATTCGCACGGCTCAATCTATCCTACACCATCATGAGCAAGCGAAAGCTGCAGCTGCTGGTGGAGAAGAAATTGGTGGATGGCTGGAACGACCCGCGGATGCCGACGATTTCAGGGCTTCGGCGTCGGGGTTATACGCCGGAAGCGATTCGCCGCTTCATCGAGAGAATTGGGATTACGAAATTCAACAGCCTAACCGACGTAGCGCTTCTCGAACATGCGATCCGGGAGCATCTGAACGAAATCGCGCCCCGGGTGATGGCGGTGCTCCGCCCGCTCAAACTGGTGATCACCAATTATCCGGAGGATCGGGAGGAGGAAATGGAGGCTCAGATCAACCCGGAGCAGCCGGAGTTGGGGTATCGGAAAGTTCCCTTCAGCCGGGAATTGTATATCGAGCGGGACGATTTCATGGAGGATCCGCCGCGGAAGTTCTTTCGGTTGGCTCCTGGACGTGAAGTCCGGTTGCGCTGCGCGTATTGGGTGAAGTGTGAGGAGGTGATCAAAGACGAGGCCGGAGAGATCGTCGAGCTTCGCTGCACTTACGATCCCGAGACACGAGGAGGGGAGAATCCGCCGGACGGGCGCAAGGTGAAAGCGACGCTGCACTGGGTTTCGGCGCGACATGCGCTGAAGGCTGAAGTCCGGCTCTACGACCGTTTGTTCAATCTGGAGAATCCCGGCGGAAAGGAGGGAGGCGACGATGTCACTGCCCACCTCAATCCGGAATCGTTGGAGGTGATCGAGGAGGCGTATTTGGAGCCGGGCCTCAAGGGGGCGGAGCCGGGCGACCGGTTCCAATTTGAGCGCCTGGGATATTTCGCGGTCGATTCCAAGCTAAGCCAACCCGGAGCACCCGTCTTCAACCGGACGGTGGGATTGAGGGATGCCTGGGCGAAGCAGAAAGGATAGGATTACCGCGTGGGGCCGGCCACGCCGTGGAAGGTGGGGTCGCGCATGGAGATGAAGCAATGAAGACGATGGTATTTCGCGCGGCCGCAGGCTCGGTCGCGACTTGCGGCGTGATCCTTTTGATGGGAATTGCGCTTTCGATCCATGCAGACGAGCGGCCGAACATTATTTTCATCATGGCGGATGATCTCGGCTATGGCGATTTGGGCTGTTACGGGCAGGAGGTCATCCGGACGCCCTACATCGACAAGCTTGCCCAGGCGGGCACGCGATTCACGCAGGTGTATTCGGGGTCTCCGGTTTGCGCTCCCGCTCGAAGCGTGTTGATGACCGGGCAGCACACCGGTCACACGACCGTCCGGGGGAACATCGGAGAGGGTGGGGTCAAAGGCCTAGGAGGGAAAATGGGACGGGTGCCGCTCTCAAGAGAGGACGTGACCGTCGCAGAGGTGCTCAAGGGCGCCGGTTACGTCACTGGGATTACCGGCAAGTGGGGTTTGGGCGAACCTGGCACGGCCGGCACACCCAACAAGCAGGGGTTCGACGAGTGGTTTGGCTATCTCAATCAGCGCCGGGCTCACACCTATTACCCCGGCTTCATCTGGCTGAACGAAGAGAGATATCCGCTACCGGGGAACCAGGACGGCCGTCGGGAACAGTACACGCACGATTTATTTACCGAGTTTGCGTTGGAGTTCATCGACCGCCACGCCACACTGGATGGTGGTCAACCACCTTTCTTCCTTTATCTCGCATACACGATACCTCACGCGAAATACGAGATCCCGTCCACGGACCCCTACAGCGACCGGGACTGGGACCACGACGAGAAGGTGCATGCTGCCATGGTGACGCGGCTCGATCGCGACATCGGGCGCATCATGGCGAGCCTTATGGAACGTGGGATCGAGAAGCGAACCGTGGTGTTCTTCTGCTCGGATAACGGGGCGGCTCGGCGCTGGGAAGGGCGGTTCGACAGCTCGGGCGAACTTCGCGGGAGGAAGCGTGCCATGTATGAAGGTGGCCTTCGCACGCCGATGATCGTGCGATGGCCGGGGCGGGTGCCGGCAGGCCGGGTAGATGATGACGCAACGTGGTATTTTGCCGATGTGTTACCGACGTTGGCCGAATTGGCAGGGGCCGCCGACTCGGTGCCGGACGAGGTGGATGGGGTCTCGGTGGTTCCGGCGTTGCTGGGCAGAGCACAACCGGAACTGCGGGATCGCTACCTGTACTGGGAGTTTTTCGAAAGTGGATTTCAGCAGGCTGTTCGCCGGGACAATTGGAAGGCGGTGCGACTCGAGCCCGGTGCTCCCCTGGAGCTTTACGATCTTTCCGAGGATGCCGGCGAGCGGCATGACATCGCGGATCAGCATCCGAGAGTGGTCGAAGAGATCGAAGCTTACCTCGAGGAGGCCCGGACCGAATCCAAGCACTGGCCCTTGAGCAGTTGACGACGAGCCGGGAGGGGCGAGGGGGGTGGCATTTCACATGTCGACCTTCACAAAGGGCTGGCGAAGAGATTATGTCGGCCATGCGCTTGTTCTTCCGTCCCACATTGGCGTTGGGATCTGGCTCACCTGGTGGTCCATTGCGCCGCTCCTAGGGGGCTCTGGTCCTTTTTTCGATTCTCTAATCTCCGAACCGATAGTCGAACATCTCGATTTCCTCCCGGTAGCGCAAGGCGATGAGATCGATCAATTCGCCGTCATAATAGGGAACATAGCTTGGCTGCTCGCCAGGGCGAACCATGAGGGTAGGCAATACGGCATCGCTCAGCCCTAGCTTCTCGCTCACATGGGTGAAGCCGTCGCGCAAGCGCTCGAAGCGTCCGGTGAAGTCCAGCGGATTGTTTCCACTGCGATCGAGGATCCAGTGGGTTTGTGGGCGCAAGGCGAATTGGTCACCGTGGTTTTCCAAGAATTCCTTGAAGCTGCAGCCTGAGGGAACGCCGATTTTCGACTGATGCCGTTCATCGTCCATGACGTTTCGATACCAGGAGAAAGCGCGCGCCCATGGGTTGCGAACGAAGGTGAATTTGAAATAGCTGCGATATTGTCTTGGGGTGACGGTTCCTGGCTGGCGAGGCGGTTTGTTGAATCCGGCGATTTCTTCCCTGAGCCTGCGGAGCGGTCCTTGCGGATCCGGCTGCGGTTCGAGCTGGCGAATGGTGCGGTGGTCCTGAACGCCGGGCCGCAATTCCTCAAAATGCCCCAGTTTCTTCTCAATGCTGGTCCCGGCCGTCTTTGGAATGTGGATGAAGATGCACTTGTAGCGGTGTGAGATCATGGGCACTTTGGATGCTCATCAAATTCTCGGGGGCCGTTCGTTTCCGGCAGTGGATTGGCAGACCAATCTGGTCGACGCAACATCATGGACTGCCGAAGAAGCCAGGCTGCACCGGAGGGGATGATGGACTGCCTTTAGTTTTTTCATTGAGCAGTCGAAAGCAATCTTCTTTTGCCTCAGGGGCGTTTGCATCGCTTTTGAGGAGGCGAAGGGCTCGCCCAACGAATTTTTGATTCCGGCTCCAAACCAGTCACGTTGGTGGGGTGACGGAGATCCGCGGCAAGAGCTATCTCATCTGCACGACTCACCGGACGGGTAGCACCTTGCTGTGTGAGGCGCTTTTGAACACTGGAGTCTGTGGTCAACCGAGGGAGTATTTCTCGCCCCGTCATGGCACGCGCTCGGAAGCGGGAAGAGGACGACGGAGTTTAGGAGGCCAGCGAGGATGTCGAAATCTTTTGACTGACCCCTATCAGGAAGAGGGTATCGTGTTGTGATCGTGAATCGCTGCCTTCCTTGGACTTGCATTTTGGCCGTGGGGCTGGCCTGGGCTGGGGGGACATGGCCGGTCGCTGCCGATGGACGGTGGAACACGGTGGAGATCGAAGGGCGAGACTATCTGCGGGTGAGCGACCTGGCCCGGAAATTTGGGATGACGCGCGGCGAAGGGCGTGAGGATCCGGCTGAAATTGCGTTCCGGAGTGAGGCCTACTCGCTGATTGTGAAAGCTGGGAGCAGGCAGGCGTTGATCGATGGGGTGCGGCACTGGCTTTCGTTCCCGGTGTTGCGCGAGGAAGAGGGGGAGGGAGCGGTTTACCTTTCATTACTCGACGTCAACGCAACGGTCATCCCAGCGTTGGAGCCAAGGTTCGTCGATAGCCTGAGCCGGGTGGACACCATCGTGTTTGATCCAGGGCATGGCGGCGCGGATCCCGGGGGAAGGGGTTATCTGGGGTGCGAACGGGATTACACCTTGGACGTGGTGAAGCGAACGCGCCGCATCTTGGAGGGACGGGGCGTCAAGGTCGTGCAGAACCGGTTGAGTGACTTTTTCATCCCACTCTCTCAGCGGCCTTCCATGACGAAGAACTACGAGAACCCGATCTTCGTCAGCGTCCACTTCAACGCCTCCCCGAATCGCAAAGCGCGCGGGTTCGAAATTTTTGCTTTGCCGCCGACGGGCGCGCCGTCGCAAGGCTCGCTTTCAGACCCGGAGAGAGATGCAGAGGAGTATCCGAATTCAGCGCACGAGCCGGCTAGCTTCGTTCTCGCGAACACGATGTATCAGACGCTGCTCGGGAAGATGAGCGGCTTTGATCGCGGGGTGAAGCGAGCGCGCTTTTCGGTGCTGCGTCATGCCACCGTGCCCGCGGTGTTGGTGGAAGGCGGTTTTCTCACGAATTGGGGAGACGCCCGGAGGATCCATGATCCGGCGTGGAGGGAGCGATTGGCCGCCGCCCTCGCGGATGGGATTGTGGCCTACGTGGAGCTGGCTAACGAGAAGACCGTTCCGAAACGGGCCATCGATTTGAACCGCAAACCGACGAGGGAGTTCGTGGAAGAGTAGCGGGGAGCACGGAAGCCCGGCGCGGCGGTTAGGATCCTGACTGGCTCGGCGAAGGTGAGGATGGGGAACCGCTGCCGTTGCTGCTCCCGTTCGGGGTGTAGGATTCGAAGTGGTGCCTGAGGGCGTTGGGAACGATGGCGGTGAGGAGGACGTCATTGCCTTCGTATTTTTCTTCAAGGACCTTGGCGTCGCGATGGAGTTGGAAGACGACATCGCTACGGGATTGGGGGACGCGTAGGTGCATGCGGTCGACGCGGTCGACGAGATGGGCGTTGATTTGGTGCAACAAATCCTCGATGCCCTCGCCGGTCACCAAGGAAACGGGCACGGGATTTTCGCAGAGAGCACAAAGGTCGCGGATGCGTTCCGGGTCGTCGACGAGATCGATTTTGTTGAGGACGGTGATGGCGTGGCGACCGGTGGCGCCGAGTTCCTCGAGGACCTCCAAAGTGGTGTGGTAAAAGCGCATGGCTTCGGGCGAACTGGCGTCGACGACGTGGATGAGGAAATCGGCGAGGAGGGCTTCTTCGAGGGTGGCCTTGAAGGCTTCGACGAGGCGGTGGGGGAGGTTTCGGACGAATCCGACGGTATCGGTGACGAGGATGGTTTGTCCGTCCGGGAGTTCGATCCGGCGGGTGGTGGTATCGAGTGTGGCAAAGAGCATGTCCTTGGCCAGGACGTCGCTTTGGCTGAGCCGGTTAAGCAGGGTGGACTTGCCGGCGTTCGTGTAGCCGACGATGGCGGCGTGGGGGATGGGATTCCGTTCCCTTTCCTTGCGCTGCGTGGCGCGCTGTTTTCGAACGGTTTGCAACTCGGCCTTCGCGCGTTCAATCCGGCGGCGAGCGAGGCGGCGGTCGACCTCGATCTGCTTTTCCCCCTCACCCCGG
>CAZCRA010000021.1:35000-37933 GCA_964500945.1 uncultured Verrucomicrobiales bacterium | reverse complement strand
CGATGCCGTCCTCGCCGAACTGGAGAGCATCGGCGATGCCTTCGGCGAGCTGGCGAAGCAACCCGGCCTTGTCATCGATCCCGATACGCCAGAGCATTTCTACAACAACGCGCGCTTTTATGAACTGAAGGGCGACTACGGGAAGGCCCGCCGCGCTTATCTCGAATACTTCAAATTCGATCTGGCCTTCATCGATCCTCACCTCCGCTTCCAGCAGTTCCTCAAAGTCCAGGAGGGCCCGGCCGGCGCCCGGGAGAGCTACGCTTACATCGCCAATCAGTCTGGCACCGCCACCACCCGGCTGGCTTCCAACCTTCTCTGGGACCGCGATCTCCGGGTCGAAAAACTGCATGCCTTTCTCGAAGCCAACCCCGACGACGCCGCGGCGCACTACCTTCTCAGCCGGGATTTCTCCGCCGCCAGACTCGGCCGTCAGAGCCTCGATGATAAGAAGCGCGAAAAAAAGCTGCTCGAACGCTTTGTCGCCCTCGACGAAGCCGGCAAACTCGTCCCGCGAATGATCGACCAGGAACTCGTGGCTGAGTGGCGGGAGGACGCGCGAAACCGGCTTGCCGCCCTGGCCGACGCCACCGCGGCCATCGAGAATCCCCTCGTCGTGACCTGGATGCACACCAGCTCCGGTTGGATGGGGAGCGTTCAGATCGCCGAGAACGCCAGGGAAATCCTCTGGAAAAAGCCCGGAACGGACCGCTTCATCTCCACCGGCACGTCTTCAGCACGGAATATCGCCACGGGCCAATTCCAACCCAATATGTCCGTCTCCCTGCCGAACAACACGCCACCGCAGGACATCGAATTCAAATACGTCAACCTCGCCGGCCAGACCATGGGGCCTTATCGCACGGCCTTCGACCCATCAGCCGCCGGGCTCGAAAACAGCAAACGCATCCTTCAGCTTACCGAAAACAGCTGGGTGGCCTTCCGGGACTGGGATGGAAAAGTCCTCCTCTATTTCTCCCACCTTCTCACGCACAGGGGATCCATCTCCGCCATCCGCTATGGCCTGAATACCGATACCCCAAACCAAACCTTCGATTTCCCATCCCACGACCAACCCGGCACCGCTCCCATCTCATCCGACGTCACGATTTATACCGCCGTCCCGGACGACACCGCCTACGTCACCGTCCTCGTTGAATTCAAAGACGGCACCACCGCCGGCCCCAATCGCTTCGACCGCTGACTTCCCTGGCTCCGGTCGAAGGGACAAATTCCATTGGCTTCCCCGCTTTCTGCCCGATATTCCACGGACATTTGTCAGGGCCTAACTTCGAGATAACGCATGGGAAAAATTTTCGTCACCGGAGCCGCCGGATTCATCGCATCACGCGTCTGCCACTTCCTCCTCGAAACCGGACGCGAGGTCGTCGCCGTCGACAACCTCAACGACGCCTACGATCAACGTCTGAAGGAACACAGGCTCGATCAACTGCGGTCCAGGCCAGGCTTCGAATTCCACCACCTCGACATCGAGAACCGCGACGGATTGCACGCTCTCTTCGAAGCCAACGCCTTCGACGCCGTTCTGAACCTCGCGGCACGAGCCGGCGTCCGTTACAGCATGGAGAACCCTTTCGTTTACCTCTCTACCAACGGAATGGGCACCCTCAACGTCCTCGAACTGATGCGGGAGTTTGGAGTCAAAAAACACGTCCTCGCTTCCACCTCCTCCCTCTACGCTGGCCAGCCGATGCCCTACGTCGAGACCGCCCCGGTGAACTCGCCCATCTCCCCTTACGCCGCCTCGAAAAAAGCCGCTGAGGTGATGGCCTACACCTACCACCACCTGTACGGCATCGATTCCAGCGTCCTCCGTTTCTTCACCGTTTATGGCCCGGCCAGCCGTCCTGACATGGCCATGCTCCGCTTCGTCCGCTGGATCGACGAAGGGACGCCCATCGAAATGTTCGGCGATGGCGAACAGTCCCGCGACTTCACCTACGTCGACGACATCGCCCATGGCGTGCTGGCGGCGATGAAACCCGTTGGCTACGAGGTCATCAACCTCGGAGGAGGTAAGCAGCCGATCACGATGAACCGCATCATCTCGATGCTGGAGGACCGCCTCGGAAAGAAGGCCACCGTCAACCACAAACCGGCTCACGTGGCCGACGTCAGGGACACCTGGGCCGACATCGGGAAAGCCAAGGAACTTCTCGACTGGGAGCCCGTCACCTCGCTCGAAGACGGCTTGGACGCCACCGTTCAGTGGCATCGGGATCATCGCGATCTCGTCATGAGTCTTCGGCTTTGACCAACGCCCTGTCCGTCCGGAGGAAGGTGTGATAAGTTGCCCCTGCCTTCATCGTTATGTCAGACGACCCATCCACTGCAGATACCCCACCGCCGCATCCCGGAACCAGCCGGAATTCCCCCAGCGATCCCGCAGCCACGCCCTTCTATGAGCGCGACAATTTCTGGCTCATGGTCCTGCACCTCTCGCCCCTGACCGGTTACGCCACCTTCGTCGGGTTCTTCGTCGGACCCATCATCGTTTGGGCCATCTTCCGGGATAAGTATCCCGCCATGGAGACGGCATTTCGCCAGTCCCTGAATTTTCAGATTTCCGTCTTGATCTACGCCGTCGCGGCTTTCTTCGTTACCCTGGTGACTCTCGGCATCGGCGGCCTCCTGACCGTCCCAGCCCTCTTGGTTCTCAGTTTGTTCCACATCGCCGTCCCAGTCATCGCCGGCGTCAAAGCGATGATGAATGAGTCCTTCAGCTACCCGCTAACCATCGACTTCCTCAAGGCTCCGGTCTCGACCAACCAGTAGCTGCGGATCAAAGCATCCCCAGCCGCGACAAATCCTGCACGTCGATCAATCCGGCCGGTTTCCCTTCGTCATCCAGCACCACGATGTCGTCGATCCGGTGCTCCTGAAGGATCCGCAGCACTTCGACCGCCAGCTTG
>CAZCRA010000021.1:0-34990 GCA_964500945.1 uncultured Verrucomicrobiales bacterium | reverse complement strand
CTGCGTCGTCACCGGGTTCCGCGTCATCAGCTCCGCCACGTGCAATCCCGCCGTCCCGGCCCCGTGCGCACGGAACGCCCGCACGAAGTCGCCATGCGTGAAGATGCCGGCCAAATCGCCACCGCCCTCCACGACCACCGCCGCCCCTCCCCGGCAGCGCGTCATCGCATCCAGCGCATCCGCGATCGCATCGCCAGGTGAAACCACCGCCACCCTCGCCAGCGGCCGCATCATGTCCCCGGCCCGGCTCAAAAGCTTCCGCCCAAGACTTCCGCCCGGATGATACCGCGCGAAATCCTGCGGCTTGAAACCGGCTGCCTCCAGAAGCACCATCGCCAGTGCGTCGCCGAGCACGAGCATCGCCGTCGTGCTGCTGGTCGGAGCTAGCTCCAACGGACAGGCCTCCCGCTCCACCGCCACGTCGATCACAATGTCGCTCTCCCGGGCAAGCGTCGAACCCGCGTTCCCCGTCACCGCCACGATGTCGACCGAAAATCGCCGCAGCGCCGGCAGCAAATTCAGCATCTCCTCCGTCTCCCCGCTGTAGCTCAACGCCAACACCGTGTCCCGGTCATCCACGATCCCAAGATCGCCGTGGAGGGCGTTCATCGAATTCAGGAAGATCGATGGCGTCCCGGTGCTCGTCAGCGTCGCGGCGATCTTCTCACCGATGTGACTGCACTTCCCGATGCCGATCACGATCACCTTCCCCCCGTCCTCCATCGTCTGGCGCACGGTCTTCACCGCCTCCTCGAATCCCTCGCTCAGCCGCTCCTTCAATCGCGTCAATTCCGCAATCTCCGTCTCAAACACCCTTCGCGCCCGGTCGAGATCATTCATGGAAGATGAAAGTATAGAGTCCTTTCGGCAGCCCGCACGAACGAATCCACGCCTTTTCAGCCTTCCCGTCCTGCGCTAAAGATCGGTTCCAAGACCCCGCCATGTCGCCCCTCTTCCGTCGCCCCGCGCTCCTCTCTTTCGCCGCTTTCGCGCTCCTGAGCCTGTGCCTTCTCATGGCCGGACGCACTCACCGCGCTCCCGTCCCGGTCTTTAATCAGCTCCGCGGGGAAACTCCCGAGACTTACTTCGCTTTCGATTCCGCCCAGCCCCTCGCCATCCGCTTCACCGCACCCCACGACCGGCTGAACGGCGTCTATTTCCGCGTCCTCTTCCGTGCCGCAAAACATCGCATCGCCCTGCGGGCTTTCGATCGCTCGTCCGGAGAATTGATCGGCGAAAACGAAGCCGGTTTCGGCGTCGATGCTCACGTCGATTTCCTTCGCCCGGTCCCTGCCGGCACCGAGGTGGAGATTCAGTTTCACTTCCTCGAGGGCCCGGAAAAGCGGGTCGTCGAAGCCTTCGTCAAGAAGGCCCGCTCAGACTGGCCGCCGCGAATCCCCATCGAGGTCTTCGCCGGCGAGACCGCCCTCGACGGCGCGCCTCAACTGATCCTGCTCTACGAAAAGCCATGGTTCTGGCTGCGTCACGCCTGGTGGTTGCTCCCGCTCACCCTGGTCCTGGCCGCCCGATCGCCCTCCGCCGATTGGGTGTGGCTGACCTCTCTCGGTCTGGTGTGCCTGCTCGTGAGCTGGAATGGCTGGCAGCAGCGCTATTCCGGTCACACCGGGCACCTGGACCCGGACCGTTATGGCAAATACGCAGGGCATATCGCTCGCTGGATCACCGAACCCGAGGCTCGCGAGGACGTGGCGAATTTCACCCGCAAATACGAACACGCCCACGTGGCCCTCGTCCCCGCCGTGCTCAGCTTGCTCCTTCTGGCGGGCCTCCCCCTGCCCGAAGCCTATGTCTGGTTGTCC
Organism: uncultured Verrucomicrobiales bacterium; assembly: GCA_964500945.1. Lineage (GTDB taxonomy): Bacteria > Verrucomicrobiota > Verrucomicrobiia > Verrucomicrobiales > DEV007 > CAZCRA01. Next base: position 33,170 of record CAZCRA010000021.1, on the reverse strand, counting down.
GCCCTGGCCTCTTTCGCGGCCCTTCTCATCTTCCATCACCTGCTTCGCCGCCAACTCGCCCTCCCCCCTGTGCTGGCCCTCCTCGGCGTGCTTGCGTTCGCCTCCCACCTCGTCATCCTCCGTGCCTTCGCCCGGCCCGCCACCGATCCCGCCGGACTGCTGCTGGTCGTGGCGATGCTCGCCATCCTGATCGACCGCTTCCGGCGCCGCACGCCCTGGCAAACCCTCGCCACCGCCATCCTCGTCACGGCCCTAGTCTTCGTGCGCCCACCCGGTTTGGTCTACGCGGCTTTCTTCGCCGGTATGACCGTTTTTCTGGATCTCCTGCGGGAACGCCGGCTCGATCTCCGCGACGCCGCCCTGTCGCTCGCGAAAGGCACCGGACCGGCCATTCTCGTGGCGGCCCTCCTCTACGCCGCCTTCGGGTGGTCCGAAAACTTCCAGCTCGCCATGGAGAAGCGGATGGCATTTCTGGATCAGTGGACCCCGTATTGGTTCGGTTTGATGATCACGGTCACCGTTCAAGGGTTTGTCCTCGGATGGTTCCTGATCCGCCCTCGCGATTGGCGCCCTGCCCTCGTTCTCGGTTCTTGGCTGCTGCTGCACACGCTCTTGCTCGTGGTCTCCCAGGCGCCTTTCCTCGCGCGACTCTCAGCTCCGGTCGTCCCCTGCGTGGTTGCCCTCGCTTGCCTGGGGTTGCACCGGTTCTGGGATCGTCTGCCGGGTCGAATCGGCGGGGCACTCCTCCTCGGAGGGTTTGCGACTGTGAATTACCTCATCGTCTGCTGGGCCGCCGGACTTCCTCACAGCCCGCCCCACCCGCTCGACCACTGGTTCTATGCTTGAACGGCCCAGGTCAGCCCACTTGGGGCCGTCACCCCTTTCCCGTCATCCGCAGGAACAAATCCAGCTCAGATTGCGCCGCCGCCTCCACCGTGAAGGCCTTTGCCGCCTCGAGCCCCGCTTCCCGAAGCTTTTCACGGAGGTCTTCGTCCCGTAGCAACTCCCGGGCCGCCTCCAGAACGGCATCGCGGTCCTCCGTATCCACCACCAACGCGTTCTCGCGATCCCGCGCATACTCCCCCGGGCCGCCATGCTTCGGCACGACCGGCACGCACCCGCAGGCCATCGCCTCCAGCGCCGTCCGGCCAAACGCCTGATACGTCGATAGATCCAGAAAAACCGACGCCTCCCGGAGCACCTCCGCCACGCCTTCCCGCGGCAGCACTCCCCGGATCTCGACGCCTCCTGCGCCCCCGTTCTCCTCCCAAAACGGATCCGCCGGCTCGCACCCAAAGACCACCGACCGAATCCGTTCGCCAAATTCCGTCTTCAACGTTTTCAGCACCTCCAATGTCAGCTCCGGCGCCCGGCGCGGTGTCGAAGGCCGAATCATCGCCGCCACCACCCACGGCGACGGTTTTGCTCCCTCCGCCGGCCGGTAAACGGCGTGGTCGATGCTGGGCGTCACTTTGTGCACTTCCACGCCTTCCCGTTCCGAAACGACATCGCAAAGCCACTTCGTCTTCGCGAATCGAATCGCTTCCGGAAGGGCCGTGTAGGACGCCCTCGCCTGTGCGTAAAGCGCATCGCTTTCATCGAAAAAAAGCGGCTCGTAATCCTGGATGTAATACGCTGGCCGAACCGAGGGATACCGCTCCACGATTTGCTTCAGCCGATCCACCGAGGAGAACAACGTGGAGACGACCACGTCGAAGCTGCCCGCGTAGGCGGCCAGTTGGTAGTCGAACTGATAGGGGTAAAACCGCGCATCGGGAAACGTGGCGTATTTTAGACGGTAAAAGTCCAGGAGATCCTGACGCACCGCCATCTGTGCAAAAGCCCCCAGACGGCAGAGCCCGTCGCATTCCTGTGCGATCGAGTGCATCCCGCCCCCTTCTCCCTTGAAGTTGACGATGAACAGGATCCGCAGCGATACGGGACGGCTCTGAAGCTCGGAAAAATGCTCCCGCGCTCGCGCCAGGCCGGGGTCGTCCCGAAGCTCCTGACAGGCCGCGTCGATCACTTCCCGTCCATGCTTCTCGTGAAGCCGGCCCGTGGCGGCTTTTGACAGCTCTCGACGCCGGTCGTGCGTGAAGCTCTTCGACTTGGCGTGGAACACGTAGGCGTTGTCCGCGACCGCCAGTTCGAACCCCGCGGCCCCTGCCCGCAGACAAAAATCGTTCTCCTCGCCGTAGCCACGAGGAAAGGTCGCCTCGTCCAGAAGCCCGATCTCGTGCAGGACGCGTCGCTTGATCACGAAACAAAAACCGTTGATCAGCGGCACGCGCGGATAGGCCGGTTCGTGCTCCAGCAAAAGCCGGCACGCCACGTCATCCGGGGAAATCCCTTCCGGCAACTCGTTGACCTCCCAATCGCCCTCCGGTCCGAAGCGCTCGGGCACCGACTGCCAACTGCCCGCGTTCGAAAGTGGCCCAATGATCCCAATCCGCGGATCGCTCTCGCCGCAGGCCAGAATCGACTCCAGCCAGTGGTGCGTTACAACCGTGTCGCTGTTCAAAATCACCACGTAATCCGCATGCGTCCGCTCCAGTCCACGGTTTGCGGCGATCGTGTAGCCCCGGGCCTCGGGATGATGCACGATCTCCACTGGAAGCTCCGATTCGACCGCGAATGCCCGCAGAAATTCCGTTGTGGCTTCGTCCGAGCCGTCGTTGACGAGGATGATTTTCTGGAGCCGCGGGGACCTCGCCTCGACCGATGCCAGGCAGGCTTTCACGTCTTCCAGGGCGTTGTGAACGCAAATCACCACATCCACCGTCGGCGTCAGGAAAGGAACCTCCAGGGCCTCATCCTCGTCCTCGGCCCTGAAAATTCCCGAGGGGTGCGGCAGGTCGCTTGGAACCGCGCCGGTCCAGACCTCCGCCTTCCTCAATACATCCATCACGCGATCGACTTGCTTGCTGCCCAGCTTCCCGAGAAGGCTGTCGCGGAGCTTTCCGAGCGGCCCCTCCAGCTTTGCTAGCGTCTTCTCCGCCTCCCGCAGCTTCTTGTAAGCCTCGCGCAGCTCCCGGACCTGGTCTTTTTCACGCTGACGCGCCAGAAAGGTCCGCTGCCGCTGGACGTTGAAGAGGTGGTAGTGTTGCAGGCGGGCTTCGCGCAGTGCCGCCTTCAAAGCACGGTTTTCAGTCTGGAGATCGGATGCCACGGGCTTGGGAAATTTCGTGAGTCTTCGGTGCCCAGCGGGCTTAACCCTTCGCCGCTTCCATGAAGGCGCGCCAAGGCTCCGCACGTCGCGGCGGGAAGGCCAATCCTCCCGACTCGGCTTCCAGCGTCAAATTCGGATTGTAAGCCGGGTCGTGGCGAACATACCGGCCCCACTTGTGGTTGAGCGCCCGGATCTCTTCCTTCGTCTCTTCCTTGCGTTTCGCCGTCCGTTCGTTCTCGCCGCGACTTGCCGACTCGTGATGAAACAGCCGGGCAAAGGGCGTGTAGAGCGTCCGGTAACCCGCTTCGAGCAGCTTCAGGCACAGGTCCACGTCGTTGTAGGCCACGGCAAAGGCGTCTTCGTCCAGTCCGCCCACTTCGAGAAACTTCGAACGCTCCACCACCAGGCAGGCCCCCGTCACCGCAGTGACGTTCTGCACCATGTTGGCCCGGTTCCCGTGACCAAGGAAACTCCAGGGTTCTCCCCGGAAGAAGTGGCCCGCCGCCTCCTGATACCCTAGAAAGACGCCAGCGTGCTGAAGCAAACCCTCCGGGTAGTGCAGCTTCGCGCCGACTGCCCCGATGTCCGGGCGCACCGCCTGAGAAACCATGGCGCGCAGCCACTCGCCGTGCAGGGCCTCGATGTCATTGTTGATCAGCCCGATCACCGGACGCTCGCTGGCCGCCACCGCCAGGTTGTTCAGGCGGGAAAAGTTGAACGGTCCCGGCACCCGCAGCAATCGGGCTTCACCCCGCGCCTCGATCTCCTCCAGAAAACTCAGTGTCTCCCGCTCGCGGGAATCGTTGTCCACCACCAGGATCTCGAAATCTGGGTAGTCCGTCTGCGCCCTCAGACTTGCGATGCACTGGCGCAGCAAATCCACCCGGTCCCGCGTCGGAACGATGAGGGTCACGGCGGGCGCTGGCTCCGGCAGCTCACGCTCGATCCGGAATGTCCCCTCGCCCGTCACCGTCAGCCGGTCCCCGCTTCGACCGATCCGTTCCAAGTGCTCTTGCACCGCTCGCGCTCCAGCCGTCTGCGCGTAGGGCTTTTCCTCCAGCTTCTGGGCCGTGCTTCCCTCGATCTTGCGCCAATGATAGAGCAGGTGCGGAATATGGCGAACCCGGTCCGTTCGCTCAATGCAACGCAGCGCGAGATCCCAGTCCTGGCTGCCCTCCATCCCCACCCGGAAACCACCGATCTCGCGCAGCAGGCTCGTCCGGTAAACGCCAAGGTGAGAAATGCAGTTCTGAGAAGTGAACAAATCGTAATTCCAGTCCGGCTTGAAGTAGGGATCACCGCGCTCGCCCGATACCTCGATCTTGTCCTCGTCCGAGTAGATGAGATCCGCTTCCGGATGCTGCAAAATCTCCCAGGCCACGAGATAAAGTGCATGCGGCGGCAGCAAGTCGTCGTGATCCAAGAGCACCACGTATTCCCCCGAAGCCTTCTCCAACGCACTGTTCGATGCCGCGGAAATGTGACCGTTTTCCTCGCGGAACACGACCTTGAAGCGCGAATCCTCTTCCGCGTAGCGCTCGAGCACCGGTCGCACATGCGGCTCGTTCGAACGGTCGTCCGCGATGCAAAACTCCCAGTCCGGGTAGACCTGACCCACCACCGATTCGATGCACTCGATGATCAGCGATTCCGGCGTGTTGTAGACTGGCATCACCACCGACAGCAGCGGGCGCTTCTCGAAGGTGTCGATGTGACGGCGCATCGCCTCGAGTTCGGCCTCACCCCAACGCTCGAATTGCTCCACCCAGTTCGCGTAGCCGAAATCATCCGGCTTGATCCACGGCCACTGAAAGCGGGGCGTGACGAATCGCAGCCGGTCCAGTTCGTGCCAGACCTTATCCTGCGTCTTGTATTCGAGGACGACCTCCGATTTGCCCGGCGGCAGCTCGAGATCCACCTTGAATCCGCTGAAGTCCGCCTGCGTGCACTCCGGATAAATATGTCCGACCGCGAACCGGGCGTGTTTCCGGCGGACCTTGAACTCCTGGTCACCGATCCTGGCACGCATGCCCCTAAACGGTTGACCATTCCTGTCGAAGCACCATCCTTTAACGGTCGCTTCACGCGTCTTCAGGACGGTCTCGCGGGTCGGCGGCCATTCGATTGCGTGCAGGACGTCCAGCTCGGCTTCGGATTCCATGACCGACTCATTCTCCTCGGGAGAAGGGAGCGAACAAGTCGAATCCGACGAGCTCTCGAGCAACGAATTCAAAGGAAGTCAGATATACTGTAATTATGATATTTATGGTTTTTAAGATTTTTGCTTGCCCGCCTTCTTCTTCGCTTTTATTCTTAACACGAAACCTTTAAGTCGTTTCCTCAAACACAACACATTCTCTCTATGAAGATCCACACTCGTCTCCTCGTCGCGACCCTCGCCGTCGCCTGTCTCGCTCCCGCCGATCTCTCCGCCGCCGACCGCCACGCCGAGCGCGATGGCAAACCAAAACGCGGGCTGTTCCAGGTTCTTTTTGGCAAACAGGACCGCGAAACGCGTAACACCGCCCGCTCCTCCCGACGGGCACGCGATAGCTCCCGCGTCTTCGCTTCCAGGACCAAGCCCCAAGCTCCTCCCGTTCTTACCGGAACGGTTCACGAATCGAAACTCGCCAACAGCAACCGTTCGAACACCAACGTGGTCATCGACATCAGCAAGCAGCGCGCCTACCTCCTCGTCGACGGAGAAATTGCTGTCTCGACCCCGGTCTCCACGGCTCGCCCCGGCAAATACACCCCCCGCGGCACCTTCTACATGACCGAGCGCGTTCGGTCCGGCAAGGTTTCGAACATCTACCACGTCGGCATGCCTTACTGGATGCGCCTCGGCAGCAGCGCCTTCGGCGTTCATGCAGGATATCTCCCCGGATATCCCGCTTCGGCCGGATGCGTTCGCCTCCCCTACGACATGGCGCGGGTCATTTACGACAACACCCGCAGCGGCACCAAGGTGAGCATCTACAGCTCCTGGTCCGGCTCTCGCGGCTGACGCCCACCCGTTCCGCTCTCCCAAAGCCCGGTCAGCCTGCGCGGCGGCCGGGCTTTTTCGCGTCCTCACTTCCCCCCTTGCATCGCCCCGCCCCTTCGGTAAACATCCGCAAATGGCCGAAACCTTTGAAGCTGACCACCTCCTCTGGCACGCCCTTCGCCCCGAGGCCCGTGAAGCCCTGGAAACTCGCAGCTACGCTCGGCCCCCACTGGCTGATGCCCTCGCCGGCCCAGGCGTCGAAGCGGGACAGATCCTTTCACGTGAAGGCCTCGACGATGCCTGGATCCCAGGGGTCGAACTCTTTCCACGACGCGTCTTCCATCAACGCCATCGAGGCTACTTCGCCGAGTTCGCTCGCGAAACGGAGGGTCGCCTCGGCGAAATCGGATTCTGGCCCGCCCAATGGGCCACCGCCCTCATGTATGCTGGCACCGCCAAGGGCTTCCACATCCATCCCCCAGCCATCCCCGAAGACCAGGACCCCGCTGCCTGGTTCCAGCGCCTCTTTGTGGATGAACCCGAAAATTTCGCCCTGCGCCCCTACCTCGACGAGCAGTGGGACGTCATGTTCTTTGTCCGCGGTGTCTGCGAAATGTTTCTGATCGATGAGCGCGACGGAATGCCCCGCCGGAAAATGCGCTTCATCATCGACGGCGACAACCTGCCCGGCCCCAACAACGTCGCCGTCGTCATCCCTGCGGGGGTGGCACACGCTCTCCGCGGCGCCAGTTCGGAAGACCTGATCATGGTCTACGGAACGAGCACGACGTTTCAGCCCGAATTCGAAGGCCGAATCCAAAGTGGCGTCGAGCGCGCGGGCCTGCCGGACGATTGGGCCGGATACTGGAAGGCCTGATCCCAACGCCCGAAAGGGGGTTTGCTCTCCACGTCCCTCCCGCTTACCCTGGCTGAATGGCAGGCGAACGCCCACCCCATTGACTTCATGGCGAAACCTGACGCGAAAACCAAAAAGCCCAAAAAGCTTAGCCGAAAAGACATTTCGAACATGTCGAACGCCGAGTTTATTGAGGCGGCCAAGGTTCCTTACCTGCGTCTGCTCTCCTACGTGAAGCCCTACCGCTTCCGCTTCGGGATGAGCGTCGCTTTCGGGATCTTCGCCGGGTTTTTCAACATGATCATCCTCTTCGGCTTGAAGTTCGTCTTCGCCGTCATTCTCGGAGATCCCACCGACCCCGAAACAGCCTTCAAACCGTTCGAGAAAGTCCCCGTCCAGAGCATCGCGAAATGGGAGCTACGCCCTCCCGACCTCCCCGCTGGACGCGAATGGATTTGGATCGCCGGAGTCTGCGCCATCGTGCCCGCCCTCATCCTGATGCGAGGCTTGCTAACCTACCTGCACCAATACTTCATGATCTGGGTCGGAAACCGCGTCTTGTTCGCCCTTCGTGACGACGTCTTCAAGAACCTGCTGAACCAGTCCCTCGGCTTCTTCAGCAAGGCCAAGACGGGCGAACTCATGCAGACCGTCTTCAACCAAACGCGAATGTCCCAGAGCGCTGCCACCCAATTGGCCAGTGACCTGATCAAACATCCGGTTTCGATTCTCTCGATCGTCATTTTCCTCCTTATCACGGACTGGCGTTACACCCTCGCCGCTCTCGTCCTATTCCCCGCCTGCATTCTGCCGGTGATGGTGGTAGCCAAGCGCGTCCGCAGGGCCGGCGGAAAAGAGGAGGAAGAAGCCGGAATGCTCATGGTCACCATGCAGGAAACTTTCTCCGGCATCCGCGTCGTGAAGAGCTTCGCAAGGGAACCCTTCGAACGGCACCGGTTCAACCGGGCGAACGAGCGAATGCTCGCGTTCATCATGCGTTGGCGAAAGGCCATGGAGATCGTCGGTCCTCTCGTCGAAACCTTCGCTTCGGTGGGAATTGCCGCAGGTTTGGTCTACGCCAAGGTCACGAACATGGGCATCGATGATTTCATGATCATGAATATGGCCCTCATGTCCATGTATCCTCATGCGAAGGCGCTGAGCCGCGTGCAGATCCACCTCCAGAAGTGCGTCATCGCTTCGACCAAGGTCTTCTCCTTCATCGATTGGGAATCCGATATCCAGGACGCCAAAGACGCCGTGGAGCTCAAGAACGCGCGAGGGAAAATCCAGTTCTATGACGTGACCTTCAACTATCCAGGCTCTCAACGACCAGCCGTTTGGGACGTCAGCGTCAAACTCAATGCCACCCGCAATTTCGCCCTCGTCGGCAAAAGCGGCAGTGGCAAATCGACCATGCTCTCCCTCATCATGCGCTTCTACGACCCGCGCAAAGGTCACATCGAATTTGACGATATCGATCTCCGGCAAATCAAACAACACTCCCTCCGTGATCACATCGGCATGGTCAACCAGGAGGTCTTCCTCTTCCACGACTCCATCGCCAATAACATCCGTTACGGCCGCCCCGAAGCTACCAAGGAAGAAATCATGACAGCCGCCAAACGCGCGCATGCTCATGAATTCATCATGGAAAAGCCTGGCGGTTATGACGCCAAAGTCGGCGATAAGGGCTGCACCCTGTCAGGGGGCCAACAGCAGCGCATCTCCATTGCCCGCGCCATCCTTCGCGATGCTCCCGTCCTTCTGCTCGACGAAGCTTACTCCGCCCTCGACTCCGAATCCGAGAAGGAAATCCACGCGGCTATCGAAGAATTAGCCCGGGGGAAAACCGTCATCGCCATCGCTCACCGCCTATCCACCATCCTCAATGCCGATCAGATCATCGTCATGGATGAGGGACGCATCGTAGCCAAAGGCACTCACGAGAAACTCCTCCAAACCAGCCCCGTGTATCAGCGTCTCTACGAACTTCAGTTCAACACCACGCTGCCCGAGTCCGAGCCCGTGGCTTCCCCGGCTTGATCCGACCCCATGGACGCCTTTCACCCAGGCTCCCAAGCAAGCGATGATTCCCCGGCAGCGGACGAGCCCCCAGGCTTCTCCCCCGACCTCGTCGAAGACGTCTGGACCACGGCCGAAGTCATCGAAGGAAACGATCCGGCCCTCTGGCGGAAAGATTGCGACGGCGTTTGGATCTACCGGATGAACTACAATAGATCCTCTTCCAATTTTGGTTGGTTCATCGCTGAAACCACGCTGGGACATTTCGAAGCCCGCCACGCCTCACGTCGCGTGGAACCCCAGAAAGAAGAAGGGACCGGCGATAACACCGATCCCTTCACGCTCGATCTTTTTTGACCAAACAAAGGCACTAGCCCAATGGCACGGGATTAAGCGTAGCCCTCGAGCAAAGTGGCAAGGACTTCAGTCCTTGAAAGCGGCGAAAGCCGCCAATGAACGTCCTTAATCCCGTGCTATTCGGCACTAGCCTTCAATCAGTAGCGATAGTACTCGGGCTTGTAAGGGCCGGCTTTCTTGACCCCAAGATATGAAGCTTGGTCTTCGGTCAACTCCGTCAATTTCGCTCCGATCTTCTCGAGGTGCAGCCGAGCCACTTCCTCGTCCAGCGCTTTCGAGAGGAGATAGACCTTGTTCTCGTAGGTCTCACGGTTTTTCCATAGATCGATCTGCGCCAGGGTCTGGTTGGCGAAGCTGTTGGACATCACGAAGCTGGGGTGCCCTGTGGCGCAGCCTAGGTTCACCAACCGGCCTTTCGCCAAAACGTAAATGCTGTTCCCGCTCGGGAAGGTGTAGCGATCCACGGCCCCATCCGATTCCGGCTTGATCGGCACGCACACCACGCCCGGGGCTTCGTTCAATCGATCCATCTGAATCTCGTTGTCGAAGTGCCCGATGTTGCAGACGATGGCCTGATCCTTCATCGCCTGCATATGCTCCAGACAAATGATGTCCTTGTTTCCCGTCGTCGTGACGTAGATATCCGCCATGCCTAACGTGTCTTCCAAGCGCATCACCCTGAAACCCTCCATCGCCGCTTGCAGCGCGCAGATCGGGTCGATTTCCGTCACGATCACCTGGGCCCCCATGCCTTTCAGCGCTTGGGCGCAACCTTTCCCAACATCGCCATAGCCACAAACCACCGCCGCCTTGCCGGAGATCATGACGTCCGTCGCGCGCTTGATGCCGTCGATCAGCGATTCCCGGCAGCCATACAGGTTGTCGAACTTCGATTTCGTCACCGAATCGTTCACGTTGATCGCTGGAAACAGCAATTCGCCCGCTTCGACCATCTGATACAGTCGATGAACGCCGGTGGTCGTCTCTTCCGACACCCCCTTGCACTCCGCCACCATGTCGTGCCAGAGATTGGGCGATTGCGCGTGCACCTCCTTAAGCAGGTCTTTCACCACGCGAACCTCATGGTTCTCCGCCGGCGAATGAACCCAATCGGAACCTTCCTCGAGCTGGTAGCCCTTGTGGATCAACAACGTCGCGTCTCCGCCGTCGTCGACGATGAGTTGAGGCCCTTTTCCGCCCGGGTGCGTCAAAGCCTGCTGGGTGCACCACCAATACTCTTCGAGCGTTTCCCCTTTCCAGGCAAAAACGGGAATCCCAGCAGCTGCAATGGCCGCCGCCGCGTGATCTTGCGTTGAAAAAATATTACAGCTCGCCCAGCGCACCGAGGCACCCAGCTCGGCTAACGTCTCGATCAAAACCGCCGTTTGAATCGTCATGTGCAGCGATCCTGTGATCCGCACACCCTTCAGTGGCTTCTCAGCGGAATACTTCTCGCGAATCGCGATCAACCCAGGCATTTCCGCTTCGGCGATCTCGATCTCTTTCCGGCCAAACTCGGCCAGCCCCATGTCCTTGACTTTGAAATCCGTGAATTCGGTAGACATATCTCGTTTCAGTTGTGTTTGAGGATGGATTCAGGGCGGCTCAAACGCCCGCCGCTTGCTTTAGCTCGTCCACCTTGTTGGTCCTTTCCCAAGTCAGGGCGTCGAGATGATCTTCCCGGCCAAAATGGCCGTAATTGGTCGTGTGTTGATAAATCGGCCGTTTCAAGTCGAGCTGGTCGATGATGTCCGCCGGTTTGAAGGAGAACACCTCCGAAACCGCCCGCTGAATCTTGCTCTCATCGACCGTGTTCGAACCAAACGTTGCCACGTTGATGCTCACCGGACGCGGATGCCCGATCGCATACGCCACCTGCAACTCGCAACGGTAGGCGAGGCCCGCCGCCACGATGTTCTTTGCCACCCAGCGACAAAAGTAGGCAGCCGAACGGTCCACCTTTGACGGGTCTTTCCCCGAAAAAGCGCCGCCCCCATGGCGGCCCATGCCCCCGTAGGTGTCCACGATGATCTTTCGGCCGGTCAGCCCGCAGTCTCCTTCCGGTCCACCGATCACAAATTTCCCCGTGGGGTTGATGAGAATCTCGGTGTCGCTCGTGAGCAGCTCGCCAGGAAGCACTTTCTCGATCAAATCCCGCTTCAAAATCTCCCGGATTTCCCCGGTCCGGATCTCCTCGGAGTGCTGCGTCGAGACCACCACCGCCGTGATGCGCTGGGGCTTCCCTCCGGCATACTCGACTGAGACCTGGGTCTTCGAATCCGGCCGCAGCCAGGAATGCACCTCGTCTTTGCGAAGCGCCGTCAGTGCGCGACCAAGCTGGTGGGAGTAGAGCACCGGGGCCGGCATCAGCTCCGGAGTTTCCGACACGGCAAACCCGAACATCAAACCCTGATCTCCCGCTCCCTGCTCATCCGTCGTCTTGTCTTCGGCCGCGGCAGCATCCACGCCCTGCGCGATGTCGGGCGATTGAACGCCGGTCGCGTTCAGCAGAAAAAACCGCTCCGCATGGAATTTGCAGTCGTCGTTCACATACCCGATGTCCCGGATCGCCTCCCGCACCACCTCCTGGTAGTCGAATTTGGCGCGCGTCGTGATCTCGCCGCCCAACACGACGAGGTTGTCTTTGACCATCGTTTCACAGGCCACCCGGCTATCCGGGTCCTGGGACAGACACGCGTCCAGGACGCGGTCGCTGATGGTGTCGGCTACTTTGTCCGGATGCCCTTCGGTCACGGACTCTGACGAGAAAATAAATTGGTCAGCCATGGGTTCAGAATTGAAACATATTCACAAATCGTGATAAGTTGATGTATTAGGCCGAAGCCGCATGGCGTCAATGGTTAAATCTCTCCGAGCCCTCGCCGATTCCACCCGGCTCCGCATTTTGAGGCTCCTCCAGCAGGAAGATCTCTCCGTAGCCGAGCTCCAGGATATCCTCGCCATGGGGCAGTCCCGGATCTCCACCCACCTCGCTCAACTCAAACAAGCCGGTCTCGTTCAGGACCGCCGCTCCGGTAAACGCGTCATCTACGGCATCCAGACCGGGCTGATCGAGGAATTGCACCTCTCCGGCTTCTTGCGGGCGGCCAGCCGGGAAGTGCCCGAGGCCGCGGCGGACGATGCCGCCCTGAATTTTGTCCTGGAAAAGCGGCGCCAAACCGTCCGGGCCTATTTCGACCAGCTGGCCGGGCGGTTTGGCCGCGCTTACCTCCCGGGGCGAAGCTGGCGCAGCCTGACCGAAGCCCTGCTCGCTCTCATGCCCCCGCTCGTGATCGCCGATCTCGGTGCCGGCGAAGGCACACTGAGCCTGCTGCTTGCTCAGCGTGCCAAGAAAGTCATCGCCGTCGACTACTCATCGAAAATGGTCGCCTACGGAACCGGCTTGGCGCGGAAGAATGGCGTGGAAAATCTTGAATTCCGCGAAGGTGAAATCGAAAGGCCGCCCATCGATCCCGCCAGCATTGATCTGGCCCTGCTCAGCCAGGCACTGCACCATGCCGAACACCCCGAAACGGCTGTCGCGGCGGCCTTCGATATCCTCAAACCTGGTGGCCGTATCCTCATCCTCGACCTCCTCCGCCACAGCTTCGAGGAGGCCCGGAGTCTCTACCAGGACGTCTGGCTCGGCTTCTCCGAACTCGAACTGCGGACCTTGCTCACAGACGCCGGCTTCGAGAACACGGAAACGTCCGTCGTCGACCGGGAGAAGAACCATCCCCACTTCCGGACCGTCATGGCCATTGCCTGGAAACCCGCAAAATCGGGCTGACCCGGCGCACCGTTTGCCTTAGATCAGGCCCATCGGACGAAGCCAAAATTCGGAAAGGTAGGCGTCGAAAGTCTGGAGGTTCAGCTGCCGGTAGTGGGAATACACCTGCGCCGAGATCCCCGTAAGAAACAGCGTCGCCGGAAGCAACAGCGCCGCCACCCAGTTGAACACATACCACCAGGCCGATCTCATCAGGGTCGACCGGTAGGTCCACCAGACGAACATCACGAAAAGGACCGTGTGCGCGCTCGCCACGACCACGACATACTCCAGGAGTTGATGCCGGCCGAAGGCTTCGAGCATCCACGCCACTCCCGCCACGCCGAGCGCACTCGAGGCCAGGAACGCCAGCGCGCACTGAAACCAGGCGAACAGCGACGCGCTCCTCAGCAGCCACATGGCCAGAAACCAGCTCACGCTGATGAATGCCGCCACGTAAACGGTCAGCGCCACCACGCTGAATCGCGAAAGCTGATCCATCCTGTCCCGGTAAGCCGGAAGCTTCTGCAGTTCCGCACGGTGCGCCGTGATCGTGTGATGAAAGGGCTCCGACGTCAGAAGCCTCACCTTGCTCCAGAAGTCGAGCTGTTCTGCCGGCACCGCTCGTGCCCTCTCGCTTCCCTCGATCTCCAGGACCAACGTCCGGTCGTCCCACCGGTAATGCTCCAACTCCGCCTCGATCACTTCCCCGGCGCCGGTCCGCCAGGGCGACCATGGCAACCGGTCCAGGCCCGAGTGAATCCACGGAAGCAGATCCGGCACCTGGAGCATCGCCAGCACCAACCCCGGTATCAGTAGGCCAGCCTTCATGCTCCTTCTGCCTCGGAGTTTCGCGAGTCGCCGGGCTTCACCCGCGGGATCGCCGCCAAAAGTTGTCGGGTGTAGGGGTGTTCCGGTTCGTGAAAGACTCGACTCGCCGCGCCGATTTCCACGATCTCACCCGACTGCATCACGGCGATCCGGTCGGCGATGTAGTGAACCACCGCCAGATCGTGCGAAATAAAGACCATCGTCAGCCCCAACTCGCGCTGCAAGCCACGCAGCAGATTCAAAATCTGCGACTGGATCGAAACGTCCAGCGCCGAAACCGGTTCGTCCGCAATGACCAGCTTCGGTTCGGGCGCCAATGCCCGGGCAATGGCGATCCGCTGCCGCTGCCCTCCCGAAAACTCATGGGGATACTTCCGCATCAAACGCGGTGCCAACCCGGTCTTCTCCATCAGTTCGCTTACCCGGCCCCGAAGCTCTTCCTCGGACAGCCCCGGATGACGCTGGCTCACCGCTTCCGCCAGCGTCGAGTAAACCGTCATCCGAGGGTTCAGCGACGCATACGGATCCTGGAAAATCATCTGAAAATCGATCCGCTTCCGGCGCACCCCGTCCCGGTCCAGCCCCGCCAGGTCCTCCCCCTCCAGAATCACACGCCCGGCACTTGGCGCCAGCAGTTGCATGACGATCCTCGAAAGCGTGGTCTTCCCGCAGCCTGATTCCCCCACCAACCCCAGCACTTCACCCTTGGCGATCTCCAAAGAGACACCCCTTACCGCTTCGACTTCCCGCCGGTCCGAGCCGAACCATCCCTGACGGACCTCAAAGCGCTTCGTAATTCCATGCAACTCGAGAAACCCCATGGCGGTAGCGAATTAGACGCCAAAAGCCGCTACGCTTGAACGGCACGCCGCGCAATCCCTTCCTTCTCCCAGCGAAGCTTCTTCGCAACTCATGCCGCCAGGGGCCCAAGACAACCCGGGCAGTTCTGCACCCAGTGCCCCGATTCAATTTCCACCAACTCGGGCCGGCCCAACGTCAAACATTGGTCCCGCGTCGCCGTCCGGCACCGGGGCCGGAACGCGCAGCCTTCGATCGCTTCCGCCAGGTTGGGCGGCGCTCCAGGAATCGTATAAAGGTCCTCTCCCTTCGGCTGGAGCGCTGGAATCGATCGCTGAAGGGAGCGGGTGTAGGCATGTTTGGGATCAGCGAAAAGCCGCTCCTTCGGTGCCGCCTCGACAATCCTCCCCGCATACATCACGTACACGTAATCGCAAATCTCGGAGACCACCGCCAAATCATGCGTGATGAAGATCACCCCGGTCCCCAAATCCTTTGACCGCTGCAGGATCAAATCCAGCACCTGCCGCTGCACCGTCACGTCCAGCGCCGTCGTCGGCTCGTCCGCAATCAACAACTCCGGCCGGGTCAGCAAGGCCATCGCGATCATCACCCGCTGCCTCATCCCGCCCGAAAACTCGTGCGGATAGCTGTCGAATCGCTCCGCTGCGTCCCGGATCCCCACCGCTTCCAGCTCGGCGATGGCTCGCTCACGCGCCTCTTCCGGCCCCGCTCCCTCGTGAATCCGCAGGGGCTCCACCAGCTGCGTCGAAACCTTCAGGTAGGGGTTCAGCGAGGTCATCGGGTCCTGAAAGACCATCGAAATCCGCTTCCCCCGCACGTGGCGGAGCTCGTCCTCACGCATCGCCAGCAAGTCCCGGCCATCGAACCACGCTTCACCCCCCTCGACCTTCCCCGGCGGTGAGGGAATCAGCCCCAGCAGCGAATAGCACGCCACGCTCTTCCCTGAACCCGATTCCCCGACGATCCCAACGGTTTGTCCCTTCGCCACTCGAAACGAGACACCGTCCACGGCCCGGACAATGCCCTCCCGGGTGTGGAAATAGGTCTTCAGATCGCGGACGTCGAGCATCGAAAGCAGGTTTTTCAGAAGTGCCAGCCGTCAGATCTTCGGCGGCTTCTCTTTCGGCTCCGGAGCTTCGGGCACCGCTTTCCCGAGCGGTTGGTAGTTTCTGAGCTTGGCCCGGATGCTCCCCACGAAAATCTCCGATCGCAGCTCCAGCGGCAGCCGGCGCTCGTCGTCCGTCATCCACACATAGGCTGATTTCACCTTGTGCCGGTAGGATTTCAACGTGCCCTTCTTCTCGATCTTCTTCACGTCCAGCTCGAACTTCAACGCGTCGGTCGGCTCGCCCTGGAACTTGTGGGGCTCGGTTCCCAGATACTTCAGCTCCACCAGAAACGGATCGCGGAACGGAAACGTGACCAGGCTGACTTTCTCCCCCTTCTTCTTGAACGTGAGACTTCGGACGAAGAGAACGGAAGAGAGAAGATCGCGCGCCAACGCCTCCTCGAACGTGTGCTGCCGGTCCTCCTTTTCCTTCGATGGCGATTTCGGAATCGTCACCCAGTGGTTCTGCACGAAGGGTTGCATGAAATCCGTCCGATAGGTGTTCGTCTCCCGCCGGTCGCGTTCCGCCTGTAGCACGCGCAGCGGTTCCAACCGGGCCGAATCCACCCAGCTCTCGGTGGCCGCGTCATAGGGCCACAAAACCCGCGCCGGGCCGGTGCTCCGGCCTTCCGCGGCCGCATACAACTGCGGATTCACCTCCCCTTCCCCATCCGTCGAAAGGAACCGGATCGTCAACTCCCCCGCTTTCACCACCCCGTTCCAGCTTAAATTGTAGGTCAGCTCCGACGACGGCAGCATCGGAAACTCCCCCGGCGCTCGAACCGTCAATTCATCTCGCCACTTCGTCGTCACCTCCCCTTCCCCTTCATCTCCCTCGCCCCGCGCGAGCCCGCTCAAACACAGACCCATCGCGCCGAGGACCGGAAGAACGAACGCGATTGAATGGGCTGGCGGTGCGAGCTTCATCGATGCTGGTGGACCGTGCCGGACTCCACCACCCTGACAGACGTCCAGATCGCCCGCTCTATTCTCCCGCCGAAGCATCGATTCGTCAAACCACCGCCTCTTCGCTCTTGGACGCCTCGATCTTCTCGTGCGTCACGGGAGCGAACCGGTTCGCGCGAAACCCCAGCTCGTCTCCGCCAATGTGCGTGAAGTCTTCGTCGTTGTGCAGTTCCTCCAGTAGCAACGTCAAGACCGCGGCGCCCCCATCGAGGTTGGGCCGGCCAGGCCGAACGGCCCGGATGGTGTAAACCTCCCCTTTCTCGGGCAGTTGATTGTAGGTGTCGAAAACCCAAGGCTCCCACTTATCGTTGATGCAGACGACGCGATCTCCTGGCTTCATGATGACGGTAAATCTTCTCCGGGTGACTCCGGACCATCCCCGGTCCGGTCTCCACCATGACTCAGCCGCGCCGAGGCGCAACCCCGGGCTCTTTCCCCATCGACAGAAGGCTCATGCTGGCTAGGCTAGATCCATGCCCAGGGTGCTGACGATCGCCGCCAATGTCGCCGGACTGCTGCTCTTCGCCTTCTTTGCCTGGCTTCAGCGCGAGGACGACAACCCCGACGTCTACGTGAACGCCAGTCTGGCCGACGTCTGGGTTTGGGTGGCCTTTTACGCCTTCGTCGCCCTGCTCTTCGGCTTGGCTTTGCTCCGGAAATACCCCTGGCCCCTCTATGCGCTCGCTCTCGCGCTCTGCATCTTCCAATTCATTGTCACCGGTCCCGGACTCATCGCCAACCTCACCGGCGGACACTTCGACCTCACCAAGAGCGGCATGTCGCCCAACCACGCCGAGGTCGAGTTATCCCGGGAGTTCTTCGGCGCCGTCATCGCCCTCGCCGCCATCGGCAAACTCTGGTGGCAACGCCATCGCTGGCTTGGGAAACACCGGGCGGACCTCTAGCCGCGACGCCGTGCACTAGCGCTCAGGCTCCCTCCAACTGCCTCGCCGCCTCCTCGCGCGCCCAGGCATCCGCTTCCACGATCTCTGTCAGCGCCGGGTGCTCCACGTTTTCGTGCGACGACATCACTTCCCCGACGGTTTCCCATATCGCCGGGAAGCATACCCGCCCGCCTAAAAACGCCGCCACCGCCACTTCGTTCGCCGCGTTCATTACCGCCGGCAGCGTCCCCCCTCGCTCGCCCGACTCACGCGCCAGACCAAGCGCCGGGAAATCCGACAGCCGCGGGGCTTCGAAGTCCAAGCGGCCAAGAGCGGCGAAATCCAGAGGCTCCAGTGTGTTCGTCACGCGCTCGGGCCACGTCACCGCGTACTGGATCGGAAAACACATGTCCGAATGACTGAGCTGCGCCAGCACCGAGTGATCGATGAATTCCACCATGCTGTGAACGATGCTCTGCGGATGCACCACCACATCCACACGCGCCATTTCCACCTCGAACAACCAACGCGCCTCGATCATCTCCAACCCTTTGTTGAACAGCGTGGCCGAATCGATCGTGATCTTCTGGCCCATGTCCCAGGTGGGGTGCTTCAAGGCCTGCGCCACCGTCACCCCCGCCAGATCCTCCGCCGGCGTCTGCCTGAAAGGTCCCCCCGATGCCGTCAAAATGATCCGCCGGACCGAGTCCCGGTCCCGGTCCTCCAGGCACTGGAAAATCGCGTTGTGCTCGCTGTCCACCGGTAGCACCCGGCGACCATGACGCGCTGCCGTCTCCATCACCGCTTCACCGGCCATGACGAGAATCTCCTTGCTGGCCACCGCGATGTCTTTCCCCGACTCCAGAGCCGCCAACGCGGGTCGCAGCCCCGCCGTGCCCACGATCGCGATCAGCACCAAATCCGCCTCCGCTTTGCTCGCCAGCTCCACCAATCCCTCGTCGCCGTCCAACACCCGGCCGCCGTCCCAGTTCCGCCGGAGCGATCCCGCCGAGTCCGCATCGGACAGCGCCACCTCGCTCACTCCGAACTCCGTCGCCTGACGGCCCAGCATCTCCCACGAACTCCGCGCCGCCAATCCCGTCACCCGCATCCGCCCGGGTAAGTCCCGCGCCACCTTGATCGCGCTTTCTCCAATCGATCCGGTCGATCCCAGGATCACGACGCGCTTCGGCGCGGTTGCGGTGTTCATGCCTTCAGCCATTGCAGGTAAAAATAGAGGATAGGCCCCGTGAAGAGCACGCTGTCAATCAAGTCCAGCACCCCACCAATGCCGGGAAGCACTTGCCCGGCATCTTTCGCCTTCAAACTCCGCTTCAAGGCGGACTCCGCCAGATCCCCCAGCACCGCTCCGGCCGCGATCAGGAGCGCCAGAATCGCCGTGTGACGCAGGGTCAGCAGAGGCATGCCTTCCCCAAACAAGAAATACACCGCAAACGCGGCCAGATAGGCAAAGGCCACCGCCCCCGCCAGTCCCTCCCAGGTCTTCCCGGGACTCAAGTGAGGCACCATCTTGTGCCGCCCAGCCACGGACCCCACCACGTAGGCCCCCATGTCCGTGAACTTGGTCACTGCCAGTAAAAACAGCACGTAGGTTCGCCCCGGAACCTCCAAATCCCGCTCCATCCCATCGTCCAAGAAGGAAATCCGGGTCACAAAATTCATCAGGAAAGCGATGTAAACGAAACCGAACACGCTCGCCATCACCGCCACGTGGCTCATCCCGGGCCGCACGGGCTGCAGCAGGTGAATCAGAAAACCCGAAACCGTCACGACGTAGAGCGCCGCCAGATCGAACGATCGAAAGTCATTCGTTCCCCCGCTCGTCGCCGCCCAGAAACAGGTGCTGATGTAAACCACCGACACGGCCAGCGTCACATTCGCCTCGCCCCGCGCATGCCGGATGTGAATCAGGCGAAAATACTCCAGCAAACCCAGCACGGTGAGCCCGCCGATCAGCAGAAAGAACAGAACCGGTTTGGCAAACACCAGCGCCGACCCCACCAGTGCCCACAGCACCAAGGTCGAGAGCACCCGTGGCCAGAAGGCTGATCGACCGCCCTCCCCGGCCCCTCCCCTCGCCTTGCCGCCATCTGAACTCATGAAGTCGCGTTTCGCCTGGCCTTGCCCGATTCCGCAGCACACAACGCCCTCTCGCGCGGTTGGCCAGCAAAATCCGTCGCCCTCACTCCGGAACGGTGGCTCCCCGCAATGACCCCTGCGTGCCATGAAAACCGCCGTCGCTATCTTCACCCTCGCCGCCGCTGGCGCCATCCTCGCCATCGCCAACCTCGCCCTCCCGTGGTTCGGCACCGTTTCCCGGCGAATGCCCCAGCCAAAGGGCCGGCCACACTAGCTCCGGGCGCTCGGCTGGAATCCGGCCCCGATCTTGCGGTCCACGTCATCAAAAGTGGCTCGGAGCGCCTCCAACTGCTCGAGTTTCGGCTGATAGCGCTCCCGGTGCTCGTCGCAGAGCGCCCGGAGCGGCTGGAACAGATGCAAAAAGTCGTCGAAAGCTCCGTCCACTTCTTCACGCGTCACCGCCTCGGCACACAATGCCAGCCGGAGCCGGCCGTGCCGCAGGTGATCGCTCAAAGCATCGATGATCCGGTTGGACGATCGCTGCGCATAGCTCGCGGTCATCGTCAGCAAGACGACGGCCACGACGCCCGTCCCGGCCACGACCAACGGCAGAGCGCCTTCGTCGATGACCCGGAAGAAAGCCAACGCCCCACCACCCACTACGACGGCCGCCGTCAACAGCCCCATCATGAGCAACGCGCTGTTTCGCCCCTGAAGCCAGCCGCCCAGAAGGCTCTCGAGCTTGAGATCAGGCACTTCCGTCTGCATCAGCTCCACCAACCGGTCGCGAAGATGCCCTTTCTGCGCCGTCCAATCCGGTTTCCCCGTCTCACTGCCCACCCGCAACCGGAAGTCGAAGTGACTTTGCATGGTCTCGGCGAGTTGATCCCAAAGGTGCTCCAAATCGTCCTCCAGGATCTTCGCCACCCGCTCGGCCTGCTCCCCAGCCGCGCGCTCCATCCCCTCGATCAGGGAGCCCTGAACTTCTCCCGGCACCTTGGCCGCCCCGTTCGATGGAAAAAATCCGAGCTTCTCCTGCAGCCGGGATGAGCCGGACAGACTCTGCTCCATGTAGTACCGGTCGAGCCCCGCCAGCATCGCCTGCACCTTCTCCATCGTCCGCTCACGCTGACCCGCCACCTCGTTGTCGAGACCGCCCAACAGCTCCGCGTCCGCGCGCAAAATCCGGGCGCCGGTCGCCAGGCTCTCCTCCGCATCCGCCAGCACCACCCGCGCCGCCCGGCTCACGTTCCCAAGCTTCTGCTCCCGGATCTCCGGAGACTCCACGATCCTCGAGATGTGCGCCTCGAAGGCCGCAAACCGGCTTTCCTGCCACAGGCGCTCCTTGTCCAATCCCGTCGTTCGAGCCAGCAGCGCCTGTTTCCCCGAAACCGGGAAAATCGGGAACTCCCGCCCAAAACGCTGCCGCGCCGTCACCCTCATGTGATCCACGATCGCCTCGATCTCATCCACCTCGCGCAAATCGCACTGCTGCACCGCGAAAATGATGTTCTTGTACCAGCGCTCGTGAATGTTCTGGAGCAGATTCCACGCCGTCGCGCCCCAGGGATTCGTCACCGAAAACGTGAAGATCACGAGGTCGGCCATCGGCACGAACCGCTCCGTGATCTCCTGGTGATCCTCCGCGATCGAGTTCGTCCCCGGCGTGTCCACGATCTGGAAGTCGCGAAGAAATTCGTTCCCCCGGTACATCTCGACCAGCGTGTCGGAGAGTTCCACATCACGCTCCTCCAGCCCATGTTTGAAATAGCAGATCTTAGCCGTCGTCGGTAACCCGCCCGTTGGGCAGAAGGTCTGCCCGAACATGGCGTTTAGAAGCGTCGATTTCCCCGCGTTGACTTCGCCGATCACGACGAACACGAAGGGCTCCTCGATCGTTCTCCCCAGATTCGTCAGCAGCTCGTCGTGGGCCGGATTCAAATCCAGCAACTGGGAAAGCTCCGCCAGCCCAACCACCCCCTCCGCGAGTTGGTTGCGAATCTCGAAGTAGTTCTCCCCGAGGGATGGTTCCATGATGATTTCCTCGAATCGAGCTCAGTCAGCGGTGGAAACACGACCCTGCCATCCGCAAAGGAGCTTCGCACGTCCCAAATCCCTCGCTACCCATTCGGGCAGATTGCCAAGCGTCAACCGAACCATTTTTCGACGGACTACGCGTTCGCGAAACGGAATCGCTCACCCATGCCGCTCCGGCCCGCCCTCGTTGCTCCCGGGATTCCCGGTAGCCCCGCTCAGCGAACCTCGGCAATCACGGCGGTCGTTTCCGGTTCGACCGGCATCAAGGTGGGCTCCACCCTCTCGGACGCATCGGCCACCCCAGCTTTGCGCTCCAGCGTGATCAACTCCGACACCGTCACGAATTTGAATCCTTTGGCCATCAGCCGGTCCACTGCCATCGGCGTGGCGTCTATCGTGGGCTTGTGAATGTCGTGCAGCAGCAAAATACCCCCGTTGCGTGCGCCAGCGACCAGCCGATTGGCCACCACCGTGGCGCCCGGACGCTTCCAGTCGAGCGGATCGACGGACCACATGATCGTCGGATAACCAAATTCCGACCGGATCAACGTCCGCAGGCCTGAATTCGTCGCACCATAGGGCGGCCGGTAAACCTTGGGGGCCACGCCGCAGGCCGCCACGATGGCATCCTTCGTGGAGGTCATCTCCCAGCGCACCTTCTCCGTCGACAGCTTCGTCAAATCCGAGTGCGTCCAAGTGTGATTCGCCACCTCGTGCCCTTCGGCGATCATGCGGCGGACGATTTGCGGATAGGCCTTCGCATTGGGCCCCACCACGAAGAAAGTCGCCCTCACGTTCCGGGCTTTCAGGATATCCAGCAGCCGCGGCGTGTTCGCCGGATGCGGACCGTCGTCGTAGGTCAGGGCCAGGTAAGGCTCGCTGATCTGAACGGAGGAATAACTCGGTCGTGCTCCTTGCAAACTGCCGGTGGCCACCTGCGGGCTCTGATTCCAGCCCGGCCGGCTGCGGTGCTCTTCCCGCGCGTCGGCATAGCTCGATCGCCACCTCTGGTTGCCTTGCTTGGCTGCGTCCCCTGTCCCGCCAGCACCGCCCATCTTCGCCGATTGGCAGCCCGTCAGAAGGCCCGCCACCAGCGACACCAGTGCCAGAATCGCCACCCGGCTACGTCCCGTTTTGAATCCGCTCATTTCAAAGTATCGAACAGGCCGTGGCCCGCCCGCGAAGGATACCTCAACCTGGGCATTGTGCGAGTCCCGATTTCTCACGCAGCCCCCTCCGTTTGGACGAAGCGCCCCAAAATCGGTTCCAGCTTTTTCACCGTCCCGGCCGGCCACAGCGAACGATCGGTGATGATCGCGTGTTCCAGAGCCCGATGCGCCTCCCAGTCCGCGCGATCCGGAATCGAAGTCACCGCTTCCGCCACGATCCGGCGCGCACTCTCCGCATTCGCCATCAGGTGACCGATCACCATCTCCACGTGCACTCCTTCCTCGTCCGCCTTCCAGCAGTCGTAATCCGTCACCATCGCGAGCGTCGCCAGCGCGATCTCGGCTTCGCGCGCCAGCTTGGCCTCGCCACTGTTCGTCATTCCGATCAAATCGAACCCGAGACGGCGGTGCAGCTCCGATTCGGCCCGGGTCGAAAATGCCGGCCCGTCCATGTTCACGTAGGTGCCACCCCGATGAGCGTTCAGATTCAGCTCCGACGCCGTGCGGTGCAGAATCTCACCCAACTCCGCGCTGTAAGGCTCGGCGAAAGCCACATGTCCCACGATGCCCTCCCCGAAAAACGTGTGTTCCGCGCGACGGCTCGTCCGGTCGATGAGTTGGTCCGGCACGACGATATCCCGGGGTGCATACTGCTCCTGGAGGCTCCCCACCGCCGTGACGGAGATGATCCAGCGCACGTTCCGCGATCGGAGCGCCCAGATATTCGCCCGGTGATTTAGCTCCGTCGGCATCAACCGGTGGCCGCGCCCGTGACGCGCCAGGAAATACAACCGCCGCCCCCTCAGCCGTCCTCCGATCAGGGCGTCCGATGGCGCTCCAAAGGGAGTCTCCACCCGAAGCTCCTCCACCTCTTCCAAGCCTTCCATCTCATACAACCCACTCCCGCCGATGATCCCGATTGCCGGTTCACTCATTTCCCGTCCCCCTTCGCCCCCCTTGCCTTCGAGGTCCACTCACAAATTTCTGCCCTATCGACCCCTTCCGCCCCAGTCTCCACTTGGCAGCCACGCCGCATGACCCCACGTTGCCGATCAGGACCCCACGCCACCATGAAGGGTTGCATCGTTCCCATCCTCCTCATCGTTGCCGTGCTCGTGGTGTTCTTTAAACGGCACGAAATCATCCAAGCCTTCCGCGGCGAACCCACCGTCGAACCCCTCGGCGAAGTGGTGGCCCTGCCCGAAACCGACGAGGCGATCCGATCCATCCCTCCAGAAGTAAGGAAGCTCCTCTCCGCCGAACTCAGCGCCCTCGACCTCCAACTCGGCGACCCGATTTTCATCCGCATCTTCAAGGAAACCCGCGAACTCGAAGTCTGGGTCCGTGGCCGCGATCAGACCGAATTCGAACTCTACAAGACCATGCTCGTCTGCGAGGGAGCAGAAAACACCGGACCCAAATCCTCCGGCGCAGGCAGCCGGGCGCCCGAGGGCTTCTACTACGTGTCTCCTCGCCATCTTCGTCCCAGGAGCCGCTACCATTTCGCTTTCGACCTCGGCTATCCGAATCGCTACGACCGCGAACGTGGACGCTCCGGTTCGCCCAGCTACCTCCGCGGCGCCTGCAAGGGCGATGGCTCATACGCTCTCACGGACGCCAACATGGAAGAGCTCTACCTCCTGGCCTGGCACGCCTTCAAAAACGGACAACCCTTCTTCCGCGTTCATTGCTTCCCTTTCCGCATGACGGATCAACGCATGGACGAAGTCGTCGATGCCCGCTCGGAGTGGCTGGATTTCTGGGCGAACTTGAAGGAAGGGTATGACTTCTTCGAAATCCTTCGCTACCCGCCAAACACGACCTTAAGGGAAGGAAATTACTGTTTCGAGTAGCTTGCGGCTTCCCCACTCCCCCCAGCCAGGCTCCCCATGGCCGCCAACCCCTCCAACTTCGACCTCGAGCTTGCTTGCAAACTGGGAGCTCGCGAACTCTTCGAGGAAGCCGTCGAGGACGGCGCCGACCTCGATAGCGACGGCGGATCGCCCCTCTTTCTCGCCATCATGGGCGGCCATCGCGAACTCGTCGAACGCCTTGTCGAACTCGGCGTGGATACCTCGCTTTTCCTGACCAAGGCCCGCCGAAAGAAAGCCAAAAGTCCCAGCCAAATCGTCGACGCCCTGATGGAAGGCGCTCCTCCACCACCCGGTCCCGATGAGCCGCCTCCCGAAACTCCCGGAGATGAAGAGTAGCCGCCATCCACACGCACTCCGCTGACGATTCACCTCCACCGAAAGACCACGCCACTCCAAACCGTGCTTCAAGGGCCGGTCTTGCATGCAACCCTCCGGTCTCTTCCCAATGCGATCCTTTGCCTGCGCTCTCCTGTTTTTCACCACCATTCCCGCCGCTTCCCTCGCCGAACCCGGGAAACCGAATTTCCTGATCATTTTCATCGATGACATGGGCTACGGCGACCCCGGCTGCTATGGCGGAAAAGACGCCCGCACCCCGCACATCGATCAACTCGCCAGCGAAGGCACGCGCTTCACCTCGTTCTACGCCCAAACCGTCTGCGGGCCCTCCCGCGGCGCCCTCATGACCGGCCGCTACCCCCACCGCGTCGGCGGCGGCTGGACCACGAATGCCGAGGAGATCTTCATTTCCGAAATCCTGAAGGACGCCGGATACGCCACGGGCTGCGTCGGAAAATGGGATATGTCGAAGCGGCGTTACCAGGAAGAGCTCGTCCCGAACGCCCAGGGCTTCGACCACTACTTCGGAGCACTGGGGGCCAACGACGCCAATAAGGTCACCCTCTGGGAAAACCGCACCAAACTCGAAACCACCGAGGACATGGCTTCCCTCACCCGGCTCTTCACGGACAAAAGCATCGAGTTTCTCCAGCGGCACAAGGACCGGCCTTTCTTCCTCTACCTGGCCCACACGATGATGCACGTCGTCATCGACGCCTCCCCCAAATTCCGGAACCGAACCGCCAAGGGCCTCTATGCCGATACCTTAGAGGAACTCGACGCCGAGACCGGCCGGCTTCTCCAGGCTCTAGACGATCTCGGCCTCCGCGAAAACACCCTCGTTCTCTTCACCTCGGACAACGGCCCCTGGTCGAACGATCACGAGAAGCAGCACGCCAAAAACGAAAGATACGTCGAGTGGACCGATGGCCCCGAAATCCCCTGGGGCACCTCCGGACCTCTGCGCGGCGCCAAAGGATCCACCTGGGAGGGCGGCGTCCGTGTCCCGGGCATCGTTCGCTGGCCAGGCGCCGTTCCCCCGGGCCGCACCAATGACACCATCTTTTCGACGCTCGACGTCCTGCCCACCTTCGCGGCCTTGGCCGGTGCCAAAGAGCGCATCCCCACCGACCGCGTCATCGATGGAGTCGATCAAACCGCGCTGCTCCTCGGCGAAAGCGAGGAAGGCGCCCGCGATAACTTCCTTTACTGGGACGGTGGCGAACTTCAGGCCGTCCGGGAAGGGCCGTGGAAACTCCGTCTGCCCGGCCTGAAGAGCTTTCGCCGCTGGCCCGAACTCGATCGAGGCACTCAGAAGGTCGAACTCTACCACCTGGAACGCGACCTCGGCGAGACGACCAATCTGGCGGCCGAGGAACCCGAGGTCGTCGAACGCCTCTTCGCTCGCGCCAAAGCCGCCAAGAAAAAATCGTGAAATTCTCCCGTCTCAGCCTGCTTCTCTCGCTCTCCGGCCTCGCGTTGACGCTCCTCACTCCGCTCTCTCACGCAGCAAGCGAACCCGAACCCCGGCCGACCCAGGCGCGCTTGTTGCTCGGCGGAAATTTCCCCGACCCCACCATCCTCCGGCACGAGGATCACTATTACCTCACCCACTCCAGTTTCAGCTTCCTCCCCGGCTTGCTGATTTGGAAGTCGCGCGATTTCCAAAACTGGAAACCCGTCACCTACGCACTCAAAAACTTCGAAGGCAGCGTCTGGGCGCCCGAACTCGTCCACCACAAGGGCCTTTTCTACCTCTACTTTCCCGGTATCCACCAAGGCAAGAGCAGCAACTGGGTCACCACCGCCAAATCGATCGAAGGACCTTGGTCCGAACCGAAGTCCATCGGCGTCGGCCACATCGACCCCGGTCACGTCGCCGGCCCCACCGGCCAACGCTACATGCACCTCTCCGGAGGCCACGTCGCCGAACTCAGCCCCGACGGCACCGAAGCGGCCGGTAAAGTGCGCAAAGTCCACAAGGGCTGGCCCATCCCCAAAGATTGGGCCATCGAGTGTTTCTGTCTCGAATCCCCGAAACTCACCGTGAAGGACGACTGGTTCTACCTGACCTGCGCTCAGGGCGGAACTTTCGGCCCTTCGACCAGCCACATGGTCACGTCCTTCCGCTCGAAAACCCCGGTCGGTCCCTGGGAAAACTCCCCTCATAACCCCGTCATTCGCACCTGGAGCCGAGACGAAACCTGGTGGTCAAAGGGCCATGGCAGCCTCGTCGAAGGCCCGAACGGCCAGTGGTTCTGCGTCTTCCACGGCATTAGGAACGGCCACCGCACCGGCGGACGCTACACCCTCCTCGAACCGATCGAATGGACCCGCGACGGCTGGTATCGCGTCCCCGATCGCTGGCCCGAGGGCTGGGACAAACCCTTCCAATTCGACCTCGAACTCACCACCTACTTCGACGGCCGCGAGCTGGGGCCGCAGTGGCAGTTCTTCCGAAAACAGGAACCCGGCCGCTTCCGCAAAGGCGGCGGCAAACTCATCCTCCAGGGCCGCGGCGATCGTCCCGGAAACTCCTTCCCGCTCACCGTCATCCCCCGTGACCTCGCTTACGTCATCGAAGCCGAACTCGAGGTCTCCGGCGATTCGCGCGCCGGCCTCATGCTCTTCGTCCACCCGGGCCAATACCTCGGACTCTCCCTCGACGAGGAAGGAAGAATCCGCCGGGAGCAGAACGCCTACCGCCGGTACGGCAATACCGATCAGCCCCGGATCAAACGAAACCGGGTTCACTTCCGAATCGTCAACGATCGCCAGGACGTCCGATTCTACTACAGAAACGGCAACAACTGGGTCATCATGCAGCCCAGCATGGAAATCTCCCAGGGCGGCACCGTTCGCCCTGCCCTCTTCGTCACCGGTTCGGGCCAGGCGATCTTTGATTCCTTCCGCTACCAAGCCCTCCCCTGAGACGAAGCTCCTTTTCAAACCGACATGAGAAAACCCGTTTTCCCGACCTTCCTCCTGGCCGGCCTGGCCGCGCTTTCATCCCATGCCCTCGCCGGAGAGTTCCCGGAGCCGTTTAACTCCGAAAAGAGCACCTCGGACGATCCCATCCCCGCCACCGAAGCCGCCGAAGGCTTCCAACTCCCCGACGGCTTCCAGATCACCGTTTTCGCCGCCGAACCCCGCGTCCAAAACCCCGTCGCCATGACCTGGGATCACCTGGGCCGGATGTGGGTCGCGGAAAACTACACCTACGCCGAGAAAGGCGTCCGCATCGAGCGCTCCCTCCGCGACCGCGTGCTCCTCTTCACCGACTCCGACGGCGATGGCGTGGCCGATGAACGGCAGGTCTTCCTCGATTCGGTCCAGTCCCTCACCAGCGTCGAAGTCGGCCGCGGGGGCGTCTGGCTGATGTGCCCGCCCCAACTTCTCTTTGTGCCCGACGCCGAACTCGATGGCGTGCCCGACGGCGAACCCCAGGTCGTTCTCGACGGCTTCGAGATCCCCGAAAGCAATCACCACAACTTCGCCAACGGGTTGCGCTGGGGCCCCGATAACTGGCTTTACGGGCGCTGTGGGCACTCCGCCCCGGGCCGGATCGGCCTGCCCGGCACACCGGACGAACAACGCGTCCGCCTCGAAGGGGGCATCTGGCGGTATCACCCCGAGCGCCAGGTGTTCGAAGCCCTCACCCACGGAACCACCAACCCCTGGGGCCATGACTGGACCAAATACGGCGAGGGCTTCTTCATCAACACCGTTCACGGCCACCTCTGGCACCTGATCCCCGGCGCACACTTCAAGGAACACTACGGCACCGACCCCAACCCGCTCGTGTTCGAACGCCTCGACATGCACGCCGACCATTGGCACTTCGACCACACCGGCAGCTGGATGAAATCCCGCGATGGCGCCGCCAATGAGTTCGGCGGCGGTCACGCCCACATCGGCATGATGATCTACCAGGCGGACCAGTTCCCCGCCGCCATGCGCGATAAACTCTACACCATCAACATGCACGGCCGCCGGACCAACGTGGAGCGGCTCGAACGCCATGGCAGCGGCTTCATCGGCCGCCACGAGCCCGACATCTTCTTCGCCAGCGATCCCTGGTTCCGCGGCATCGAAATCTCCACCGGGCCCTGCGGCTCCGCGTTCATCCTCGACTGGAGCGACACCGGCGAATGCCACGACCACACCGGCGTCCACCGCACCAGCGGTCGGATCTACCGCATCGCTTACGGCAAACCGGCCCTCCCCGCGCTGGAAGACCTCCAAACACTCACGCCTGACAACGTCGAACGGCTCATCCGCCACGAAAACGTCTGGTTTCCCCGCCAACTCCAAATCCGCCTGACCCAGCAAGGCGCCAGCGCGGCCATCCGCCAGCGTCTCCGCGATCTCGCGGACGAGACGGTTTCCGACTCCGATCCCGTCATCTTCTTACGCACCCTCTGGGCCATGAACGCTGTCGGCATCCTTGGCCGAGAAGACCTCGTTCCCCTGCTCGATCATCCCCACGAAGCGGTCCGATCCTGGGCCATCCGCCTCCTGACCGATGATTCCTCCATCGATACCGTCGTCGGCCCGCTCAAAGCACCCGATTACCGCATCGACCCCCCTATCCTGGACAAATTCGTCGCGATGGGCGCTTCGGACGAATCCGGCCTGGTCCGGCTGACGCTCGCCTCCACTCTCCAGCGGTTGCCGCTCGAAGATCGCGTCCCCCTCGCCACCGTCCTCGCCGGCCATGCGGCAGACGCCTCCGATCACAACCTGCCTTCCATGCTTTGGTTCGGGATCCTGCCGCTCTACGACGAGCATGCCGACGATCTCCTCACCGTCCTCTCCGCCACCACCTGGCCGGATACCATCCGTTGGGCCTCGCGTGCCCTTGCCGCCGGCCTCGAATCGCGCCCGAAACTCGTGAACGCCCTGCTCGAATTCGCCGCCACTTCACCCCAGCGCCGCCCCAGCATCCTCCAGGGCGTCTCGGAAGGCCTCCAGGGCTGGCGGAAAGCGCCCGAACCCGCCGCGTGGGACTCGCTCGTCGACGCCGCCGAAGGTGACGAACAAGCCGCCGGCCTCATCCGTGACCTCAGCGCCCTCTTCGGCGATGGCCGCGCCCTCGATGCCATCAAGGCCGTCGCGCTCGACAAGGACGCCGACGTCAACATGCGCATCGATGCCCTCGAAACGCTCATCGAAAGCCGCCCGGAAGATCTGCGCCAGATCTGCGAGAAACTCCTGAATGTCCGCACGCTCAACATGAGCGCCGTCCGCGGCCTCGCCCTTTTCGAAGACCCCGCCATCGGCGCGAAACTGGCTCGCAACTACCGGAAGTTCTATCCCGACGAACGCCAACCCGTCATCGACACCCTCGTCGCCCGGAAGCCCTGGACCATGGCCATGCTCGAAGCCGTCGCCACCGGCACCATCCCGCGCTCCGACATCACCGCCTATCACGCCCGTCAAATTCGCGCACTGAACGATCCGGACCTCGACGCCAAACTCACCGAGGTCTGGGGAGAAATCCGGGAGTCGTCCGAAGACAAACGCCAGCGCATCGCCGAACTCAAAAGTGCCCTCAAATCCGAAGTCCTCGCAAAGGCCGACCTCAGCCAGGGCCGCGTCCATTACCAAAACGTCTGCGCCGCCTGCCACAAACTCTATGGCCAGGGCATCAGCCTCGGGCCCGACCTCACCGGCTCCGGCCGTTCCGAAATCGATTACCTGCTCGAAAACATCGTCGATCCCAACGCCGTCGTCGGCGCCGACTACCGCATGACCATCCTCACCATGGCCGATGGACGAACCCTCAGCGGCGTCGTAGCCAGCCAAACCGAACGAACCCTCACCCTGCGCCTGCTCACCGAGGAAATCATCGTCGAGAAGAGCGAAATCACGAACCGCCAAAACGTCCCCATCTCCATGATGCCCGAGGGTCTCCTCCAAACCCTTCAGCCCGATCAGGTCCGCGACCTCATCGCCTACCTCATGCACCCCACCCAGGTTCCTCTCCCCGAGTAGCCAATCAAAAATCGTCACTCGTCACTCGTCACTCGTCACTCGTCACTCGTCACTCGTCCCTCGTCCCTCGTCCCTCGTCACTCGCAAATCCCTCCCTCCCCTTCCCAAACCCAGCGCCTCATGCTCCACCCGACCCACGCCCCGGCCCTCGCCCTAATCCTGGCGTTCTTCCCTTTCCCCGCCTCCGCCTCCGCCGGGCCAAACATCCTCTTCATCCTCGCCGATGACATGGGTTGGCAGGACACCAGCGTCCCGTTTGCCTCCGAATCCACCCCCTTCAACGAGCGCTACCACACCCCAGGCCTCGAGCGCCTGGCTCGCGAGGGAACGAAGTTTACCCAGGCCTACGCCTGCGCCGTCTGCTCCCCCAGCCGCGTCAGTCTCATCACCGGCATGAACGAGGCCCGCCACGGCGTCACCCAGTGGACTTACCTCAGCGGCGATGCCCCATCCTCCGATCTCCCACACCCCACCCTCGATTCCGCCCCCTGGAACTGGAATGGCCTCCAGCCTCCCGGCACCGGACTTGCCCACGCCATCGAAGTCGAATCCCTCCCGCGTCTCCTCCAGCGCGCCGGCTACCGCACCATGCACTTCGGCAAAGGCCATCTCGGCGCCGCCGACACGCCCGGGGCCGACCCAAAAGTCTTCGGCTTCGACATCCGGATCGGCGGACGCGACGCCGGAGGCTGCGGAAACTACTCCGGCCTCATGGATTTCGGCGCGAAACGGAATCCCGACGGCCCCTGGCGCGCCTGGGACCTCGACGACTACTTCGGCCAGGACATCCACCTCACCGAGGCCCTCACCATCGAGGCGTCCAAATCCATCCGCGCCGCAGTGGCGGACGATCAGCCTTTCTTCTGCTTCTTCGCCCACTACGCTCCGCACACGCCCATCGAACCCGATGAGCGATTCGCCCCCGCCTACCGCGAGGCCGGGCTCGATGAACCCGAAGCCGCCTACGCCTCCCTCATCGAGGGCATGGACAAAAGCGTCGCCGATCTTCTACACCTCCTCGATGAACTCGGCATCGCCGAGGAAACCCTCGTCGTCTTCACCTCCGACAACGGCGGCCTCAGCCACGCGCGCAGGTCCATGGCGCCGCTTCACACCCATAACGCCCCGCTCAGCAGCGGAAAAGGCGCCCATCACGAAGGTGGCATCCGCGTCCCCCTCCTCGTCCGCCAACCCGGCGTCGTCCCGGCCAAGGCCGTCGAATCCACCCCCGTCCTCATCCAGGACTGGTTCCCTACCCTCCTCGCCACGGCCGGCGCCAGTCTCCCGGACCACCCCATCGACGGCCTCGACCTCACCCCGCTCCTGCGCGGCGAACCCGCCCCTCCCGCCTTCGACCGCCCTCTCATCTGGCATTTCCCAAATTCCTGGGGCCCACTCGGCCGGCAAGGTCCCGTCGAAGGCCCCGGCATGGGCCCCTCCAGCACCATCCGCCAGGGCCCGTGGAAACTCCTCTACTACCACGGAAATCAATCCTTCGAACTCTTCCACCTCGAGGAAGACCTCGGCGAATCGAACAACCGCTTCGATTCAGAACCGGAAATCGCCCGCCAACTCGCCTCCACCCTCGCCGATTACCTCCGCGAAGTGGAAGCCCCCATGCCCATCCTCCGCACCACCGGAAAACCCGTTGCCTTCCCAAAGTAGCGAGGGCCCTTCCGCCTTCCGCCAGCACCACTCCTCGCACCTCCTCCCAATCCCCAATCAAAAATCCCCATTCCCCATTCCCGTTCCCCATTCCCCACTCGTCATTCGTCATTCGTCATTCGTCATTCGTCATTCGTCATTCGTCATTCGTCACTCGTCACTCGTCACTCGTCACTCGTCACTCGTCACTCGTCACTCGTCATTCGTCATTCGTCA